>NZ_JBCGFC010000012.1:0-158868 GCF_038739615.1 Aeromonas sp. SER | reverse complement strand
GGAGTGGGAACACACGAAACTGGACACCGATAGGAGCCGTGATGCTGAACCCAGAGCGGTCAGAACCAGAAGAAAAACAAGCGGCTTAAAACAGGGTTACGCGACAACTATCTTGAAAAACGCCGCCCTTATCAATTCGATGGACTCTTGATTTCCTTCTAGCATTAGCAAATCTCTCGCAAGGCTGAATAGAAAAAGATCTACTACAATATTTTCGTAAAAAAATATATATATCTGTTTCCAGGTTTTGATCTTCATCAAGATTCAATTAGAACTAACATCTGGACTCATCTTTTCCCTTGACTATTGTTTGAACTGTCATTGCTTTACCCCATGGGCGACAAAGCTCTGATAGCATGTACCAATCCAGTAGGCCATGACTCTGAGGTAAGCCTGATGGTGAAGACGTGTAGTAGGGTGATTACAGCGGCTATTGCACGGTAGAGTTAAACCAAGCGGCAGTCTGTTACTTTCCAACCCACACAGTCATAGGTCATTCCGCGCTCCACTGACTTTCTCTCATGCGTTCACTTGCTTTTCGGTTCAGCTGGGTGTCTTCGACCCGCGCCTGGTAGCAGACCAAGAGATCGGGTGACACGCAGTTGAGGGAGGGGGAGTTGACGTTAAGGATTGCAACTCCACAGCCCCGAGACATCAGAACTGGTGTAGTATCATCTCTATAAGCTGAGGAGTACGTTCGACAATTTGTGTAAACTTTTTTATCGTAAACGCATCAAATGTTGACACGAACTACATTAATGATAGGTTTAATGCGATTTAAGGACATGTTGGTGAGATTTCAAGGTGGATAGATCCTGTGGTTACTTGCCTTGCACTCAACCAACTCACACACACAGTGGCAGTTACACTGAAAAGTTCCTGCCCTTCCGTTCTAGATCTTGTAAAAGATGAAAGTGTAAGAATAAATCACTTTCACCATCTTGAGTGCAAAGCAACCCAGCAGAAATGCTGGGTTTTTTTATTTTTGCATTTCACTTGCCATCGCGATTTTCAGCACTATAACTTTATGTATGAGGAAAATGTAAGATTAGGATGCACAGTGTACAAGCTAGATAGATTGATTTTTGCAAATGGTGAACGTTATCCAGTCTTAATGGGCAATGATGGTATGCCTCATTTTCTTGCAACCCTCTGGGTGACAACAAAACTTCGTAGCAGCTTGTCGGTGAATACCATTTCAAATCGCCTAGGTGCATTAAAGTGGTTTCTTCAATGGGAAGAAAATAAACACAGAGACCTGTTCTCTGAGTTTCAGAAAGGTAAGTTTCTTAGCGACACTGACATTGACAACATCAGAGAACATCTCAGTCATGATATTTCTCATTTCAAAGGCTTAGCTAAAAGCAAAAAAACCAGAGATAAGGTCATTGATTTATTTAACACCCCAAGACTAATCAGTGTCACCCCCACAGTGGGACGTAATAACATTTACAATCGTGTGACAGCTATTGCAAGTTATTTAGATTTCATTGCTAGAGTAGCTGTACAGAACTGTAATAGCACTAAACTGCTCACAGAAATTAACAGTATGAATAAGCGCATACTTGCTGTTCGCCCTAAAGGCAAAGGTAAGAATGTTTTAGATAAACTAGATGGTAAAGACTTGCCAGATGGATTAATTGAGGAATTTATGGCTGTGGCACAATTTGACCACCCAAAAAATCCGTTCAAACACGCTTCGACAAAAAAGCGAAATCATCTTATGTTTTTACTTTTAAAAGAACTAGGCATACGAAGAGGTGAGTTACTCTCACTATCTATTGAATCGAACTTTCTAATGCTTCACGGCCCCCAAAAATTCATATGGGTAAAACGCCACCATGATGACATATATGATCCTCGCAAAAATCAGCCTGTAGCAAAGACGAAAGAAAGAATGTTGCGAATTAGAGATGAAACTGCGGCACTCATTGATGACTACATCATAAACATACGGGCAAAGACTCCGAACGCGAACAAGCATCCATACTTGTTTGTTACACATAGGAAGGGGAAAACTCAAGGACAGCCAATATCGACCAGCACATTTGACAGTATCATCGTGCCAACAATGAAATCTGTGGATGAGCGGTTCAAATCGATCCACCCACATTATTTTAGGCATAACTGGAACCAGTGGTTCTCCGAAATAATTGACAAAAACAATGATCTATCTAAAGACCCAAACAGTAACCGTAATTTTATTTCATCTAGTGAAGAAGCAAAAAGCCGAATGTATCAAATGGGGCACACATCAGAGAGCTCTGCCAAACCATATGTTGAACGCCATATTCGCAATAAGACAAACAAGCTAGTGCTTGAAGAGCAAGAAGAATTACAGAGACTAATTATTGAATCTCAAAAAAATAGAGGATATGAATGAATAAATATGATTACATTGAGGAAGAAAATGACGATCTCCCATCAACATTCAGCTCAAAAAAATTAGTATCAAAAGATGGATACAGCTTTGACTTTCACTCAGAATACTGGATGTTGAATAAAGATGTCAGCATTGCATTCATGCCGGATGTTTTATCTATGGAACCAAAACTGCTGGATGGATTTAAAAAAACACTAGCAACCTATGCTGAAGAACAATCAGCACACCATACATCAAATATGTATCTACGCTTTCAACGACTATTGCGAGACACTAAATTCAAAAATCTAGATGAGGATGTATTGCTCAATTGGCGAGCGATGCTTGATAAAAACAATGAATGGTACTTAGGTGCACTCCGTGGTTTTCTTATTAGCTGGAATGAATATGGATATTATGGTGTAACAACAGAGATGGTGAAAACACTCGAAATACTAACTCTATCAGGAAACAAGAAAGGAGTGTCTGTCGCTAATCGTTGCCCTGAAACAGGTGCCTTTACTAGCAATGAGGTACTTGCATTAAATCATGAACTTATTCGTTTATTCAGGAATAACTATATCTCATTTCAATGCTATGCATATGTGAGTTTATTGCAGGCTACTGCTAGACGCCCCACACAGTTACGACAAATAAAGGCTGCTGATTTATTTAAAGAACATGATCATAGTAAGAATGTGACAAATTTTTACCTCAATATACCTAGAGCAAAGCAGCGTGGTGGTGGGTTTCGTTTCTCTTTTAAAAAATTCCCCATTACGGAAGAGCTCTATCTAACGTTGCGTAATTTAATTAGAGATGAAACAGAGAAGTTTGAATCAAAACTCTCAATAAAACTGACTGCTTCTCAAGCAACAAAAATCCCATTATTTATTGATTGGGCAATGGTTTTTGAGTTAGCGGTTAAAAAAACATCTTTGACTGATGATTTATTAGATACTGACATTTTAAATATGTCATCAACAGATCTAAGAGAACACCTGCTAAAAAATTTCCAAAGAAAACAAAAAGCTATTTCTGAAAGAACTGGGGACTATATTCATATAACGGCTAGGCGGTTTCGTCATACAAGAGGAACAAACCTTGGTCGAAAAGGTTTGGGGCCGTTGATCATAGCGGAGGCATTGGATCACAACGATACACAAAACGTTAAGGTCTATACGGAAAATACCGCAGATACCGTGACCTATATTGACAAGGCCATTGGCAAACAACTGGCCCCCTTTGCTAATGCATTCCTAGGTCGCATTATCGTTGACTTAGAGCAGGGTGAGCGAGGACATGACCTTGCTGCTCGCATACCAAACAAGGATAACGATATCGTAGGAGCATGCGGCACCAATGACTTTTGCGTTAAGGGGTATGAAAGTTGTTACACTTGTGAAAAATTTAGACCATTATTAGATGCTCCTCACGAGAAATTCTTATCCCATCTATATGCAGAGAAAGAGGTAAGGTTGAAAACGACAAAAAGTGAAGAGTACGCGGCAACAAAAGATAGGCTAATTTTAGCAGTTGAATGGGTTGTGCAGAAATGCTTTGAACTGAAACAACAACGAGCATGAGGATAGTCAGTGGACAGTAACATTTTCCATTTTAAGCCTGCGATAGAACTGAATTCAGAAGCAAATCTAGAAAAATTCATTCAAAGTAGCAAAAACAAATTAACTGTTTTCGGTGAAGATTGCTGGGATCATAATTTATGGCACACTTTTCACAATACTCGCCGTGTTGTTGCCCGTTTCTCCACAAATTTAGAGCCATCAACTTCCTATAGTTTCTCTCCCCTAGGTGCACCATTTATTGATTTTGCAAAAGCATACATTCGCTACATTTACGCATTAAAACCCATAACAACTCTTCACAGACATTTCGAAGCTATTCGAATACTTGAAGAAGCATTGATTCTATCAAAACATAAAGCAGATATTCTGATGCTCGATGGCCTAGTTTTAGAAAGGCTAGGCGATATTTTTAATAGACGCATATCAAATCTGGCAGGTCGAAATAAAGCGGGCTATCAAATGGAGCTTCTTCTTAATTTCTGCCGTGACAACTTTATAACACCGAGTCTTCCTGGGTGGTCAAATCCATATCAAAAAGTAAAAGATTTAACTATTCAACTTGACGAGAATGGAAAAGAACATCGTAAAAATAAATTGCCCTCAGAAGAGGATATGATGTTATTTGCTAAGTTATTTCATGACGCACCTTCATTAGGTATTGAAGCAGAATATTTTACTTCTGCAATAGCATTGCTCATGCAAGCACCATCCCGATGCTCTGAGTTATTCTCATTGCCTATAGATTGTACTGTATGGGAGGAGAATCGCAGCGGAGAACTTAAACTTGGAATACGTTGGGTGCCTGCCAAAAATGGCAACGAAGGGATTAAATGGGTTCCTACTGTCATGCAAGATGTAGCTTTGGAAGCTATCGAACGATTGAAAAAAATTAGCATGCCTGCACGGGAGGCTGCGATGTATGCAGAAACGCATCCAGATAACAATGGGAGTATGGTGTATATCAGTAAATTGGTTAACTGGCCTTTTGTTGATAACGCAAAAAAAGTTAAGGCCTCAGAGGCTTTGTTACTATATAGAGACCGTGAGTTACATGCGGAACATGATGTTATTCAACACTCGTTTGTTTTACCTACGGTGAACATAATTAATGCAAGGATTTCTAGGTCTGAGGCCAGAAAAGGAGTCCACCTTTGGAAGAAACATAACATATTACGAGAGGATGGCTCACAACCCGATATAACATCCCATCAAGCTAGGCATTGGCTCAGTACCAAAGCTGAACGGGGTGGGATGGATGAGTTGACGCTTGCAAACTGGGCAGGGAGAGCAAGAGTTGCTGATAATGCCAGCTATGATCATCGCACAGAAGAAGAAAAGTCCAATGCAATTGCAGTTATTACTATCCCTGAAAATGCAAACACGTTGGAAAAAATAAAATGTAACCTTCCAATTAGTTTCGAGGAAATCGGAAAGAACCTTACTGGTGCAGCGATAGTAACAGAGCTAGGCGTGTGTGAACATGATTTTGCCATGATTCCATGTCAGCGAAACGGTGACTGTGAAACCTGCAAAGAATTGGTCTGTATCAAAGGCTTCAGTAGCTCATTGGAGCTGTTGAAAGTACGAGAAGTTCAAGTGGCAGCTCAACTCGAAAAAGCACAGCAAAGCCATAAAATGGGGGCCTTTGGTGCTGACCGCTGGGTTAGCTCACACGGTTGGCGACTTGCTCATATTAGAACAAAGATCCGGCTATTAGAGGATGAAAATGTTCTTGATGGCACCCCCATTCGTATTCCTGATGTATATGATCCCTCGCCAGCCAAGGTTGTTCTTTTAGAGAAGGGGCTTAATATTGAAGTTCAATCGCCTGACTCTATCGATTCTAAAGCGTTTAATATTATGGGTGATTTGTTATGCCTAAAATAGTTATCACAGAAAAAAACCTGCCTAATATACTAGGTCTAATTAATACTTGGGAAGGAAAGTTAACTTGGGACTTGCTCTGTCAAAAAGTTGCCATAATGATTGATGTTAAAGGTGGCGTCCAACGTCAATCATTATCCTCTTACAAAGATATTCAAGATGCATACTCGCGAAGAAAGACATTTTTAAAAGAACGTTTTTCTCAACCTGAGCCTACCAAAGAGCGTGATGTAACGCTTGAGTATCTTATAAAAAAGGTTGCTCTTTTAGAGAATGAATTAGCCAGATTAAATAGTTTGAATGATGCATACAAACAGCGTTTCATAGTATGGCAATATAATGCTTACATGCATGGTGTCAGAATGACATCAATTGATAATTTTCCAACAGATAGTGCCGAGCTAAAAAAATTACAGGATATGCTTGGAAAGCCGCTTATAGAAGTTAAACGCCGCACAGGAGGTCAATAATGGCGAGTGGTACAGAAAAAGCCAAAGCAACCGTCCAGGCGTTTGAACTATGGATGGCAACCCAGACTGATGAGACGTATCGACAATTAAGTTACAGGGGCAGCCTCAGCCGCAGTGAAATCACGAAAGCTATTGGCTGTGGCCGCTCTGCCTTAGTGCAGAACCCTGAGCTTCGTAGGCAATTGCAGAAATTGGAAGACCAGCTTAGGGAACACGGGGTGCTTCCGCCACTCACCGCTCAGGCCATAGCGAGTGTAGCTCATCCAAAGGTATACGACCCTACGACTCATCGACGCCTACTTGATACCAAACGTGTATCAATATTGGAGCAGGAGAATATTGAACTGAAAGCGCAGCTAAGGGAACTAAAAGCCAGACTGGAGCGCTTCGGTGAGCTATCTGAGACATTGGCCGAAATGGGGATCTTGCCACGATGAACCAATCTCTCCATTCCGAACTATTTCGTGTTACCAGTATCCCATATAGCTCATCCAGCTACGTGATTTTCTCTGGAATACCACTTAATGACGAGACCAGCCAGATCAAGGATGGCAAATACTATGTGACCATTAAAGCGCGGCCTGACACTCTTCCGGCACAACCGTCACAGGGCCAGCAATGGACAGTCCATGGCAAACCTCTCATTGAGAGGGTCGAGATTGGTGATGTTGTGATGCAGCAACATACCTATGAATCACCTGAGCACGTGATATGCACCCTGCCGGAGACAGGTGAGCAGCTGATCCAGTTCATTGCCAAGGAGCCTGATTTCAAGGGAATTGGCCTCGGTAAAGCCAGGGCGTTATGGCAACTACTCGGTGAGCAATTTCACGCCACCCTGCGCACCGACACACCAGAGTCCAGAGAGCGCCTCAAGGGTATTCTGAGTGATGTATCTATTGATGCCCTGTTCAACGGCTACGCAAAATACAAAAATCTGAACCACTGCAATTGGATGGCAGAGTGTCGGATTCCCTCACCCATTCAGCAGCGGATCTTGAAATTTCATGGCGAAAGCTCCGTTGATGCAATCAAAGCGAATCCCTACCTACTGGTCGGCTTCGGGATGGGGTTTGAAGACGTGGATGCGCTTTCTCAAACGAAGTTTGAGGTAGAACTAAAAGATCCGACGAGGCTGAGTGCCGCCCTGGAGTTCACCATCCACGCGGAAGTGGAAAAAGGCCACACCTACACCACGCAGGCCAGGCTTCGCCCCCTGCTGACCAAATTGCTTGGTGACGGCGAGTTGGCAGCACAAGCATTCAAGGCTGGTTACCACCAAGCCCAGTATGTGCTGAACCATGAAGCAGGCACCTATCACCCTACCGCACAATTGCTGATGGAGACTGTTGTTGCCAAGCGGCTGTTGAAACTTGCTAAACAGCAAAATCGTTACGATGAGTCCACCAATGCTGCGTTTCTCGCAGCGGTTAATGAGCTGCCCTATGAATTGACCGCGATGCAAAATGAAGCGGTGCTCACCGCGCTAAACAATGCGGTGAGTTGCATCACGGGGGGCGCAGGAACTGGCAAAACCACAGTGCTCAGAACGGCACTGCGGGCCTATGGCAAAATGGGCTTTGAGGTGCATGCTGTCGCCCTTTCTGGACGCGCAGCAATGCGCCTATACGAGTCGATAGGCTTTAGGACGATGACCATTTCCGCCTTGTTGCGGCAAGAGCCCATAGAACCATCTGATGGGTTTCCCAGCCATCTGCTGGTAATCGATGAAGCATCCATGATCGACCTGCCCACCATGTATCGGCTCACCAACCATCTGCACCCCACCGTGCGGATCATATTCACGGGTGACCCAAACCAGCTACCTCCGATAGGATGTGGCAAGGTGCTAGCCGATATCGTTGCATCACAGGCCATTGCGAACGTGACCCTGGACATCGTTAAACGCCAGAAGGGAGCCACAGGCATTCCTGAATACTCTATGCAGGTCAATCAAGGTCTCATACCGGAGCACTTGAGCATGGGTAACGTCTATTTCCACGAAACATCCAAAGAGAGGATCGCCCAAGTCTGTGCCGAGTTATATCAGCAATCCCCCGAGAACAGCCGAGTGGTAGGTGCGACCACCGCTATGGTGGCGGAGATCAATAATCTTATTCAGGAGGCCGTCAACCCTGATGGTGCTCGGATGATATTTGAGATGTATGGCGAAACCTACCGCCGCAACGATTTGCGCCAAGGAGATGTGATCCTCTTCACTCAGAACAATTACGAGAAAGGCATTCAAAATGGCTCGCTCGGAACGCTAACTCGCGCTGTCGGGGCTGGAGATGACTACGGAGTGGTTGAACTGGACACAGGCGAGAGCGTGTATGTCACCCAATCCCTGCTGGACTGTATGAGGCTGGGCTACTGCATCACACTCCATAAAGCTCAGGGTTCGCAGTTCCCACGCATCATCATCGCGCTGCAAAAGGGGAGGATCGTTGACAGGGCCTGGCTCTATACCGCAATAACCAGGGCCGAGCATGAGGTCCATATCGTGGGCAGCACAGCTGAGTTTGCAGCCATCACCAAAGCGCCCAGCAATGCCCATAACCGGAACAGCTATCTGCGTGATCTGTTGAAGAAATGAGAGGAGATTGATTCCCTTGGGGAGCGACTACGGGTACAAGCGGAGATAAGCGGTGCGTCAACGCGCAGCGTTGTCCACGGCTTATTCCGTGCTCTTGCGTAGCAAGATGTGCCCGTAGCTGAGCGATCGGAAGGGCTAGAACCTTAAAAATCAATACCTTACAAGGCCTTGACATAGTACCACCAGAGTCTCTTTTGTACCAAGAACGAACTCCAACGTGAGTCATCAATTGACCTTCGCTGATTACGAGTTCAACAGCAAACGCCGCCAGACCCGTAAAGAAGTTTTCCTCTCTTGAATAGAGTAACTGCTTCCCTGGCCCTGGATGCTGGTCATCATTACGCCCATCTATCCCAAGGTCGGCAATGGCCGTCACCCCTAACCACTGATGCAAATCCAGCCATAAGAACCTTCTCTAAAAAGGCTGGGTGCAAAGTAAGTGGTCAAGTCAGTGTAATTACCCACGAAAGGCCTCTCGCAATTATGATAGGCATGGCCCCGTGGGCGCGGGCATCGGACAGACTCAGGAGCAGTAACATGAAGCATCAAACCCTCACCGTGGAAAATAGCCGCATTCGCGTCACCGTCAGCCGCGAGATAGCCGATAAATTCCTGCCAACCGGAGTTATCGGTCGCGATGAGTCCCCCGGTCAGGCGCAACGTGGTCGTCTGCTTTCTGCCGCGATGGGCAAATTAGCCAGCGCAACCGAATTACGCCTTCGGCTCACTAACGATATCGAGCGGGCTGATGTCATCGCGCTGGCCCATAAGCTCCTTGTCCGTGACTATCTGGAGGAACACAGTCACTACAACGTCAACGAGGTGATCATGCGCCTCGAAGAGGGTCACCTCATGCACAAATACATGGCCCAGGAGGTCACTCTCGCCAATGAGTACGCTCGCGGTGTCTTGAAGACTATTTCGCAAGACGACGCCCGCCTTTACGTAGCGCCAAAGGTAATGGCCGGGGTACTCTCCCCCCATGAACGCAGGCAACTGGAGACCCGCGTTGAACTCCTGCTAAACCGCATTGGCATCAATGCAACTGAGGCACTAGATAAAGCCCGTCACGCCTTGCAAGCGCAGGCCAACATCGCGCACCATTATCACATGTGTCGGGCCAATATGACGGGTTGGAAGATTGAGGTCATCGGGGAACTACCGGCTCAAGTGGGCCTATCTCGGTTGCTGCCAAAGGATGATTAATGGATCGCAATCCCAGACCCACCTACCAGCTCACCTCTATCCACCGAGTAGGGCGCCAGAATTTACGGTGCTGTACAGCATTGTTGCTCAAATTCTCTGCTGTACATCGCTCTTATTTATCGGGTGGATTACCCTACCTGGATGGAAAAACCTCAGTATAATCAATGCAACTACATATAATCCGCAGCCAATTATCCATACCCATCCATTCCACGTTTCGCGGGTTGCACTATACAAAAATGCAAAAACAAGTGGACCGATTACACCTGTCAGGTGGGTCAAACTGGTCAGCACCCCTTGTAATTGTCCCTGTGCTACCTGACCGACACGAACAGATATAATTCCCTGCAAGGCGGGAAGTGTGATGCCACCACAAGCTAGTAACAGCAAAACCGGCCAAACCATCCAGCTTTGTGTAATGACCGCCAATAAAAATAGGCCACAACCGTCAGCCAAAATGCCAACCGCTATAGCTTTCCGTTCTCCCAAATGTTTAGCGATAAAACCAGCAGCAAGTCCTTGAAACAGTGCGTGTGTCAGCCCGAACACAGCCAATGAAACACCGACCATTACGCCATCCCATGCGAAGCGCTCTTCTCCGAATAAAACCCATAATGTTGCGGGGATTTGGCCAATCAATTGAATGATGAAAAAGACAACTAACAATCCCGATAATGGGGAGATCATCTCGCGTATGGAGGATGTGGTTTCATTGATTGTTTCATTCTTTAACTCGTCACTAACCTGATTAGCATTATGGGTCTCATGTAAAATGAATAGGGAGACCAGAAATGCCAGCCCGTTAATAGCAGCAGCGAACATAAACGGTGCCTGTACCGAAAGTTGACCGGCAAAACCACCAATGACTGGTCCAGCAATCATACCGCCACCAAAACAGGCACCCATCATACCAAACCAATGTGTCCTGGATTCCTCAGGTGTGACATCGGCAATTGTTGAGGCTGCAACAGCTCCAGTCGCACCGGTAATACCAGCAATTAAGCGTCCCAAATACAACACCCACACTACGCTGGCTGTTGCCATTAATGCGTAGTCCAGTGTTGCACCTAAAAGTGAAAGTAACAATACAGGGCGACGACCTATGCGATCTGACCAGCGGCCGAGAAGAGGGGCAAAAATCACTTGCATCATTGCATACAGCGCCAATAAAACACCGTAGTTCTCTGCAACATTAGCCTTTCCAACAAACTCCCGTAATAACGCCGGCAAGACAGGCATAATTATGCCAATCCCCATAGCATCTAAAAAAATGATGACCAGTGCCATCATCACAGTGCGGTTCATAGTTAACGTTCTCTATCGATGATAGGGTTTGAAAAATAACTCTATCAGTGATAGATTGTCAACAGCAAAAGGAGATAGTGATGGCACGACTAAGCTTGGACGACGTAATTTCAATGGCGCTCACCCTGCTGGACAGCGAAGGGCTAGAGGGCTTGACTACGCGTAAGCTGGCGCAGTCCCTAAAAATTGAGCAACCGACTCTGTATTGGCACGTGCGCAACAAGCAGACTCTTATGAACATGCTTTCAGAGGCAATACTGGCGAAGCATCACACCCGTTCAGCACCGTTACCGACTGAGAGTTGGCAGCAGTTTCTCCAGGAAAATGCTCTGAGTTTCCGTAAAGCATTACTGGTCCATCGTGATGGAGCCCGATTGCATATAGGGACCTCTCCTACGCCCCCCCAGTTTGAACAAGCAGAGGCGCAACTACGCTGTCTATGCGATGCAGGGTTTTCGGTCGAGGAGGCTCTTTTCATTCTGCAATCTATCAGCCATTTTACGTTGGGTGCAGTATTAGAGGAGCAAGCAACAAACCAGATAGAAAATAATCATGTGATAGACGCTGCACCACCATTATTACAAGAGGCATTTAATATTCAGGCGAGAACCTCTGCTGAAATGGCCTTCCATTTCGGGCTGAAATCATTAATATTTGGATTTTCTGCACAGTTAGATGAAAAAAAGCATACACCCATTGAGGATGGTAATAAATGATGCTATCTATGTGTCAACTCTAATTTATAGTTATGGATAGTGTTTTCAAATATATACATGTATCGTCAGTATTTTATCTATTAAATATTAAACCACTTCTGGTTAATATCATGGGTGTCACCGTCCCTCGATAAAATGGCATTGAGTCTCCCACAACTAAGCCACCCATTCGGTTTAAGGTCTTAACGATGATATCTCTTGCATCCATATGGATTTCATCTACAGATTGTGCGAAAAGTTCGTGCAGTGAAAACCGAGCCAAGCTAGAACCTATTTGATACCCTCTGAAATTTTGCATTGTTGCAAATCGCCCCCAATGAGTTTCATCGCATTATTTCCAGGCTGCAACGGCACCAACAATTGTGGAGTTCATAATTGCACACCACCATTGTGGCGATTTTTCAGCTGGAATAGGGATCAATTCGTCAGGGATCCCCTGCTCTCCCTTGAACACGGGAATTTGCAAACGCAGTATGTCGTCCATATCTTCATGCGTTGCTTTCCTCAATACAAGATTCTGCATCGGGTCATCCTTATCGTTGAGCCGTAACAGCAGGTATTTTCATTAGTAGCTCAGCACAAAATGCACATAATTTGTTCAAATCAATAAGCCGCCTAGGAACACAGTATCTATTGGCCACCGCCTTCCGTTGGCGGCATCGCTTCTTGCGCTATGGCCGACTCAGGTATGCTTCTTTTCGATAAAACGCCTCTTTCATTTATACCTTTTAATTACATCATCACCAATTGACTTACCGCTCTAATTTTCCCATTCAACCGGTAGATTTTTTCTGATGCATTTTTATGCAAACAAGTAATTTTTTGCTTCTCTTGAGGTAGTTTTTCAAGTATCTCGCGGTAGGCTTGTAACTCATAACGAGTCAACAGAAGCTCTTCTTCCAGAGACCTCAACTCACTTGCTAGATCATAATTATCGCCTTTGATTGATGCTTGTAAACTGCCCAGAAGATCATCTGAAAAAATATAATGCCGATTATTTTTTGGCCCATTAGCTTTCACTGCATCCTGTTTTTTCAAGCTATATACATGGCGGTCAACCAAGCCTGATGCCTGATACACAGCCAAGTCATTGACCTCCATAGCCAATCGTATCAGCTCTTTCCTGCTTATTTTTAGACCAGTCATTTTGAGTAAAACTTGATAAAACTTGTTACTGATTTTGTAAACATTTTTATTCTGCATAAAATTTCCACAACCACAACACTTAGGATTGCTAAGTATACAGAGACAGGTGAAACTTAGACAATCTATACATATGAGAACTTTGTGATGAACAAACATTGTACAAAAACCCATTCCCAGAGAGACTCAAGCAGGCGCGTAAAAAAGCAGGTATATCCCAAAAGGAGCTTGGGGTAAGGGCCGGTATGGATGATAGTTCTGCTAGTGGTCGCATGAATCACTATGAGAGAGGTCGCCACGTTCCAGACATTGATACAATGCGAAAACTTGCCAATGTACTGGGAAAGCCGCTGAGTTATTTTTTTTGCGAAGATGATCTTAGTGCGGAATTGGTTTGTCTATTTGAGCAACTTGATGAGGATGAAAAGTTAGATCTTCTCTTTAAGCTACGTGAAAATAAACGGTGATACCGCTAAGTAAGATACCTGCTCATGTTGCGGATTGACCACCAGAAGTTTGCAACGCATTGATAGTGGTTTGTAGCTAGGAGAGGAGGTTAACTTTCATGGTTGTGCTCATGCCTTCACCACCGGGATCCCTTTGATACTGGTGGTATAGCGGGGGCTGAGTTGTTCGCGTTTCATCATCCATTCGCTGGTATCTCGGCCTCGGGATGCAAAGTAGACCTTTCCCAACCGCCCCTGGTTAATCCTATCGATCACCTGCATGAGTGCATCGCTACGGGGATCCTGCTGTTCGCTGCCGAATAGACCCCCTTGCTGCATGCCTTTCGGGGAGAAGTCCGCCAGCATGACGCCGCCCTTCATATAGCGAACATCATCCAACCAGATCCTGCTCAGCAGCGGCTCGATCTGGGCTAGCAACTCACGGGTGTCGGCTGTGGGTATCGGCAACAGCATGGAGATCTGGTTGGCATAATGTGTTTCCCGCTCCGCAAACGGGCTCGAACGAATGAATACTGTGACATGGCGGCAGCACATGCCCTCTGTCCTGAGTTTCTCAGCTGCCCGCTCCATGTAGCCAGCGAGAGCCTCCCGCATGGGGCCGAAGGCGGTGATGCGCTCCCCAAAGGATCGGCTGCAAATTATCTGTTGCTTGGCCTGTGCCAGTTGCTCCAGCTCGGCGCAGGGGATCCCGCACAGCTCCTGCACCGTGCGCTCGACAACGACCCCGTAACGGTGCCGAAGACTCTTAGCATCAGCCGCTACCAGATCAGCCACGGTGTTGATGCCCTGAGCTGACAGCTTGGTGGTGAGTTTGCGACCAATTCCCCAGACCTCGTCTACCGGGGTGATCGCCATCAGTTTGGCGCGGCGTGTTTCATCGCGCAGATCGACCACCCCTCCGGTGGCGGGCCATTTTTTTGCGGCATAGTTGGCGAGTTTGGCTAGGGTTTTAGTGGGGCCGATACCAACACCGACCGTCAGCCCTGTCCACTGCTGTACCCGCTCCCGGATCTGGCGTCCATATGCCACTAGGTCACCCGCCCAACTCTCACTCAGCTCAGCAAAAGCTTCGTCTGTTTACCGGGACGGGTGCGAACAGCTTTGCGAGAAGGTCACTCAGCAACTCGGTGCGTGGTTCTCTCTTTTGAGCTGGTAAGGCTCATGTGGTGAGGGTTCTGGTGAGGACAACCAAAAAGTGTAAGAATAAACAGGTATGAACACGCATTTTCATACCTTTTCTTACATATCTTTAAAAAGTGTCATTTTAAGGTGAGCAACCAGAAGTGTAAGAAAAGGTGTTATGCATTGAAATATATAGTAAAAAATTCATTGCCACTCACTCAGTCACTCACTCAGCAGCGATTTTTTACATGTATTACCGTTCTAAGTCGTCGCAAGATCAAAAAAGCCCTGATTAATCAGGGCTTTTTTATATCCATATCACAGCTGTCACTGTTCTGGAGAAAACCTGTTTATTTCCCGTCAGGGATGGATACCAAAGGTTGCGGTTTCGGGGGGAATAATCGCGACATTGTCTGCGGGCCGGAAACATAAAAGCCAGCCCATCACAGGCTGGCTTTGTACTGGCTCCGAAGGAACAGCAGTAAGGGAGCGTTACTTCATTGCGCTGCCGTTTTTCAGTTCTGCTTTCTGACGTTTGGCTTCGCGTTTCTCTTTCAGTGACATCTGCGGTTTTTTCTTGGCATCTTTGCCGTTGTGATGTTCTTTGTTACTCATCATCAAACTCCAAAAATGTTACCCAGACAGTTGGTTCCTCAAGGGAGCCAGCATGTCATCCGAATCATCAACTTCAGTACGCTATATGCGATGGCATCTGACCATCACCAGACCCAGCATACCCCCCATATGCGTCCGGATCCAGCCTCATTCTCCGTCTCATAAAGCCCCTGTTCCATACAAGGGAATAGGGCCGGCATGAAAGACCAAAAAAGAGTTATTCGCATTATTAAATGTTGTTCCACTGATATTCTCAGAACAACCTCATGAAAAATTGACGAATAATAAAATCCGGCAGAGGAGGAACTACTTATAAATATTCAATCCATTTAAGCGCCACAATTTTAATAAGCATTCTCAATATCACCGGAAACATGAAGTTACAACCCTGAATAGGTTATTTCCGAACAACTCTATATAATGGCCGGCCACATCGGAAAGTCAGCTATTTATTCAGGAAATAGTCTCATGAGCAGAAAAACCAGAGCAGCCATGGTATCGGTCTGTTCCAATATCAGCCTGATCACCATGAAACTGGTGGCCGGATTTGCCAGCGGCTCGGTCAGTATTATCTCGGAGGCCATCCACTCCGCCATGGATCTGGTGGCCGCCCTGATCGCCCTGTTCGCCGTGAAAAAGTCCGATCTGCCTCCCGATGATCGCCACCCCTATGGTCACGACAAGATAGAGAACGTCTCCGGCGTCATCGAAGCGCTGCTGATCCTGCTCGCCGCGGGCTGGATCATCTTCGAGGCGGTCGACAAAATCCTGCAACCAACCGCCATCGAAAGCATCGGCTGGGGTGTACTGGTGATGGTGATCTCGGCGCTGGTCAACAGCGGTGTCTCGGCCTACCTCTACAAGGTGGCCCGGGAAGAGGAGTCGGTTGCACTGGCGGCTGACGCTCTCCATCTCAAGGCGGATGTGCTCACCTCTGCCGGTGTTGCGGTCGGCCTTGGCGGGATCTGGCTGGCCGGTCTGTTTGGCCACTCTCTCGCCATACTCGACCCGCTGGTCGCCATCGGGGTTGCCCTGTTTATCGTCAGAGAGGCGATCGGCATGCTCAATGAGGCCTTCCAGCCCCTGATCGACGAGAGCATGAGCCCGGAAGAGCTGGCAATGACCAGCCGCATCATCACCGAATGCTGTCCGAGCGCCAGCGGCTTCCACGACCTGCGCAGTCGCCGTGCCGGCCGCCGCCGTCATATCGACTTTCACCTCACCCTGCCACCCGAGATGAGCATTGGTGAAGCCCACGATATCTGCGACCGGATCGAGCACGCCATCATGGCGGAGCTGCCCCACGCCATCGTGCTGATCCATGTCGAACCGGATGAGGCACTGACAGAAGCGCAGCTCACTCTCAGCTGAAATACGGCGAACTGGCAGGAAAAGGTCGCAAACATCCGGCGAAGTCACACAATCAAGTCTTTGTTCGGCATAAAGGCGATTGCATGGGGGCGCGATATGACAACTGTGTTAGGGTGGCTGACACCCTGCCGCAGGAGCGCGCCATGAAAAAGCTGGAAATGAAAGATCTGACCGAGGCTGAAAAAGCCGAGATAGCCCTGATGCTGCAAAAGGCGCAAGCCAATGCCGATCACCAGCTGACCAATGGCGAGCGGAACAAGATCCGTGAAGAGGGTCGCCTGAAGATTGTGGCCGACCGCGCCGAAGCGGCCAAGGCAGCCTCCAAGCTGGCGCGGGAGAAAGCCAAAGAACGCGCCAAGAATCAGACATTGCCGGAAACATTCAGCTGGATAGATTCGGTCAGCAACAAATTTCGCAGCAAACGCTGAGCAGCAATCCGGATTCTGATACAAGAGCCGCCTCGCCCTGTGCGAGGCGGTTTTTTTGTGTCTCGCAAGAGACTGATAATCCCCAAACGGGAATGTTATTTTTGATCCCACCAGGAACCGTCGTTTTACGCCATCACTTTGCTTTCCACACCATCCCGGGAAAATTATTTCTTCATGAAAAAAGCGCAAGGAACGCGTCTATCCGATTGATATACATCACGTTTGTTTTTTACTGCATCAGGTTAAATTCACGATAAAACGTTAAGAACGAGATAACATTTGCTTTAAAAAAGAGTGCGTGTTCTAATCGTCAGCGATAGTTCGGCAGTTCAGTCCTGATTATGTTAGGCAGTCATTTTAGTAAAGCAGTGATTAGTGCAAGTATTATTTCGATGATGCTTGACGAATAATTCTCCTTCTTTAGTGCTTCCCATACGTATTGCTGACGAAAAATCAAATTTGCCATTTGATGGCATTTCTAACACTAAATTTAAGAGAAATTATTATGTCTAAAGTGACTGGTACCGTTAAGTTCTTCAACTCCGAGAAAGGTTTTGGTTTCATCTCCCCGGTTGATGGCAGCAAAGATGTGTTCGTTCACTTCTCCGCCATCCAGACCCCGGGTTTCAAAACCCTGGACGAAGGTCAGCGCGTTGAGTTCACCATCGAGCAAGGCCAGAAAGGCCCGGCTGCTGCCAACGTAGTAGCTCTGTAATTCACGCCCGGGCAGCTGTCCGGTCTGAATGAAAAAACCCGCCAAGGCGGGTTTTTTGCTATCTGCTCACCGCCATCCCCTCCCCGTTCCTCACCAGCTCAGATCTGTTTTTCGCTACCTCTTATCAATTGAGTCTCCAAACAAGCTTCGAATGGCTTCTCATGCAGAGATCTTGAGGAAAAATTCCAGTTATCCGCTGCTTTTGTCACAGATTCTTGCTATTTTGCGCGCCACCAACGCAAACGATTTCCTTCACACTTTCAGGATTAGTTATGGCAAAGCAAGATATGGCCGCCCAAACAGGGACTGGCGGCTTTCTGGACTCTTATTTTTCCATTTCTGCGCGCGGCAGCAGCGTGCGTCAGGAGCTGGTCGCGGGGCTGACCACCTTCCTGGCGATGGTCTACAGCATCATAGTGGTGCCGAACATGCTGGGTGCTGCCGGCTTTGAGCAGGGCCCGGTGTTTGTCGCCACCTGTTTGATCGCCGCCTTCGGCTCCCTGCTGATGGGTCTGTGGGCCAAGCTGCCGATGGCCATCGGTTGCGCCATCTCCCTCACCGCCTTTACCGCGTTCAGTCTGGTACTGGGTCAGGGGCTGAGCATTCCGGTCGCCCTCGGCGCCATCTTCCTGATGGGGGTGCTGTTCACCCTGATCAGCGTCACCGGCGTGCGCCAGTGGATCCTGGACAACCTCCCCTCCGGCATCGCCCACGGTACCGGCATCGGTATCGGCCTGTTCCTGCTGCTGATTGCCACCAACGGCGTCGGCATGGTGATCAAGAACGAAGGGGCCGGTCTGCCGGTGCAACTCGGTGAAGTGACCGCCTTCCCGGTCATCATGACGGTGCTGGGTCTGGCCGCCATCTTCGGTCTGGAGCGTCGCAAAGTGCCGGGCGGCATCCTGATGGTGATCATCGCCATCTCCATCCTTGGCCTTATCTTCGACCCGAAAGTGACTTGGCAGGGCTTCTTCGCCATGCCGAGCCTGACTGGCGAGAAAGGCTCGCTGGTAGGCAGCATGGATCTGCTGGGCGCCCTCAATCCGGTAGTGATCCCCACCGTCTTGGCGCTGGTGATGACCGCCGTGTTTGACGCCACCGGCACCATCCGTGCCGTGGCCGGTCAGGCGGGCCTTATCAACGAACGCGGCCACATCATCAGCGGCGGCAAGGCCCTGACTGCCGACTCCGTCAGCAGCATGGTGGCGGGCGCCGTCGGTGGTGCTCCGGCAGCCGTCTACATCGAGTCTGCCGCAGGCACTGCGGCTGGCGGCAAGACCGGCCTGACCGCCGCGCTGGTCGGCGTGCTGTTCCTGCTGATGATCTTCCTCTCCCCGCTGAGCTATCTGGTACCGGCTTACGCCACCGCACCGGCCCTGATGTACGTCGGCCTGCTGATGCTGGGCAACGTCACCAAGCTGGACTTCAGCGACTCGGTCGATGCGCTCTCCGGCATGCTGTGCGCCGTCTTCATCGTGCTGACCTGCAACATCGTGACCGGCATCATGCTGGGCTTCGTAGCACTGGTCATCGGTCGCCTGTTCGCTGCCGAGTGGAAGAAGCTGAACGTCGGCACCGTCATCATCGCCGTGGCGCTGGTGGTCTTCTACGCCGGTGGCTGGGCCATCTAACCCGTCCGCATATTCCGGTTATAGCGAAGGGCCCTGCGGGGCCCTTTTTCATGGCTGTGAGTCAGCTAACAGTTTCCCGCCCGCTTGCCCTGCGCCGTTTCAGATTGAAACACCCATCCCCCTTCTGCTGTTTCAAATCCGAACCAAATCGCCCGTCATTTTTATCCCTTTTTCTGTCGTTAGACTGGCTCCATCAACCATTTGCCCACCCGAGCGGTGGCAAGCCAAGGAGTGAGCCATGAAGAAACTGATCAATGCCGTCGATGCCGTGGTCCGTGAACAACTGATGGGGATGGCAGCCGCCCACCCCGAGCTCAAGGTACGTATCGAACCCCACTACATCACCCGCGCCGACTCCCCCGTGATGGGCAAGGTGGCGCTGGTCTCCGGCGGTGGCAGCGGCCACGAGCCGATGCACGGCGGTCTGGTGGGCAAAGGGATGCTGGATGGCGCCTGCCCCGGCGAGATTTTTACTTCCCCGACCCCGGATCAGATGTACGAGTGCGGTCAGGCCGTTGATGGCGGCGCGGGCGTACTGTTTCTGGTGAAGAACTACACCGGCGACGTGCTCAACTTCGAAACTGCGGTCGAGCTGCTGCACGGCGATGGTGTAAAAGTGGGCTTCGCCCTGATCGATGACGACGTGGCGGTCAAAGACAGCCTCTACACCGCCGGTCGCCGCGGCGTTGCCACGACCGTGCTGTGCGAGAAGCTGGTCGGTGCCGCTGCCGAAGCGGGCTACGACCTTGCCCGCTGCGAGGCGCTGGCCCGTCGCATCAACAACCAGAGCCGCACCATAGGCGTGGCCATGCATGCCTGCACCGTGCCGGCCGCTGGCAAGCCCTCCTTCACTCTGGCGGACAACGAGCTGGAGTTCGGCGTCGGTATCCACGGCGAGCCGGGCATCGAACGTCGCCCCTTCACCGACCTCAATACCCTGGTGGACGACATGTTCAGCGAGCTTGCTGACAATACCCCCTATGGCCGCACCCTGCGCCACTGGGATCGCACCAGCGGCAGCTGGCAGGAGGAGCACACCTTTATCGAACCGCTCAACAAGGGCGATCGAGTTATCGCGCTGGTCAACAGCCTCGGCGGCACCCCCATCTCCGAGCTCTATGGCGTCTATGGCCGTCTCGCTACCCTGTGCGAGGAGGCGGGTATCCATCTGGTACGCAACCTGATCGGCCCCTACTGCACCTCCCTCGATATGACCGGCATCTCCATCACCCTGCTCAAGGTGGATGATGAGTTGATGACCCTGTGGGATGCCCCCGTTCACACCCCCGCCCTGCGTCGCGGCTGCTAAGGAGTGCCGATAGCCATGCTAAGCAAACACCAAATCGTCAACTGGCTGCTCGACTGCGAACACATCTTTACCGAGCAGCGTGACTACCTCACCGCGCTGGATACCGACATCGGCGACGGCGACCACGGCCTCAATATGCAGCGCGGCTTCGCCAAGGTGGCCGAGAAGCTGCCGGCGGTAGCGGACAAGGATATCGGGCAGGTACTGAAAACCACCGGCATGACATTGCTCTCCTCAGTCGGCGGCGCCAGCGGCCCGCTCTACGGCACCTTCTTTATCCGGGCCGCGGCCAGCAGCGACGCCTGCCAGAGCCTCAGCCTCAGTCAGCTGTGCAAAATGCTGAGCGACGGGGTTGAGGGGATCGTCTCCCGCGGCCGTGCCGAGCCGGGCGACAAGACCATGTGTGACGCCTGGTGGCCGGCACTGGCCGCCCTGCAACAGGCGCAGCAGCAAGAGTTGCCGCTCAATGAAGCGCTGGACAAGGCGGTGGCAGCCGCCGCAGCCGGTACCGAGGCGACCATCCAGATGCAGGCCCGCAAGGGGCGCGCCAGCTATCTTGGCGAACGCAGCATCGGCCATCAGGATGCCGGGGCTACCTCGACCCTGTTGCTGTTGACCGCCCTGCGTGACAGAGCGAGGTTGTGACATGATCGGAATCGTAGTTGTCTCTCACAGCGCCCTGCTGGCAGCCGGCTTGAAAGCGCTGGCCGACCAGCTCGGCAGCCCGGCCCGATTGCTGCTGGCGGCCGGGGTCGATGACCCCGACCACCCCATCGGTACCGATGCCATCGTCGTGATGAGTGCGATTGAAGAGGCGGACGACGGCAGCGGCGTGCTGGTGCTGATGGATTTGGGCAGCGCTCTGCTCAGCGCCGAGACCGCCCTCGAACTGCTGCCACCGGAGTTGAGCGCGAGGGTGCGGCTCTGCCCCGCCCCGCTGGTCGAGGGTACTCTGGCCGCCGTGGTGGCGGCCGGTTCCGGCCTGACGCTGGACGAGGTGGCCGCCGAGGCGCTCGGCGCGCTGGGCCCGAAACAGGCGATGCTGCCTGCCAGCGCGGCGCAGGCCGCCACCGAGACAGCCCCCGTTGTCGACGACGGCTGGCTGTGCTGCGAGGTGGTGGTGGATAACCCCCACGGCCTGCATGTGCGCCCCGCCGCCCGACTGGTGGCCGCCCTCAAGCCCTTTGCCGCCGAACTCAAGCTGCAAAAGGGGGATAAAGAGGCCAATCCCCGCAGCCTGACCCGGCTCGCCATGCTCAACGTGCGTCAGGGCGACCAGCTCACCCTGCTGGCGCGCGGCGAGGATGCCAACGCCGCCCTGGCCTGCTTCCAACAGCTGGCCGCCGAGCGTTTTGGCGACTGACGCCGCACACCACTGTTTCAAGGGGCTGCACTCGCTCGCTGAGCCAGTGCAGCTTCATTCAAGACGAAGGAGTCCCCGGCACTGCCGCCCCTTCGCCCCTGTTAGTTTCAAAAGACGTCTTATGAACTAGAGAGAGGGATAAAATATGGACCGCATTATCATCAGCCCCAGCAAATACGTACAAGGCAACGGGGCCCTCGCCAATATCGGCAACTACGTCAACGCGCTCGGCAGCAAGCCACTGATCCTGGCCGACGCCTTCGTCACCAAGCTGGTGGGCGATACCGTGGCCACAAGCTTCCACGGCGCCGGTATCAAGCCGGAGTTCGACTGCTTCAACGGCGAGTGCTCCCGCCCCGAGATCGACCGCCTGCTGGCCCGCTGCCAGCAGACCCCGTTTGACGTCATCATCGGCATCGGCGGCGGCAAGACGCTGGATACCGCCAAGTCGGTCGCCTTCTACCAGAAGGTGCCGGTGGTCATAGTGCCCACCATCGCCTCCACCGATGCCCCCACCAGCGCGCTGGCGGTCATCTACACCCCGGAAGGGCAGTTCAGCGAATACCTGATGATCCCGACCAACCCCAACATGGTCATCATGGATACCGGCGTGGTCTCCCGCGCCCCGGTGCGGCTGCTGGTCTCCGGCATGGGGGATGCGCTCTCCACCTACTTCGAGGCGCGCGCCAACAAGGTTTCCGGTTGCCAGACCATGGCCGGTGGTGCCTCCACGCTGGCGGCGCAGGCTATCGCCGAGCTCTGCTACAAGACCCTGCTGGCCGATGGCTACAAGGCCAAGCTGGCGGTGGAGCAGGGGCTCTGCACCAAGGCGGTGGAGAACATCATCGAGGCCAACACCTACCTGAGCGGTATCGGCTTCGAGAGCAGCGGGCTGGCCGCCGCCCACGCCATCCATAACGGTCTGACCCAGCTGGCCGAGTGTCACCACCTCTACCACGGTGAGAAAGTGGCGTTCGGTACTCTGGTGCAGCTGGTGCTGGAGAACGCCCCGATGGCGGAGATCGAAACCGTGTTGGCCTTCTGCCGCTCGGTGGGCCTGCCGACCAACCTGCATATGATGGGGGTCAAGGAGCTGGATATGGCGCGCCTGATGGAGGTGGCCAAAGCCTCCACCGCCGAGGGCGAGACCATCCACAATATGCCGTTCAAGGTCACCGCCGAGGATGTGCTGGCGGCCATCGTCACCGCCCACCAGCTGGGGCTGTAACCGCGCCACGGCAGACCCTTCCATATAAAACGGCCCCGCAACTGCGGGGCCGTTTCGTTTTCTGCGGGCCGGTTCGCTACGGCCTCAATAACCGTCAGCCGTGATAGTCGGCGGGATCGATCTCGAGCAGCTTGAGCCGCCGCCACAGGGTGGTGCGGCTGATGCCAAGATGCTGGGCCATCTGGCTCACCTGCCCCTTGCAGGCGTGGGCGCAGCGCAGGATGGCTTGCCGCTCCAGCTCCGCCAGCGTGAGCAGCGGTTGCCCCACCACCTCGTCCGCCACCCGCTGATAGCCGTGCCGAATGGCGGCGGGCAGCGCCTCGGGTGGGATCGGCCCCTGACCGGCGTGGAGCAGCGCATGCTCAACGGCGCTGCGCAACTCCCCCAGATTGCCGGGCCAGGGATAGGCGAGCAGGCAGTCGAGGGCCGCCGGACTGAACTGGCGCACCGGCTCGCGCCCCTGCGCCGCCAACTGCTGGCTGATAAGGCCCGGCAGATCGGCACTGCGCTCCCGCAATCCCGGCAGCCACAGCTCGCACGCCTGCAAGGCATAGAGCAGCTGGCGGCCAAACAGCCCCTCCTGTACCAGCTGCTCCAGCGGAGCGCTGCTGGTGGCGATGATCCGCACCTTGAGCGGCAGGATGCGGGCCGAATCGAAGCGCTGGATGCGGCCGGTCTTGAGCAGTTGCAGCAGCGCTGCCTGCATGGGAGCAGAGAGGCACTCCACCTGCTCCAGCACCAGGGTGCCACCGTGGGCCAGCTCGAACTTGCCTGCCCGCTCCTGCCCCGCCTCGTCGGAGCCCATCAGCTCCAGCGCCATCCGCTCGCTCGGCAGCGCCTTGCAGTTGAGGGTAATAAGCGGCCCGGCGGCCCGTTCGCAGCCAAAGTGGATCGCCTCCGCCAGCTGGGCCTTGCCCACCTCCTCCTCGCCACGCAGCAGGATCGGCCCCTGACTCTGGGCCGCCTGCCGGGCGTAGCGCAGCAGCTTGCGCATGGCGCTCGACTCCCCCACCAGTGCCGACAACTCGGGCACCGTCTGGCGCAACTGGTGAATGGCCCGCAGCCGATCGACCGGGTGCAGCAGGGCGATAAAGCTGACCCCCTCCGGCCCCGGCAGCGGCTTGAGGCTCAACAGCGCATTGATAAACTCCCCCTCCTGCGCGCCGAGCCGCTCCAGCGTCACCTCCACATGGCTGAGCGGCGTCTGCCCCTTGATGGCCAGCTGCAACCGCTGGGGCAACAGCAGATGCTGCTCCAGCGGCTGACCGAGACATAGCGCCGGATCGAGCCGCAACCGATTAGCCGCCAGAGCGTTGAGGTAGCGCAGCCGCCCCTGCGGGTCCCAGGCCAGCACGCCGTCATCCATGCCATCGAGCAGGGCGTAGAGCTCGCTCAGGTGGTGCTGGGACTCCTGCATCAGGGTCTCCATCTGCAGCAGATGGGCCAACTCGCGCCCGGCGCTGACGGTGAGCGCCAGATCGCCAGCGCTCGCCTCCTCCACCTTACAGATCAACGCAATGATGGCGACCTGACGGCCATTGCTGTTGTAGACCGGGCTGGCGCAGCTGTGCCACGGGTGGAGGGTCTGATTGAAGTGCTGGGGGCCGCTGACGCAGAGCGGCACTCCCTCCAGCGCCGCCAGATTGATGGCATTGGTGCCGATGCGCCCCTCGCTGAAGAAGGCGCCGGGGCCAAACCCCAGTGCCGCCAACTCGCACAGGGTGTCGGGATGGCCGGTTTGGGCCAGCAAGCAGCCGCTCTCGTCGGTGAGCAGCAGGACGCAGGGGCGCCCCTCCATAAATTCGTAGAGATCTTCGAGGGCCATCTCGCCGGTGGTGAGCAGGTCGCGCTTGCGCTGGCGCAGGCTCTGCAAGGTCTGCCCCTTGGCGCTGTGGGGCGGATGCCAGAGGGTGGCACTGGTCTGGTGGGCGCAGCGCAGCCAGGATGCCTGCAAATAGTCAGGCCAAGCGAGCAGCGGCTGAAGGTCAGATGGCATGGTCACAGCAATATCCGGCAAGATGTGAGCCGAACATTTAACCACGCCAGCGCTCCCGATTCAGTGACCTGCCTCAGAGGGTGGCAACCCCGCCCTCCTCCCGGTCGGGTTCACCGTCGGCAAATTGCTGGCCGAGCCAGTGGCAGAAGGCACGGCACTCCGGCATTCCCTCGCTATCCTGATGCACCAGCAGATTCCACTGCGGCCCCTTGACCCGACGGGTGGAGAGCGGCAACAACTGTCCCTGCTGACGGGCGGAACGGGAGAGCAGTTCGCTCACCAGCGCCACACCGAGTCCGGCGCTGGCGGCCTCAAGCAGCAGGCCGGGATCGGAGAAGTTGAGCCCACGGGTCTGCAGGTGCAGATCCTCCCCTCCTCTCAGCGTCCAGTGATGCCAATCCAGCTCCCGTTCGCCATGCAGGGTGGTGCGCTCCTCCGCGGGCCGGGACAGCACGGTGGCGGTGGCCACCGGCAGCAAGCGATCCGCCAGCAGGTGCTGATGGCGACACTCGGCCTGCGGGCCGAGATCCCAGCGCAGGGCAAGATCGACGGTCTGCTCCGCCATGTCGGGCTCTTCATCGCTGGTGAACAGCCAGAGATCGATGTCGGGATGCAGGCGGTGAAACTCCCCCAATCGCGGCAGCAGCCAGTGGCGAGCGATGGCGGTGCTGGTGTTGAGCACCAGCTGGTTCGGTTTGCGGTACTGCTCCAGCCGCTGGATCCCCATCGCCAGCTGCAACAGCACGCTCTGGGTGGTCTCCAGCAGATCCTGCCCCGCATCGGTCAGCGCGACCGAGCGCCCCTGCCGGTGAAACAGCGGCTGGCCGAGCAGCTCCTCCAGCGAGCGTATCTGCTGGCTGATGGCGGACTGGGTCAGGTGCAGCTCCTGCGCCGCCTGATGAAAACTGCCGAGTCTGGCCGCCGCCTCAAAGCCCCGCAGCACGTTGAGCGGGGGCCACTGCTTGAACACCATTGATTAGCTCCACTTATCACTTTTACGGAAAATTGATCGTTTGTTCGCCATCACCTGCGGGAATAGTCTATTCCCATCGTCAGCAATCTTAATAGTACCTAATCAGGGTGGTGATATGCGGGAACAGGGAATCGTGGCAAAGGGCTGGTTTATGCCCGCCGAATGGTGTCAGCACGCAGCGACCTGGATGGTCTGGCCCCACAACAAGGCGCTGTGGGAGTCAGGTTGGGGCGTTACCCTCACCGGAGTGCAGCAGGACTTCGCCCGGGTGGTCAATACCATCGTCCGGTTCGAGCCGGTCAAGCTGGTAGTCGACCCTTCCGCGCTGGCCGAGGCTCGCGCGCTCTGTGACCAGCGGGTGACCCTTGTCCCCATTGCGGTGGATGACAGCTGGTGCCGCGACTCCGGCCCCACCTTTATCTGCCACCCGGAACTGGGCAATGCCGGGGTGAGTTGGCGCTTCAACGCCTGGGGCGGCAAATCGGCCCACCCGCTCGATGAAGGGCTGGCTCGCCGCATCCTCAACAGTCTGGAGCTCGATACCATCGGCAGTTTTCTGGCCAACGAGGGTGGCGCCATCCATGTGGACGGCGAAGGCACCCTGATCACCACCGAATCGGTGCTGCTCAACAGCAATCGCAACCCGGGGATCAGCAAGGGCGAGATCGAGCAAATCTTCAGCCGCCTGCTCGGCATCGAGAAGACCATCTGGCTGCCGGGGGACCCCGACCATGTCACCGGCGACATGACCGATGGCCATGTGGACGGAGTCTGTGCCTTCAGTCGCCCCGGCCAGCTGCTGGTGGACGCCACCCGCGATACCAGCTCGACCTATGCCCGTATCGTCAGGGAAAACCGCCGCGCCCTGATGCTGGCCACCGATGCCAGAGGGTGCACGTTCGAGCTGCAGGATCTCTACGAGGCCAGCGAGGCCATCGATGCAGAGGCCGAGGTCTTTTGTGCCTCCTACACCAACTTCTACATCGCCAACGGCGCCATCATCATGCCCGCCTATGGCGTGGCTAGCGACCGGGAAGCGGCAGCAGTGCTGCAGCGCGCCTTCCCGCAGCGGGAGGTGGTACCGGTGCAGATCAACCAGCTGGCACACGGCGGCGGCGGTATCCACTGCATCACCCAGCAACAGCCGGCATGGCCGGTACGAGGATAAGAGGATGGGCAACATCACCGTCGCAACCACCCAGTTTGCCTGCAGCTGGGATCTGCCACGCAATCTCGACATGGCGGAGAGTCTGGTGCGGGAAGCGGCCGCCAAAGGGGCGGGTCTTATCCTGCTGCAAGAGCTGTTTGCTACTCCTTACTTCTGCATCGAGCAGCACCACGGCCATCTGGCGCTGGCCGAGTCGTTCGAACAGAGCCGGGTGCTGCGCCGCTTCTCGGCACTGGCTCGCGAGCTTGGCGTGGTGCTGCCCATCAGCTGGTTCGAACGGGCCGGCAACGCCTTCTTCAATTCGCTGGCACTGGCGGATGCCGACGGCAAGCTGCTGGGGGTCTATCGCAAGACCCATATTCCCAATGCCATCGGCTATCAGGAGAAGGAGTACTTCAGCCCCGGCGATACCGGCTTTCGGGTCTGGGAGTGCGCGGCAGGGCGGATCGGCGTCGGCATCTGCTGGGATCAGTGGTTCCCCGAGGCGGCCCGCAGCATGGCCCTGCAGGGGGCTGAGCTGCTGCTCTATCCCACCGCCATCGGCTCGGAACCGGGGGCGGCCCATCTCGACTCCCGCGATCACTGGCAGCTGACCCAGCGCGGCCATGCCGCCGCCAACATCCTGCCGGTGATAGCCGCCAACCGGATTGGCAACGAGGTCGCCACCACGGATCCCGACCTGCAGATGACGTTCTACGGCTCCTCGTTCATCACCGACCACAAGGGGGCGCTGCTCGCCGAGGCGGACAGAACCACCCCGGGCGTGCTGGTGCAGGAGCTGGATCTCGCAGCCATGGCCGAGGAGCGCATGAGCTGGGGCATCTATCGGGATCGCCGCCCCGAGATGTATGGCACCTTGCTGAGTCTGGATGGCCACCAGAGCCGGATGACAGGCAACCACAGCGGAGTGTTGGCATGACAGGCAGACTATCCCGCACGCTGGCGCTGCTCGCGGCCATGTTGTGCACCGGAACCGCAGCCGCGCTCGCTCAGGAGCAACCGGCCGACAAGGTGCTGCGCCTCTACAACTGGGCGGACTATTTCGCCCCCGATACCCTCAGCGCCTTTACCAAAGAGACCGGGATCCGGGTCATCTATGACGTCATGGACAGCAGCGAAACCCTCGAAGCCAAGCTGATGGCTGGTCACAGCGGTTATGACCTGATCTTCCCCGGCGACACGGTGGCGGAGCGGCTGATGCGTGCCGGCAGCCTGCAACCGCTCGACAAGAGCAAGTTGCAGCATCTGGCCGACATCGAGCCGGGTTTGCAGCGGATCCAGCAAGCCTACCCCCATTCACGGGATGCGGTGGTCCCCTACACCTGGGGCACCATAGGGCTCACCTACAACGCCGGGATGATCAAACAGAGGATGGCGGATGCCCCGACTGACAGTCTCGACCTGCTGTTCAAGCCCGAGCTGGCGGCCAGGTTTGCCGACTGCGGCATCTCCATCATCGACTCCCCCGACGAGGTGCTGGCGGTGGTGCTCCACTATCTGGGACGTGAACCCCGTAGTGGCAAAGCGGCAGATCTGGATGCGGCCCTGGCCCTGCTCAAGGGGATCAAACCCTATATCCGCAAATTCCAGTCCCAGCCGGCCACCCAGCTGGTCAACGGCGACATATGCCTCTCCCTCGGATACAGCGGCGACATGACCCAAGCGCGTCGCAGCGCCGCCGAGGCTGGCAAGAAGGATCAATTCGAGTACCGTTTACCCAAGGAAGGGAGCACTATCTGGATGGATACCATGGCAATCCCGGCGGATGCCGCCCATCCTGAATACGCCTACGCCTTTATCAATTTCGTGATGCGCCCGGCCAACATGGCGGCCATCAGCAACAGCACCGGTTATCCCACTGCCAGTGCCAAAGCAAAACCCATGGTTGATGCGGCCATGACCGGCAACCCGGATATCTATCTGGATGACGCCACCTATCAGCGGCTCATCCCGGGCCAAGATATCGCGCAATCCGCCATGCGAGCGCGCATGCGGGCCTGGACTCGCTTCAAGAGCAGCCTATGAATCATAAGGAGTTTTTCATGCCATCCCGACGCAACGTATTGAAACAGCTCGCAGCCATCGGTGCGCTGGCCGGGCTCGGCAACCTGCCCGGCAAGGCCTTCGCGGCCGACGGCGCTAACCCGGAAGAGAGCGCATTGGCGGCTGCCAACACGCCCTTTCATATGCCGGAAGAGTCGACGTTCCAGACCCGGGTCTGGGTCGCCTTTGCCGCCAGCCCGGCCATCTGGGGTCGCGATTACAAGGAGGTGCAGGCAACCATCGGCCGGTTGGTGCAGGCCATGGTGCCCTATACCCAGGTGAACGTGCTCTGCCGCGAAGCCGAACAGGCACTGGCCCGCCAACTCTGTGGCGAGCAGAACACCCGCTTTATCGTCGCCGAGCTGGACGATATCTGGCTGCGCGATACCGGCGGCGTCTTCGTCCAGAACGGCGAAGGGGAGCTGGGGCTGGTGGATTTCAACTTCAACGGCTGGGGCGACAAGCAGGAGCACGAACAGGATGCGGGCGTAGCCGAGCTGGTCAGCAAGCAGGCGGATGCTCACTATCTGCAAAGCAAGCTGACTGGCGAGGGGGGCGGCATCGAGGTGGATGGCAACGGCACCGCCATCCTGACCGAGAGCTGCTGGCTCAACAGCAACCGCAACCCGGGGGTGAGCAAGGCGCAACTGGAAGCGGAGCTGAAAGCCAATCTGGGGCTGCGCAAAATCATCTGGCTGCCGGGCATCAAGGGCAAGGACATCACAGATGCCCACGTCGACTTCTACGCCCGCTTTGTCCGCCCCGGGGTGGTGGTGGTCAATCTGGACAACGACCCGGAGTCCCACGACTACGAGGTGACCCGCCAGCATATGGCCATCCTCAAGCAGGCCACCGATGCCGACGGCAACAAGCTGGAGCTGCATGTGCTGCCGCCCCCGCTCGATGGGCGGGACAACCGCTTTAGCCGCAGCCGCGACTTTGCCGCCGGTTATATCAACTATCTGCCGATCAATGGTGCGGTGATCGCCCCCGAGTTTGGCGACAAGGCCGCCGACAGCTACTGCCACGAGCTGCTGGCCCGCCTCTACCCCGGTCGCGACATCGTGCAGATCAATATCGATCCGGTCGCCGCCGGTGGCGGTGGTATTCACTGCATCACCCTCCACCAGCCAGCCTGACCCTCATCTACCTACAAATAACCCGGGGCGTTGCCACGCCCCGGGTTATTTATCCATGCCCATTTTTGTTCAGCCACCGTTCCGTATCTTGGCCAGCTATGTCATATGGCGTGTCACCTTGATCACACTCCCGAGTTATTCAAGTCGCTGAGACGGGATGGCACTTTCCATTGCAGCCCCAGAAGTGTATTTTTGCTCAGTAGCAAAAAATAGAACCCAAAAATACCTTGAGCGAATATGCTCTGTATTCGATAAAGTTCAGCGACCCTCTTATTTAAAATATTTTTTAGTGGCAACCATCGGCGCTATTTGGAGTTATATGAAAAGCTCTGTTATCACTTTGACCAGCCTTCCATATAATCATTGCTAGGGGATTTAATGAACTTATTCAGTTTTCTCTTTCGAGGAAAAAAGACTAAAGATGTGGCACGTTCACCTTCTCAGCCTGAGTCACCAAAGGCCATTTCCTTTCACGAAAAACTCGTTGAAATACCATCATTAAATTTCTTTGGGTCATTCAGCAAATCACAATCCGGCGAGTGGGCAATATGCTGGAGCGATAGCGATGCTCCAAATCTGAGAGGTGGCTATCGAGAAAGCGGTCATGGACGCTATATCCTCTATAACATTACGCAAGACACAATTGCGCTGGAGGGGAACTTGGAACGCCCCAACTCGGGTAGTGTCGCGAATAATGGCAACTTCGCTATTGAAGACTGGCACTTCGGGAGCGCACTATCCGGAACGCTCTACGTTATGTCTTCAGCCGGACGTGAACTAATTAAAAGGAAATTCGAAGCCAACATATATAACAGCACCATATCCGATACCGGTCGCTATGCCGTCTGCCAAACCGCAAACTCTCCAAAAGGCGAAGATGGAAATCGACTTACTGCATTTGATGTAGAAAAGGCCATCGAGTTGTTTTCCATATATCCTCCCACCGGCTGGGCTGACAGTTACAAGTTTATCGAGGACATTCCGAAAGTTGGTGTTGTCGTAAACAAGATTGGGACGTTTTACTACGACATACTGGGGCGATTGATTGATCCAGACAAATTCGATGCAGCTCGGCTACGGTGCGATAGGTATGACGTAGTTTTGTTGGCTGCCGAAGAGATTGTTAAAGCTCCCGAACTTAACGATCAACTTGCCAATGCAGCGCTTGAAGCAGCCATTAGAGCTCTTTCGCTCGGAGCTGAAAAAAATCAAAACTGGAAGGCCGTCGCACTCAAGATTCAAGGCTTGTCACATGAGTTCTTGCGCAACAACGAAGCCGCAATTGCCGCCTTCGATGAGGCGTTGCAGATCAATCCAAAGATCGGTGTTAAGCGGAAAGCCGATTCACTACGAAAAAAGCTGAAATGAGCCCGTAGGTTCGATTAGCCGTCAGGCGTAATCGGACGTTCGCGTAAATCTATTCCCCCGCAATAACAGCCACTCCCATTTCTCCCTTCCAGATGCCGCTGATCCACGGAAATACCGGAACGGCGGCATCTCGATCCTCCAATCAAGCTTCGCTAATCAAACCGGCATAGGCGGTAACACGGGGGGCATATGGGTTGGCACAAATCGGCCATTGCCTGTGGCTGATCTGTAACGGGCCAAATCGTGGCGTGGGGGCTGGATAGGAATTGGCATAAGCAAAAATTGGGGCATTTAGCACAAATCCATAAATTCAGCTTATACCGCTTACCCAGTCTGCTTTACCGCCATAAGTCACCCGCATTTCCCCTCTGACGGGTCACCGCCGACTTATGGATAGAACCGGAACAGTGGCATCTCGAGTGTCCGATTACGCTTCGCTAATCGAACCGGCATGGGACGGCAATAAACAAAGGAGCCGCCCTTTTGGGCGGCTCCTGGCATCAGCGATGGTGACTGATTCGTCTTGTTACCGAATCGTCTTTTTACTGAACCATCACTCGGCCTTGGGCGCTTCAACCGCCGCGGTCGCCGGTTGGTCATCTTCCTTGATCCAGGCATCCAGCAGGGTGTAGCCCACCGCCAGCACCACGGGGCCGATAAACAGACCGATGATCCCCATCGCCAGCAAGCCGCCGATAACCCCCACCAGAATCAGGATGAGCGGCAGATTGGCGCCGCGTTTGATGAGGAAAGGGCGCAGGAAGTTGTCCATGGTGCCCGCAAACAGTGACCAGACCAGCAGGAAGGTGCCCCAGGTGGTGTCGCCGCTCCAGTAGAGGTAGCCGATACAGGCCAGCAGCACCGGGAAGGGGCCGATCTGGGCGACGATCAGCAGGAACATCACCACCACCAGCACCATGGCGTAGGGGATACCGGCAATCAGCAGGCCGACACCGGCCACCGAGGATTGCACCAGCGCGGTCACCACCACGCCCATGGCCACGGCACGGATCGCCTGAGAGGCCAGCACGGTGGCGTTGTCGCCCCGTTGCCCGGCCAGACGGTGGGCAAAGCGGCGAATGCCGGTCGCCACCACTTCACCGGAGTGGTAGAGCAGGCCGCAGATGCCGACAGTCAGCAGGAAGTGAACGAACAGCAGCCCCAGATTGCCCGCCTGAGCGGCGAGCCAGCGGGCGGTCTGGCCAAAGTAGGGGGCCAGCTTGGCAAACAGCACCTGACCACCGCTCGCCAGAATTTGCTGCCAGAAGCCGTAGAGCTTGTCGCCTACCAGCGGGATCTGTTGCAGCCAGAGCAGCTCGGGCGGCGGCGACTGGCTGATATTGGTGCCCAGCTCGATCAGCATGGGCGCCTTCTCCGCCACATTGGCCAGCGTCATAAAGAGCGGGATAACGAACATCAGCAGCAGCACCAGCGTCATAAAGAGGGCCGCCAGCGACCGCTTGCCCCACAACACCCGCTGCACCATCAGCATCAGCGGCCAGGTGGCGATGGTGATCATGGTGGCCCACACCAGTGCAGGCAGGAAGGGCTGCAGCACCAGGAAGCAGGAGATAATCAGGATGCTGAGAAACAGCACCCCCAGGGTTATCTTGGCCAAATCCACTTTTTTCATGTTCATAGGGTTTCCCTGTCAGGGCATCCGCCCTTGGGTCTAGAGTCTTGTTTCAAGAGAGATAGTATCCACCAGAGGCCAGCGCTCAACCAGAGCCCCAGCCCGAAAAAGAGCGCAAACTGACCAAGCAGGATAGTGAGCGAACTACTGGTCAACAGCGGCAATGCCCACGCGCCCGCTACCATCAGCAGCATGCCCGCCAGCACCACGGCGCCGGTCAGCCACGGGCAATAACCGTCACGCACCAGCGTGACCCGCCCCCCAAGCCAGAGGCCCAGCGCCGCCAGCCCGATCCCGGCCAGATGGGCCGACTGGCTCAGGCCAGCGCAAACCAGTGCCGCAGCGATTAGCAATCCCCAGGCGGATGAACGCTGATCCAGCCGCCAGTATGGGCGAACCGCCAGCAGCAAGGCGCCGATCAGCAGGCCAACCGCCACATCGGAGATAAAGTGCACCCCGAGCCAGACCCGCGCCAGACCGGTGGTGAGGGCCAGCAACAGTGCCAGCGAATAGGCCAGCCCGCGCCGGGCAGGCCAGAGCCAGCCAAGCAGCGCGCCCCAGAACAGCAGGGCCGAGGCGGTGTGACCGCTCGGCATGCCAAAGCCCTGGGCACTCTGGGTTGCCAGTTCAGGTTGCAGATGGAAGGGGCGCGGCCAGCCGATCCCCTCCTTGCTCGCCTGCACCAGCAAGCCAAGCCAGAGCATGGCAAAGAGCAGCTGGCGCAGCCGCGGCCACCCCAGCAGCGGGAGCAGCAAAGGTATCAGGGCAAGCTGAAAGCCGCCTGAACCAAACAGATTGCTGACCGACAGCCACCAGACATCGGGCCCCAGCCACTGTTGCAGACGCATCATCAGCGGGATCTCGGCCTGATGCAGCGCATTGCCCTGCGCCACGAAATCGGCCTGCCAGCGCACCTCGCTCTCGGGCAGCTCACCAAGCCGGGCTTGCAGCCAGTCGAGCTGATCGGGGAAGCGGCGCTGCGCACGGGGCAGCTTGTCCACCGCGATCAAGCGGGCGTTGAGGATCTCCCCGCCCAGATTGGGGGCCTGCAGCAGCGAGACAAAATCGGTGCCTTGCTGGGCGACGATAGGTTCCAGAGTGCGGCAGGCAAAGACCTGCGCTTTCTGCCAGCGGCCAAGATCCGCGACGACTTCGCCGCGCAGACCGGTCTCTTCATACAGCTCGCGCAGCGCCGCCTGTTCGGGGCGCTCATCGCCATCGATGTAGCCGCCGCTCAGGCTATAGCGGGAGGAGATGCGATCCTGCACCAGCAGCAGTTGATCCTGATGGCGGATGGCGCAGACTGCCGCCGTCGGTTCGGCGCTCAGGGCTGGCAAAGCGGCAAACAGCGCCAGCAACAGTAAAAAGAGGGTTCTCGACATCAATTTGCTTTCCCTATGCACAATGGCGACAAGCCTCCCAGAAATCAGATAGTTGGGCAATGCTGGCGGCCTGTTCAGCGCTGATCCGGCCATGATGGCCGCACCGGGAAGATTGCGATGAGCGAGGGCACTCCCTACTATTGGCGGCTATCTTCAATGTCATGCAGCAACCGCTGGAGCCCTCCATGAGACAGTTCGGCTTTTTCCTCGGCATCGCCATCGGTGTCATCCTGATCCTGTTCGGCAGCATCGTCATCTTTCAGGCCCTGCCTGCGGCACTGGACGTGCTGGAGATGCCGAGCCGCATCCCGTTCGTGCGCGAGGTCTACACCTGGCTGATGACCAGCGCCAACGGCCTCACCGCCCAGCTGGAGCAGAACTTCCTGGAAGCGTTCCAGACCGTGCTCAAGCTGATCCTGCTCATCACCTTCATGTGGGTCTGCGTCAAGCTGGTCAACATGGGGGTGCTGATTATCCGTGCCGGGGTTGACCTCATCCGCACCGCCATCGCCCACAGCGAAGGCAAGGAAGAGAAGAAAGTCGAACCGCAGGATCGCTTCTGATCACCGACCTGACCGGCCAATTGCACTGAACGATGGCGCCCCGCGAGGGGCGACATCTTTTATGCAACATATGGCAGGCAATCTACCCCTTACGGCCAGATCCCCCGCTTTTCCCTTGTTAATCAGCAAACTGCCCATATGTTGCGTGGTCAGGACAGCAGCGGGGCACGCCTTCGCTGCCGGCCGGTTTCTATCCAGCGGCCCGCCTCTGGTATAATCGACCACCCCTTTTCCCCGTTATGGAGCCGGTTCATGGCCAATCATCCGGAAAGCACCCTTGAGGTTCGTCTCGACAAGTGGTTGTGGGCGGCCCGTTTCTACAAGACCCGCTCGCTGGCGCGGGATCAGATTGACGGCGGCAAGGTGCACTACAATGGTCAGCGCAGCAAACCGGGCAAACAGGTGGAAGTGGGTGCGCTGATCCGCTTCTGGCAGGGGCAGGATGAGCGGGAAGTGCGGGTGCTGGCCATCAGCGATCAGCGCAAATCGGCACCGCTCGCCCAGCAGCTCTATGAAGAGACTGCCGAAAGCCTGAAAAAGCGGGCCGAAAACAGCGAGGCCCGCCGCTTCAACAGCCAGTTTGCGCCGAGCCCGGAGCGTCGCCCCGACAAGCAGGAGCGGCGCCAGCTGCTCAAGGTCAAACAGTACTGACCGACCCCGATTTGATACCGGGCTGGCCGCAACCCCAGCCCGCCCGATTTACCTCACCGAAGAACCCAGGAACATATGATGAGCAACCAAGATCTGCTGTATCGCTATCTGTTTGAAGAGTACGAAGTACGTGGCGAGCTGGTCCAGCTGGATCACACCTACCGCCACGTGGTGGAAGCCCAGAACTACCCGGTGCAGGTGCAAAAACTGCTGGGCGAGCTGCTGGTCGCCACCAGCCTGCTGACCGCCACCCTCAAGTTTGAAGGTTCCATCACCGTTCAGCTGCAGGGCGATGGCCCGGTGCGTCTGGCCGTCATCAACGGCGACCACAACCAGCAGCTGCGCGGCGTGGCCCGCTTTGAAGGCGAACTGCCGAGCGACAACAAGCTGCAGAGCCTGATCGGCAACGGCCAGCTGGTCATCACCATCACCCCGGATCAGGGCGAGCGCTATCAGGGCATCATCGCGCTGGACGCCGACACCCTGGCTGGCTGTCTGGAGCACTACTTTGCCCAGTCCGAGCAGCTGGCGACCAAGCTGTGGATCCGCACCGGTTACCACGAGGGCGAACCGCGCGCTGCCGGCATCATGCTGCAGGAGCTGCCCGCCCAGAGCGAGGATCACAGCAACGACTTCGAGCACCTGACCCAGCTCACCAGCACCATCAAGGATGAAGAGCTGTTTGGTCTGGAAGCCGAGGAGATCCTCTACCGTCTCTACCATCAGGACAAGGTGCGGGTGTTCGATCCGCAGGCGGTCGAGTTCCGCTGCACCTGCTCCCGCGAGCGCTGCGAAGGGGCCCTGCTGCAGATAGAAAAGGAAGAGGTAATGGATATGGTGCAGGAGCTCGGCAAGATCGACATGCACTGTGATTATTGCGGCGCCCAGTACCAATTTAATGGGATCGATGTCGAAACCCTGTTCAGCAGGGCTCCCGGCAATGATGCAAACAAGTTACACTAATTAAAGGCGGGCAAAACCCGCCTTTAACTTTAATAACAAAAAAACACCCTATTTTATAAAGTTTGATGGCGATCGCTAAACTCTACCACCTAAGTGATAGGATGAACGTCAGATAGAACCCTACAAACCTCTGAACCCAGGAGAATACAATGACAATCGTGGCAGAACCCACCCTGGCCCAACAATTAGGACTGGACCAGTACGGCATCAAAAACAGCCAGGAAATCGTTCGCAACCCCTCGTACGAGCAGCTTTTCGCGGAAGAGACTCGCCCTGATCTGGAAGGGTTCGAGCGCGGCGTCGTCACCGAACTGGGCGCCGTCAACGTCAACACCGGTATCTTCACCGGCCGCTCTCCGAAAGATAAATATATCGTCAAAGATGCCACTACCCAGGATACTGTGTGGTGGTCTGACCAGGGTAAAAACGATAACAAAGCGATTACCCCCGAAGTGTGGTCACATCTGAAAGGGCTGGTCACCAAACAGCTCTCCGGCAAGCGCCTGTTTGTGGTCGACGGCTTCTGCGGCGCCAACCCGGACACCCGCCTGGCCGTGCGCATCATCACCGAGGTGGCCTGGCAGGCACACTTCGTGAAAAACATGTTCATCCGCCCGAGCGATGAAGAGCTGAAAACCTTCAAGCCTGACTTCGTGGTGATGAACGGTGCCAAGTGCACCAACCCGAACTGGAAGGAGCAGGGTCTCAACTCCGAGAACTTTGTTGCCTTCAACATGACCGAGAAGATGCAGCTCATCGGTGGCACCTGGTACGGTGGCGAGATGAAGAAGGGCATGTTCTCCATGATGAACTACTTCCTGCCCCTGCGCGGCATTGCCTCCATGCACTGCTCCGCCAACGTGGGTCAGGACGGCGACGTGGCCATCTTCTTCGGCCTCTCCGGCACCGGCAAGACCACCCTCTCCACCGATCCCAAGCGTCAGCTGATCGGCGATGACGAGCACGGCTGGGATGACCACGGCGTGTTCAACTTCGAAGGTGGCTGCTACGCCAAGACCATCAAGCTCTCCGAAGAGGCCGAGCCGGATATCTACCACGCCATCCGCCGCGATGCGCTGCTGGAGAACGTGACCGTTGCTGCCGATGGCACCATCGACTTCGATGATGGCTCCCGTACCGAGAACACCCGCGTCTCCTACCCGATCTATCACATCGAGAACATCGTCAAGCCGGTCTCCAAGGCAGGTCACGCCACCAAGGTGATCTTCCTGACTGCCGACGCCTTCGGCGTGCTGCCCCCGGTCTCCAAGCTGACCAAGGAGCAGACCAAGTACCACTTCCTCTCTGGCTTCACCGCCAAACTGGCTGGTACCGAGCGCGGCATCACAGAGCCGACTCCGACCTTCTCCTCCTGCTTCGGCGCAGCCTTCCTCTCCCTGCACCCGACCAAGTACGGTCAGGAGCTGGTGAAACGGATGGAAGCGGCTGGTGCAGAGGCCTATCTGGTCAACACCGGCTGGAACGGTACCGGCAAGCGCATCTCCATCAAGGATACCCGTGCCATCATCGACGCCATCCTGGATGGCTCCATCGAGAAGGCCGAGACCAAGGTGCTGCCGATCTTCAATCTGGAAGTGCCGACTGCACTGCACGACGTGAACCCGGCGATCCTCGACCCGCGCGACACTTACGCCAACAAGGCCGAGTGGGACGCCAAGGCGCAGGATCTGGCCCAGCGCTTCATCAAGAACTTCGAGCGCTTCACCGATAACGACGAGGGCAAACGTCTGGTAGCGGCAGGTCCGCAGCTGTAACAGACCCCTTCGCATCAACGAGATGATGCCGGTCAGCCACGCTGACCGGCATTTTTGTTTTTGTGGAGTTCCGAATGCCGCCAGCCATGCCGCGGCGAGCCCCTAAACCTTGCCATGCCGGGTGTGACGGGGTAGATTCAGCCAAACTTTATACAATATACAATTTTGTAACGCCCAATCGTGACCCGACCATGACCCCACCCTACAAGACCCGAACCCAGATGGTGATGGAAAACCTCCGCGGCCGGATCCTCCGTGGGGAGTTCCCCGCCGGCGCCCCTCTGCGCCAGGATGCCATCGCCAAGGAGCTGGCCGTGAGCCGCATTCCGGTGCGGGAAGCCCTGATGCAGCTGGAAGCGCAGGGACTGGTGAAATTCGAGGCCCACCGCGGCGCCGTCGTCACCATGCTGGACGCCGCAGCCATCGACGAGCTCTTTTATTTGCGAGCGCTGCTGGAAGCCGATACCCTGTTCCACGCCGTCGACAAGATGACGGAAGCCACCTTCGCCGAGGCGGAGGCCATCCTCGCCCAGTTTGATCACGCCCTGGAGTCAGGCACCCAGATCGAACACTGGGCCGAGTTGAACCACAGCTTTCACGCCACCCTCTATCAGGCAGCCGGTCGCCCCCAGGCACTTGAACTGATCGCCCAGATCAATCTGAGCTGTGACCGCTATGTCCGCTTCGAGCTGCTCTTTGCCACCGATGGCGTGGACAAGGCGGAGCGTGAACACGCCCAACTGCTGGAGCTGTGCCGCGCCCGGCGCAAGCACGAGGCAGTGGTGCTGCTCAGGCAGCATATCGAGGCAGCAGGCCAGTCGATCAAGCGGATCCTGGCTGGCGGCCACAAGAAATGAACACTCATAAAGCAACCATCTGGCACTAACGACATGAATAATTTCGAGATAATTGAAACCCGCGTCGCCCAAGTCAGGGCCGAGCTGGCCATGCAGGAGTTGGACGCCTTTATCGTCCCCCATGATGATGAGCACCTCGGCGAGTACATCCCCGCCTACGCCGAGCGGCTGGACTGGATCACCGGGTTCAATGGCTCCGCCGGCGTCGCCATCATCATGGCCCAGCGTGCCGCCCTCTTCGTCGATGGTCGCTACACGGTGCAGGCCCGCATGCAGGCACCGTCCGAGCTGTTCGAATTTCTCCACCTAGTTGAAGATCCCCATGTCCAGTGGCTGGCCGAGCAGCTGCCCTCCGGCACCCGGGTCGGTTTCGACGCCCGTCTGCACAGCCTGACCTGGTACAAGAACGCCAAGGCCGTGCTGGCCGAGCGCGGCATCGAGCTGGTGCGGGTCGAGCAGAACCCCATCGACCTGAACTGGAGCGATCGTCCCGAGCCGACCAAGACGCCGGTTATCCTCTACAGCGAGGAGCTGGCAGGCCAGTCGAGCCAGGCCAAGCGCGAACAGCTGGCCGCCGATCTGCGCAAGCGCGGTCTCGATGCCGTGCTGCTGACCCAGGCCGAGCCCATCAACTGGCTGCTCAACCTGCGTGGTCGCGATATCGAACGGCTGCCGGTAGTGCTCGGCTTTGCCGTGCTCTACGCCAATACCACCATGGATTTCTTCGTCGATACCGACAAGATCGACTGCTTCGCCTTCAGCCAGCACGTGGGGCAGGATGTCTCCGTCTACCCCATCGACAAGCTGGGTGACGTGCTGCAGCGCATCGGTGAAGATCAACAGAAGGTGCTGGCCGATCCGGACAGCGCCAACGCCTGGACCCAGCTCATCATGGAAGAGGCGGGCGCCATTCTGGTGGCAGGCCAAGACCCGACCATGCTGCCGAAGGCATGCAAGAACGAGGTGGAGCTGACCGGCATGCGCGCCGCTCATCTGCGCGACGGCGTGGCCATGACCCGCTTCCTCGCCTGGCTGGATCGGCTGATCGCCTCCGGCGAGTTCGAAGGTGTGGATGAAGGCACTCTGGCCGATCAGGTGGAAGCGTTCCGCCGCGAGCAGGAGCACTACGTCGAGCCGAGCTTCGATACTATTTCTGCGCTCGGCCCCAACGCCGCCATGTGCCACTACCACCACACCAACGGCACCCCGCGTGCGTTTGGTCAGGACAGCCTCTACCTGCTCGATTCCGGTGGCCAATACATGGATGGCACCACCGACATCACCCGCACCATCAAGGTGGGTGAGGTGACCGACGAGCAGAAAGCAATGTTTACCCGGGTTCTGCAGGGTCATATCGCGCTGGATCAGGCCCGCTTCCCGCGCGGCACCGCCGGGATCCAGCTCGACGTGCTGGCCCGCATGCCGCTGTGGCAAGCCGGTTACAACTACGACCACGGCACCGGTCACGGCGTCGGCCACTTCCTGAGCGTCCACGAAGGGCCCCAGCGCATCGCCCCGAAAGGGAACATGGTGGCGCTGCAACCGGGCATGGTGCTCTCCAACGAGCCGGGCTACTACCGCGAAGATGGTTTTGGCATCCGCTGCGAAAACCTGGTGGTGGTGAGCGAGCTGGAGCAAATCGGCGAGCTGCCAATGCTGGGCTTCGAGCGTCTGACCTATGTACCGTTCGATACCCGCCTGATCGACCGCAACCTGCTGAGCCCGGCCGAATTCCGCTGGATCAACGAATACCACGCCGAGGTGTTCCGCCGCCTGAGCCCGCTGCTCGAAGGCGAGGATCTCGCCTGGCTGGAGCAGGCAACCAGCCTCATCTGATGACACAGGGCCTGCGGGCCCTGTTTTTTTGTCCCCCCTTTTGACCTGTATCAACACCCTGCCCGGGCTGGTCAGGAAAATGGCGACCATGAAAATTCATCAAGCCAACCCAGCAAGGGGCGCGCACGCCAGCACCGGCAAAGCGGCGACTCTTCACCCCAGACTGGTGCGCGAGCAGCGGACAGTCAGCGCCATGATCCGCCTCTACTGCCAGCACCACCATCAGGATCCCCACTGCCGTCACTGTCGCAAGCTGCGGGATTTCGCCCACCAGCGGCTCACCCGCTGCCGTTACGGCCACGGTCACAAGCCCACCTGCGCCAACTGCAACATCCACTGCTATGCGCCAGCGATGCGCAAACAGATCCAGCAGGTGATGCGCTGGAGTGGCCCCCGCATGTTGCTGCGCCACCCCTGGCTGGCCATCCGCCATCTGCTCGATGGCTGGCGCAAGGCCCCCAAACTGCCCCACAGCCGCCCGCTTCCCCCCTGATCGCTCATGCAGGATTCAGAAATCAATCGCTAAGATCTGCTTGTCTGGCACAGACCCCTTGTCTGCCCTGAACAGTGGAGAAACAAGATGAGCTGGTTTACCCGTTTTCGTGAGCGTCGGGCCCTGCGCCGCTATCTGGCGATGTCGGCGATCCTGGCCAAAGAGTATGGCACCTGCGAGCAATACAGCGCAGGACAGTTGCTGACCCAGGCCAGGATCCATAAACTGCCGACCCGCTGGCTTGGTTACTACTTCGCGCTCTATCGCCACGAAAGCGCGCCCGAACTGGTCAGCGGCTGGCAACTCGACGATGCGCGGCTGCTCGCCCTGCGCCAGTCGCTCGCCGAGAGCCTGTTTCACCACGACATAGCCTATACCGCTCTGGATGTCCGCGAGCTGGCCCGCCCCGCCCAATGGCGCGGTGGCAGCGATCGCAAGGTACAGACCCAGGGCATCACCTTTCGCCAATATTGACCAGAGACGCCTTGATGCACCACAACCCGCCCCTGCTGCGCCCCGCGACCCATACCGACATGCACGCCATCTGGCAGATCGATGCCAAGGTCTTTGGCGAAGATGTCTATCCCGCCTTCTTCTTCCGTCAGGCGATGGATTTGTGGCCCGAGCTGCTGCTGGTAGCCGAGTACGAGGGGCATCTGGTGGGCTATGTGCTGGGTGGTTTCGGTCAGGAGCGAGCCAAAGGGTGGGTACTCTCGCTGGCGGTGCTGCCCGAGGCGCGTGGTTTCGGTCTGGCCGAGCGGATGATGCGTCAGATGGAGACCAACATGGAAGGGCTGCAGATCAGCGAATTGCAGCTCACGGTCGATCCCGCCAACCCGGCCCAGCGCCTCTACTACCGGCTCGGTTATCAGCTGGTCGAAGAGGTGGCCGACTACTTCGGCCCCGGCGAGGATCGGCTGGTGCTGGTCAAAAAGCTCACTGATACAGCTGCGATTCAAGGATAAAAGCGGTTACAGAACGCATAATTGGTTACATTTTGCCGATTTCATGTCCCGCTTGCTTGGAGTAAAGTTCAATTCATCGAACTGATTGTTTGAATTCTATTCAGCCTTGGAGGCCTATCATGTTGAAACGAATGACCATTATTGCCCTGCTGGCCGCCACCACCATCACTGGTTGCGCCAATAGCGATGTCTACTCTGGCGATGTCTACACCAAAGACCGCGCCAAGCAGGTTCAAACCGTCAGCTACGGCACCATCATCTCTACCCGCCCGGTCAAGATTCAGACCGATGAGAACTCCCTGATGGGTACCATCGGCGGCGCCGTGGTCGGCGGTCTGCTGGGCAGCACCGTCGGTGGTGGTACCGGTCGCGATATCGCAGCCGCAGGCGGCGCCATCGCCGGTGCCGCAGCCGGTAACGCCATCGGCAACAAGATGAATCAGGTCGACGGCGTCGAGCTGGAGATCAAGAAAGAGAACGGCGAAGCCATCGTAGTGGTGCAGAAAGCCAGCCCCACTTTCAGACCGGGTGCCCGTGTCCGCATGACCCAGGGTAACGGCAGCATCAACGTGGCCGTCGTGAACTAAGAGTGCGAACTAATAGTTCGAACTAAACGCGCCACTGCGCTTGCACCATAAAAAAACCGCCGGAACCGGCGGTTTTTTTGTTGTCTGACGTTCGGGATTACATGCTGTAGGCCTTCTCGCCATGTGTGGTCACATCCAGCCCTTCCCGCTCGGCATCGCCGTTCACCCGCAGACCCACCACCAGGTCAACCAGCTTGAAGGAGATCGCCGCCACGGCACCGGACCAGAGGATGGTCACGCCAACCCCGATGGCCTGGATCTTCACCTGCGCCAGAATGGAGTAACCCTCGGCCACCTGATTGGTGACATAGTCCCACACCCCGGTACCGCCCAGATCCGGGCTGGCAAAGACACCGGTCAGCAGGGCGCCGAGAATACCGCACACCCCGTGCACACCAAACACGTCCAGACTGTCGTCCGCCCCCAGCAGGCGCTTGAGACCGTGGACACCCCACAGACCCGCCACGCCACTGATAAGACCCATCACCAGACCACCGCCAACGCCGACCAGACCGGCTGCCGGAGTGATCACCACCAGACCGGATACGGCGCCGGAGGCCGCACCCAGCAGGGAGGGACGTCCCTTCATCACCCACTCGGCCAGCGTCCATGACAGGGCTGCCGCAGCCGGAGCGACCCAGGTGTTGATAAAGGCCAGCGCAGCAACACCGTTGGCTTCCAGCGCGGAGCCGGCGTTGAAGCCGAACCAGCCGAACCAGAGCAGGGAGGCGCCGATCATGGTCATGGTCAGACTGTGGGGCGTCATGGGATCACGACCGTAGCCCAGACGTTTGCCCACCAGATAGGCACCCACCAGACCCGCCACGGCGGCGTTGATATGCACTACGGTGCCGCCAGCAAAGTCCAGCGCACCATGCTGGAACAGATAACCGGCGGTGGCGGTTGCAGCAGCAGCCGCATCGGCGCTGGTATAGGCATCCGGCCCCGCCCAGTACCACACCATATGGGCTAGCGGAATGTAGGCAAAGGTGAACCAGATGACCGAGAAGAGCAGCACGGCGGCAAACTTGATGCGCTCGGCAAAGGCACCGACGATAAGGCCGCAGGTGATGGCGGCAAAGGCCCCCTGAAACACCACATAGATGAACTCGCTGATACCGACCCCCTTGCTGAAGGTGGCCGCGATGGAGTCAGGAGTGACCCCCTTGAGCAACACCTTGCTGAAGGAGCCGAACACGCTGTTGCCCTCGGTAAAGGCGAGCGAGTAGCCGTAGATAATCCAGAGCACGCAGATGAGACAGAACAGGGTAAACACCTGCATCAGCACGCTCAGCATGTTTTTGGCGCGCACCAACCCGCCGTAGAAGAGTGCCAGACCGGGGATCGACATCAGGATCACCAGTGCAGCCGAGAGCAGCATCCAGGTGTTGTCACCCTTGTTGATCGTCACACTGGCAACCGGTGCCACCGCAGCCTGAACCTGAGAGACCTCATCGGCCCAACTTGGGGTCACCAGCAACGCCGTCAATATCGGCAGACCCGCCATCATCCATTTTTTGACCATAGAGCACTCTCCTTCCCTGTCGTACCGGTATAAACCGGCTCCGTTTCCTTGATTGAACTTGTGGCCACTGCTCGCGTGCCTCGATTCGCCGGGTGCAGCTGGCCAGAAATGACCGCCTGATGGTAAAAAGCATAAAGTGGGCCAAAAGTTAAAACTCATTTAAATCATAATATTAGATATAAACAAACTCCTTTTTGCACCAAAATGGCGCGTGCGTTGCGCTAAGCCACGGCCGGTCGCCCTGTGACAGGGCAAGCGGTCGCCCTCGCACCAGAAATGCACAAAATCAGGCGCTATCCCACAGGCTGGAGTGATGATCATCGCGCCCGGCCGGCTCGCCGTTTACACTGGCTGAACGCCATACCGCCACAAACGGCACGACAGATTCATGATGAGGGCCATTTTCGACACTCTGATGGCAGGCCCAATCCGAGGAACACCATGCAGTCCGATCGTCTCGACCTCAGCGTCACCCGCTATCGTCACTTTGACGCAGAACACCGCGCCCATAGCGCCCTGCTGGGGATACTGGTGCTGACCATCATCTCCACCCATCTCACCCTGCTGCCCCACTACCCCGTCGAGCGGATCCATGTCAGCAGCCTGGGGTTCGAGCTGGTCAACTGGCTCACCATGATCTTTCTGTTCTGGGTAGTGCAGTGCGCCCATCTGCCAGCCAAAACCTATCGCCTGCTCTCCTGTGGCCTGACGCTGTGGATCCTGGGGGCGACCGCCGACATCATGGACGAACTGGTCGCCCAGCCGCTTTGGATCGCCATCTACGCCGAGGATCTGCTGCGATCCAGCGGTATCCTGCTGAGCAGCATCGGTATCCTGAGCACCATGCATCACCTCTTTCATATCAATAGCCAGCTCAGACAACAGGCGCTGTTTGACGATCTGACCCGACTGCCCAACCGGCGCTACTTTCATCAGCAGCTGTTTTTGGGGCAGGGTGAGTATCAGGTGCTGCTCCTGCTCGATCTCGATCACTTCAAATGGATCAACGACAACTTCGGCCACGACATGGGGGACAAGGTGTTGCAGCAGTTTGGTGCCCTGCTGCAACAGCACTGCCCGGCCGGAGGGCTGGCAGCCCGCGTCGGTGGTGAGGAGTTCGCAATCCTGCTGCCCGACGCTAACCAGATGGAACTGGAGCAGCTCGCAGCGACCCTGCTGGCAGCAACCCGCACCATAGCCCCCGATCCGGCTCATCCTCTGACAGTCAGCATCGGGTTCGGCATCCGCGGGCAGCAGGAGCCGGCGGTCTCGTTGTTCAAGCGGGTGGATCAGGCGCTCTACAGTGCCAAGGAGGCAGGCAGAGACCGCTATGTATCGGCTATCCCGGCCAATAACGGAGAGTGAACCCACTCTGGAGCACGACCGGGTGATGGATGACCTGGCCATAACATCACGGATGGAAAAGGGGCCTTATGGCCCCTTTTCCATCCGTAAAATTACCCCGCCTAAAAGCGGAAGGTGAGCCCGATATTGGCCTGCCACTGGGTCACCAGATCCCCCTTCACCTTGAACACGCACTGATCCGGATTGCAGAGAAACTCGCTTCTGTCGTTGGCAAGCGAGCCGTAGCCCCGCACCTCGGCCCGCAGGGCAAGATGTTCGGACAGGCGGGGCTGAACCCCGAGCGCCAGCGACATGGAGGGCATCACCTCGCTATCGTAGGCGGCAAAGCGCGTTACCCCGATACCGGCACCGATATAGGGCGCCATCAGGTTGTCAGCGAGGCTCAGTGCACCGGCAAAGTGCAGGGTATCCACCGTCAGGCGATCCGGCTGATCGGGTGAGAGGGTGGTGGACTGGTGGCTGTAGAGCAGCTCGATCATGCCGGGGTCATCCACCTCCTTGCTGATGAAGAGCCCCCAGCTGCCGGAGTCCTGCCCCTTCAGCTCGTCAATGCTGGTCGACACTGGTGCAGGCTGGGGATCCTCGCTGCGCTTGAAATCGATGGCAGAGCTGTAGCCGTAAAATGGTGTCACCTGCCAACCCAATCCAGCCTCCCCCTCGCCGCTCCACGCCTGCCCAAGGGGCAGCAGTGCCCCCATCATCACCATCCCGACTCGTCTCATCCTCACCTCCGGCCAATCCATTTTGCTCAAAAAGCATACCAGAGCCACCTCATTGCCATCCTAAATGGCACCTGTACCGGCTCATTTTCAGCGGCGTTAAAAGCACCTGCGCCATTCATCGGCCATTAACTCCGGCCACGTATGCTGACGCCCAATCCGGGTCATGGTGGCCCGGCACAAGCCGACAGCAGAAGGATGCCGGAGATGGCGACAGCCCCCCTCAACGACCCGCAACACACCCTCGCCAATACCCTGCGGGCCACCGCCCACGCCATCGAGGAGAGCCATATCAGCCTGCGCCAGATGCTCGCTCTGGTCGGCGAGCAGGGGATGCTGCTGTTTTGCGTGTTGCTCACTGTCCCCTTCCTGCTGCCGGTCTCGATCCCCGGCGTCAGTACCCCGTTTGGCCTGCTGATCCTCTTTATCGGCATTGGCATTACCCTCAACCGGGTACCCTGGCTGCCCGCCATCCTGATGGAGCGCCGCTTTGCCGCCGACCAGCTCAAGCCGACCCTGCACAAGGGTGCCGATCTGCTGGCCCGGGTCGATCGCGTTATCCGCCCGCGCCTGCTTGCCCTGACCGCCAGCACCACCATCAACCGCTGCAACGGCCTGCTGATCATGCTGGCCGCCCTGCTGCTGATGCTGCCCCTTGGCGCCATTCCCTTCACCAATGCCCTGCCCGCCTGGGCCATTCTGCTGCTGGCCACCGGCATGCTGCAGCGGGATGGTCTGTTTGTCGCCGGCGGCTATCTGCTGGTGAGCGCGACCCTGGTCTGGTTCGGCGTGCTGGCCATCGGCCTGCTGATGGCGGGCCAAAGCGCCACCAGTTTGCTCGGCTAAATGAGAGGCAAAGAAAAAGGGCGACCTGATGGTCGCCCTTTTTGACTTGTGCGGGATCTGCCGTTACAGCAGATCGTAGATAAGGGCCGAGATGGCCAGCAGCCCGATCACCAGCACGAAGAGGGTACTCGCCCCGCGATAACGCTTGAGGGCGGGCAGACGATAGATGGAGCAGGCCGGCAGCAGGAACAGGATCACCGCGATGAGCGGCCCGCTCACCTTCTCGATGATCTCCAACACGTTCGGATTGAGGTAGGTAATCACCCCGGTCACCACGAACAGAATCACCGACGAGACCCGCGCGATGGTCGCTTCACGCAGGGAAAGTCCCAGCCCCTGACAGGCACCGCTCACCATGCTCACCGTCCCCTCGCTCACCCCCATGGAGGTGCCGAGGAAAGATTTGGACATGGCCAGAATGGCGATGAGCGGCCCCACATAGGCGATCAGCGGATTGGAGAACTTGTTCGCCAGCGCCGACAGCACGGAGATATTGTCGATGCGCGCCTGCGCCATCTCGGCCTGACTCAGGCTCATCACGCAGCTCACCACGAAGAAGAGCACGCTGCCGCAGATCAGCAGGCTGCTGCACTTGATGATCCGCTTGGCGCGCAGGTCGGCGCTCTCCTGACAGCGCTTCTTCTGCGCCGCACTGAAGGAGGAGATGATGGGCGCATGGCTGAACGAAAACACCATCACCGGCACGATCAGCCAGAGGGATTTCCAGAACGCCGGATCACGCCAGTCCACCGCCTGACTCTCGCTGAAGTAGGAGAGGCTCCACTGGGGCAGCAGATAGATGGAGAGGCCGATCAGAAAGGCGACCATGGGCAGCGCCAGCACGCTGATGGCCGACACCACGATCTGCTTGCCCGCCAGCAGCACCAGATGCAGACCCAGCATCACCCCCAGCACCAGCAGACCGCGCGGGATCTCGGCATCTCCCAGCTGGTGCACCACAAAGCTCTGGATCGCGTTGGTGATGGAGATGCTGTAGACCAGAATGATGGGGTAGAAGGCAGTCAGATAGACCAGCATCAGCAGCTTGCCCGCCCGCGCACCGAAGTGCTCCTCCACCACGTGGGTGATATCCCCCTCCTTGTGGGAGCTGGAGAGCACAAAGCGGCTCAACGCCCGATGGGAATAATAAGAGAGCGGAAATGCGAGCAGCAAAATAAACAATAAAATAACCGGCGAATTACTACCGACGGTAATTGGGAGAAATAGCGTACCGGCACCGACCGCAGTGGCATATAAGCCCATGGTCCATACCGAATCACTTTTCTCCCATTTCAATTTTGAAACCGGGTTACTCTTTTCAGCAATAGATACACTCATTGCAATATATACCTTATTAATCTGTCATCATTATTTTTATTGGCCCAAATAACAGGCTGGCAATATCAGGCGGCATTTGGCCGCAGGTGCAGAAAAAGCAAATCCGCCAGCGGCCAACAGGGCCACCGGAGTGAAATGGAGATGCCACGCTACCATCGTTGAAATCGCCATCCGGGTCAAGGTTAATAATTCATGACCGTTTGAATCGGATTGTTTCAAAACGGGGCGAGATGTATCGTATTCGTCACCAGCACACCCATTTATCCCCGTTTGATAACATACCGATAAACCCTTGTTCTGTTGCCCAACAACACAAATAAGAACAGCAATCGGGCAGCCAATATTACCACCATAGCTCGCGAGATATCAGTGAAATAATATGGCGAACTTTTCATCCAATTAATGTTTGCATCAACAAGGGTTTGTTCATTAATTTTCGGGGGCGGCCGGACAGTGCGCCACCCGATTGCGCCCCGTCCGCTTGGCCTCGTAGAGCCACTCGTCGGCCCGGGCCAGCGCCACATTGATATCCTCTCCGGGCGCCACCAGCGTGGCCCCCAGACTGACCGTCATGCCGACCGGTTCGGCGGGCAGCGCCTCGACCGCGGCGCGGATCTGCTCGGCAATCTCCAGCAACCCGGCCTCATCAAGCCGTGGCAGCAGGATCACGAACTCCTCGCCACCGCTGCGCACAAACAGATCCTCTGCCCGCAGCCGGCCATCGACGCAGGCGGCAAAGCGTTGCAGTGCCAGATCACCCTGCTGATGGCCGAAGCGGTCGTTGATCTGCTTGAAGTGATCGATATCGAGCATAAGCAGGCCACAGGGTGCCTCGCTGCCTCTCACCTGTTGGCAATGCTCGAAGAAGTAGCGGCGGTTATGGAGGCCGGTCAGCTGGTCGGTCTCGCTCTGGCGCTGCAGGCGCTGCTGCAACTCGAACTGGCGGGTGATATTGCGGGTCACCCAGGCGACCGCCCGCTTGCCGTCATAGAGGGAGGGGAGCGGTGCAATCTTGCCCTCAAAGCGCTGCACGCCTTGCGGCCCGACACCGGCGTTGATGCCACCCACCTCGCTGGCCGCCAACTCATACTCCACCACCCGCACCAGACCGCTGTTGAGCGCCAGTGCGACTTGCTCCATCACCCAGAGGGACATCGCCTCCGGCAGCACATCCAGCAGCCGCTTGCCAGCCAGCGGATTGCCGTCCTGATAGGATTGATGCTCCATGCCTCCTATGTATTCCACGTAATAGCCATCTTCACTCAGGATGAAGACCGGATCTGGCAACTGCGCCATCACCTCGTAAAGCTGCGATACCGAAAGAGTCATGGATGCTCCTGTACTTCTGTGGCCAACAGGGACTGGCTATTGTGCCCCAACTCGACAGCCCGCCAACCATCACCATATGGGACAGATTTCCAGCAGTGCCAAGATTCCTTTACAGCAAGTTTATCCCGTTTGGTGAAACAACCCGACGCAACCCGCAATCCCGTAGTTCGCCACCCATATCCCATTGTTTCAAAAAGAGGCTTCGTTTAGGCTCCTGTAGCTCGCCCCCATTTTTATCCCTCCATGGAGACGCAGCCCGATGCCGCAGGAGGGGAATTGCACAAGGAGTTGCAGGATGAAGAATGCCATCGTCAAAGCTCGTTTCGAGGCGGTCAGCCTCGAAGGGGAACAGCTCACCCTCAAGATCGCCATCAAGGCCCCCGAGCCGGATCCACGCTCGGCTGGCGGTGACTGGCGCTGCAAGGTGAAGCTGGCGGGGCTGAGCGACAAGACCTTTATCTACGGCATCGACAGCCTGCAGGCCCTGAGCCTCGCCATCAAGTTTGTCGAGACCGAGCTGCGCGCCTTCTCCGATGCGGGCTGGCAGTTCTATCTGCCCGATTGCCCCGATCACCCCATCGACATGAGCGCCTGCTACTTCCCGGCGCTCTAGCCCGGCCCATCCAAGGAGACCAGATGCACGGACCCGATCCCGCCAATCCCCACCCCATGAACGGCTTCCCCCAGGTGTGCTTTATCAAGAACACCATCAAGGGGCCCAATATCGAGGTGGGTGACTACACCTATTACGACGACCCGGAGGATTCGGCGGGCTTCGAGCGCAACGTCCTCTACCACTTCCCCTTCATCGGCGACAAGCTCATCATCGGCAAGTTCTGCGCCATCGCCCGCGGGGTGAAGTTCATCATGAACGGCGCCAACCACCAGACCTCCGGCTTCTCCACCTACCCCTTCTTTATCTTCGGCAACGGCTGGGAAAGCGCCGCCCCCGCCCCGGGCAGCCTCCCCTACAAGGGGGATACCGTCATCGGCAACGATGTCTGGATTGGCTATGACGCCCTGATCATGCCGGGAGTAAAAGTCGGCAACGGCGCCATTATCGCCGCCCGCTCCGTGGTCACCGGTGACGTACCCGCCTATGCCGTGGTCGGCGGCAACCCGGCCAAGGTGATCCGCTACCGCTTCGACGACGACACCATCGCCCGTCTCAACGCCATCGCCTGGTGGGACTGGCCGGTGGAGCAGATCAGCCAAAATCTGAAGCTGATTGGCGGCAGGGAGATAGCCGCGCTGGAAGCGGCAACCCGTTAGAGACAACCACCATCAAGCAGGAAGCACTATGCAACTCACCCCACCCCAACCGCCTCAGGACGATGATGTTGAAGCGCTGCGCATTGGCCTGACGGGCTACAACGTAAGCCAGGCTGGCCCTCAACTGTACGAGCTTCGGCGCGAGCGGATCGCCAGCTTTATCAAGGATAGAGAGGGCAAGGTACACGGCGGCATCATCGCCGACATCAAGTGGGGGTGGCTGCACGTCGACTGGCTCTGGATTGACGAAAGCATCCGCCGTGATGGCTGGGGCGGCCGCCTGCTGGGCGCCATGGAGCAGTACGCCCAAAGCAAGGGCATCAACAACTACCATCTGGAAACCACCAGTTTTCAGGCCCTCCCCTTCTACCAGAAGCAGGGTTACGAGGTCTTTGGCCAGCTGCCCGATATGCCGCCGGGGCATATCAGTTACTTCCTGAAAAAGCAGTCATAAGCCGATGAACAGCCGCAACAGCCCTGCAAGAGACAAGGCGCCGGATAGCAGGAATCTCTCCTTCTACAGGCGCCTTGCCTTGCTCTTTGCGCTGCTTGCAACCAGCTCCAGCGCCTTTGCCCTGTCACTACACGACCTGGATCCTGCATTTGAGCGGTGCGAAGCAATCAAGTCACAGCACAGCGCCACACTGCCCGCAAAAAGCGACCCCTTCTGGTCACTGGAGAAGGAACAACAGACGACAGTGCTGATCTACCTGCATGAGAAAAGCATGGAGCGCTGCACCGCAGCAGAAGTAGATGTGCTGGCGCTCAAGGCGTTCCATCAGGCGGTAGCGGGAGACCGTACCTTTCTCGACACCCTGATCAAGGCGAGAGCCACCACGCTCACTCCCTCCCAGCAAGCTCAGTTGCAGCAAGTCGGCCAAGCAGAGCTGGATAGATTGGCCGGGATGAAGGAATTTGCTCAGCCCTTCTCGCTAACCGAATACCTCAAGCAGCTTTGAGTTGGAAAAGATAACCTACGTACTTTGGATATAGGAATATCTGGCAACAGGGACTAGTAATCCTTTTCATCTCTAAAATAAAAACTTCAAGCTCTACTATTTAATTGGCAGAAAAAATTAACACTAAGTCAGATTATTACACTGGATAAGCAAAATGCTATTATCTAGAGTGATAGGTTCACTCTGATTTATAAAAATCGTTACACATTTTTTAGATTTAGAGTAGATGTTTTTCACAAAGACTATAAGAAATTATTTTTAAATAAATCACGTACTGTATGTAATGGCCCCTATAGGGGCCATCGATAATAGTCAGAAGTTGAAAGGAACAACTACATCGTCAAATTCAATCTCATCAACTTCTTCATAGTGAACACCACAGATATCTGCTAACAGTCTTGCATGTACTCCAAGCTTTTTAGCAAGCATATCAAATGATATTCCTAATTCATTCTTAAGTAACGAGATACTCTCCTGTAAAACATGTGGCTCTTCCATAGCCAGTTCATCATCTAATCTTTCTTTCCTTGTTTGCCGTGTCTGACTAAACCAAACATTGGCACCTCTATATTGCTGTGCGTTAATAAAACCCAAAAAATGGGCGCGATATATTATTGCCTTTGCACTAACCTTCCATCTAATCTTGAGATCGTATACTTTTTTCCAATTAATAATGCCATCTCTTCCCAAGCAAGATGGAAACTCTCTTGCAAAAGAGCTTCGAGGAAAAAGAAAGGCACTAGCAAAGGCATCCGCTTCACGTTCAGTTTGCTTGCAACCAGTTTCAATCCCATCATGCATAACTAGATGCCCACACTCATGGGCTAGATCAAAACGCATTCTGCATACACTTTCTTTGGCGGAGTTTCGAATTATTATTGGATATTTTCTATTAACTGATAAAGCATCAACCTTTTCAGAAACACCATCAAAGCAAGTAACAATTGCACCCTGATTTTCAACAACATTGATCATGTTATCGATGGGTGCATCTAGCGATAGCCCCCATCGTTCTCTTGCTCCTTCCGCAATCTTTTCAATTATCGGCGAAGTTAATACATCTATTTTACTGTTGTCGATAAGATTAAATTTATTCTCAGGCATATCCAAATGCTCATGCAACTCTGTCACTAATTGCTCAAGGATTGTACTGTATGCCTGAACTCGTTCTTTCACACCCACAGGGGTGGTCTGTCTCTTTCTAAAATGGCATTGTTCTGGTTTCACATCACCAGAAAGAGGTCTTTCAAAAAAATCTGGCTGTACTCTTAGATACTCAGCAAGAGCATTCGTGACATCAGATGCAGGAGCACGAATATCACTTTCATACTGATGTATGCTTTGCCTAGATACAGATACAGCTTCACCCAACTCTTGCAGGGTAAAGCCATTTAATATGCGAGCCAGACGAAGTCGCTCACCATAGAAAGTCATGGACATAATCTACTAACCATTGTCACTATCCTCCACTTTTTTGATTTTTCTCTTGATGGAGATAGATGCTTTATCAGTTTTAATAGGCTCAGGAAGGTCTTCGTTAATAAGACCCAAAGCTGTTACACGCTCATCAAGTGCAATTTCCCAACAGGAAACTTGAACACTATTCTGAAAACCAGCAAACGTGACTCGTTCTACATAGCGAAACTCATCTACTTCAATGGCAAAAAACCAAAGCACAGTTGCGGCATCCCCAATCTCTGGGGGCAATAGCGACATTTGTTTCATCGCTTCAACAGAAGGAATTAATCTGCGTTCCTCTGGGCAAGAGGGTCTCCCACGATATAGCCGAACGGGAACAGAACTAACAGAGAAGGTAAATTTTCCATCTGGTTTGACAATTCCAAGCCATGGCCATCCCGCATTATCTGCAGCCGCACGAATAATTCTGTTACGCGAGCACTCATACGCTCTCATACCTGTCGCACGGGCAGTATCACCAAGTTCATCATCATGCCTGTCAATAACATCATCTCTGACATCTCGGATAAGAGATGCAAGTCGTTTTAGTCGCTCTTGTGATAATGCCGGATTTAATTCCCACGGTTTTTGCATACTTAGAGATCCTCTAACAAGGAGTTGGTGTAGCCCAGAAGGGTGCTCGGTGAAATGTCCTTGCATGATCTTGCGTTTTCTTTGATTTGTCAAGCCACCAAGAAAATGTCATCTCGTTTTTGATTGTTCAACCTCGATGGCCTACAGAGGAACTGGAAGCCCTTTTATGTTCCTAAACCCAGCTCAAAATCGGACATAGGGTGGATAAGGCAACCCCTCGCACAGAGTTCCATTTACCCACAGCTATTTTTACGCCAGCGAAACAATGCCAACGACAATCGTTACACCAGAGAGACAATCCTGCTGGAGCAAACAAAGCAAAGCGGCAAGCAGTGGCGGGGATATGCCCCTCCGATCTGCTTGCCGCTATCTCTTACTGCAGGTGTAAACGTCGTTAACGACCCAAAAACGGCTCCCAATCCTTGAACACCGGCTGCAACCCGGCCTGCCGCACGGCGGCGGCCACTTCCCCCACCGGGCGGTCGTCGTGGATGGCGAACTGCTCCAGTTCCTCTGTATCCCCCTCGGCATAGCCACCCGGCTGGGTGCGCGACTCGGCCGACATCTGGGTGATGCCAAGGCGCACCGCACCGTTGCGAAAGGTGGCCGACTCGCGGGTGGAGAGGGACAAGTCCAGCGTCGGCGAGAAGAGGCGCCAGGCACAGATAAGCTGGGCCAGCTGGCGATCCGACATGACCACGGCAGGCTCCAGCCCACCGGTACAGGGGCGCAGGCGCGGAAAGGAGAGCGAGTAGCGGCTCTGCCAGTGGTGGCGCTCAAGCCAGCTCAGATGCTCGGCGACAAAGTAGCTGTCGGCGCGCCAGTCCGAGGAGAGACCGATCAGCGCCCCCAACCCGATTTTGTCGATACCGGCGCGGCCCAGCCGATCCGGCGTGGCGAGGCGCCATGCGATGTCCCGCTTGTTGCCGCGCAGGTGATGGCGGGCGTAGGTGGGGGCGTGGTAGGTCTCCTGATAGACCATAACGGCGTCGAGGCCGAGGCTCTTCAGCTCGGCATATTCGGCCTGCGAGAGGGGCTGCACCTCCATCCCTACCGTGCTGAAGTGGCGGCGGATGATGGGCATCACCTCGCGAAAATAGGCGAGCCCCACCTTGTGCTCGTGCTCGCCGGTCACCAGCAGCACGCTGTCAAAACCGCGCGCCTTGATGGCCAGACACTCGCACTCAATCTCCTCTACATTCAAGGTCTTGCGCTTGAGGCGGTTGCTCATGGAGAAGCCGCAGTAGGTGCAGTCGTTGGCGCAGAGGTTCGACAGATAGAGCGGCACATAGAAGCCGATGGTGTTGCCAAAACGCTGACGGGTGAGCCGCTCGGCCTCGGCCGCCATCTGCGGCAGATACGCCTCGGCGGCTGGCGAGATCAGCGCCATAAAATCGCTCAGGGTGCGGCGTGGTGCGCTCAGGGCGCGTGCCACATCGGCGGCCGTCTTGGCACGGATCTGCATGCCGATATCGTCCCAATCAAGCTCCTGCCAGCGGTCGAGAAAGGTAGGCTCCTTAACCCTTACACCCAGTGCCCTCACCCCCGGCCCCTCTCCCAAGGGGAGAGGGGGGCTAAACACATCCGCCTCGGGAGAAACCGAGAAAGAGGACATGGCGATTGGCTCTTGCCCCGAGCCAGCATCATGACTCATAACGCCCCCAGAAAATCGGTGAGCGGGCTGGAGGCTTGCGCCTGCAGGGCGCGAGCGCCAAGGCCAGCTTCATAGGCGCTGCGACCGGCGGTGCAGGCCAACGCAAAGGCGCGGCCCATGGCGACCGGGTCGCCGCTCACCGCGATGGCAGTGTTGACCAGCACGGCATCGGCACCCAGTTCAAAGGCGGCGGCGGCGTGGCTCGGCGCACCTATGCCCGCATCCACCACCACAGGCACATTGGCCTGCTCGACGATGATGGCGAGAAACTCCCGGGTCACCAGCCCCTGATTGGAACCGATGGGCGCACCGAGCGGCATCACGGCGGCGCAGCCCACCTCTTCGAGCCGTTTGCAGAGCACGGGGTCGGCGCCGCAGTAGGGCAGCACCACAAAGCCCTCTTTCACCAGCTGCTCGGCGGCTTTCAGCGTCTCGATGGGATCGGGCAGCAGATAGCGCGGATCGGGGTGGATCTCCAGCTTCAGCCAGTTCGTCCCCAGCGCCTCGCGGGCGAGATGGGCAGCAAATACCGCCTCGGCAGCGGTCTTGGCGCCGGAGGTGTTGGGCAGCAGCTTGACCCCGAGTTGCAGCAAGGGGCTCAGGATATCGTCGTGGGCCTTGCCCGGTTCGAGCCGCTTGATGGCCATGGTGACGAGCTGGGAGCCGCTCGCCTCAATGGCGGCGGCCATCAGTTCCGGGCGGGCAAACTTGCCGGTGCCGGTAAAGAGGCGCGATGAGAAGGTGTGATCGGCAATGGTCAGCATGTCAGCCTCCCGCAATGGCGGTAAAGAGGTGAATTTCGTCCCCGTCATTGAGACGGGTCTCGGCCCAGCGGCCTCGGGGCAACACGGCGCCGTTAAGGGCCACCGCCACCCCCTGTGGATTAACGTCTTGCGCCGCCAGCAGGTCGGCCACACTCTGCCCTGCCGCCAGCGACTGGGCTTTATCGTTGAGTCGAATGGTCAAGGTCATGGGGTGATCTCCTTGTTCAAGCCACAAACCGGGCAATCGGGATCGGGGGCGAGAGTGAGGGTCTGCCACTGATGGGTCAAAGCATCGAAGCGGCGCAATGTGCCAGCGACCGGACTCGGCATCCCGAGCAGCAGTTTCAATGCCTCCAGCGCCTGCAAGGAGCCCATCACCCCGACCAGCGGACCGGTGACGCCGCTGGTCTCGCAGCTCTGGCTCACCTTGGTATCCAGCGGATAGAGGCAGGCGTAGCAGGCGTGCTCACTGCTGGTGCGCGCCATCAGCTGCCCCTGCCAACCCACTGCGGCAGCGGAGATCCAGGGCTTGCCCTGAGCCACGCAGGCGGCGTTGATGGCCTGCCGGGTGGCGAGGTTGTCGCAGCAGTCGATCACCAGATCCACCTCGGCCACAAACTCCGGCAGGCTGGCGGCATCGAGCCGCTGGTTGATGGCAATCAGCTCCACCAGTGGGTTGTGGGCCGCCAAGCGCTCGCGGGCCAGCTCCGCCTTGGAGTGATTGACCGCCTCGCTATCGAACAGGATCTGGCGCGGCAGATTGCTGGAATCCACCGTATCCCCATCGGCCAGCCACAAGGTGCCCACCCCGGCGCCAGCCAGATAGAGGGCGAGCGGCGAGCCGAGCCCGCCGAGGCCGACGATCAGCACAGACTTATCTTTCAGCCGCGCCTGACCCGCCTCCCCCACTTCCGCCAGCATCAGTTGGCGACCGTATCTGAGGTATTCCGCATCAGAGAGCATGTTCAGCCTCCCGTATAACAGTGGCCGAGCGCGGCTCATCCCCTGCCCCCACGGCAGCGAGCAGCCGCTCGGTCGCCCCCTGCCAGTCGTCGCTGGCAGTGATGGCCGAGACCAGCGCGATACTGCCGACCCCGCTTGCCTTGACCGCCGCCACCCGCTCCTCGCTGATGCCGCCGATGGCCACCGTCGGCCACTCCGCCATCAGGGCGCGGTAGCGATGCAGCCGCACCAGCCCCTGCGGGCGCGAAGGCATCGCCTTGGTGTTGGTCGGGAAGATATGACCCAGCGCCATATAGGAGGGGGCCAGCTCGCGGGCCCGCATCAGCTCGAAGTAGCCGTGGGTGGAGATGCCAAGGCGCAGCCCGGCCGCCTGAATGGCGGCGAGATCCGCCGTCTCCATATCCTCCTGCCCCAGATGCACGCCCCAGGCACCCGCCTCGATGGCCTGCTGCCAGTAGTCGTTGATAAAGAGCCGCGCCCCATGGCGGCGACCGAGCGCTACCGCATCGCGAATGGCCGGTGCCACCTGAGCGGCGGGCAGATTCTTGATCCGCAGCTGGATGGTCTTGACCCCCTGCCCCAGCAGGCGGCGCAGCCACTTGACCGAGTCCACCACCGGATAGAGACCGAGGTTGTGTTCGGTCGGCGCGAAGGGGCCCTGCGGCAGGCGGGCGCTGCTTGTCTCATAAAGTCCGAAGCGGCGATCGAGGGTTGAACCCGCCAATACGGCACGGGGGAAGTGAGCCAGATCGGCGGGCCAACCGAGATGGGCGATGGGGCCGGGGCCTGCGCCCACTCCTTGCGCCGCCGCCAGCCCCTGTTGCAGGTAGGCACGCGCCAGGGTGATGGCATCCTCCACCGGATAATCCTGCGCCACCACGGCGGCGATGGCGCTGGCGTAGCAGCAGCCGGTACCGTGGCCGTGGCGGGTATTCAGGCGCGGCGCTGCGAGCCAAAATTCACGCTGCTCATCCTGGTAGTAGTCGAGGCAGAGATCGCCGCTCCACTCCAGATGGCCCCCCTTGATCAGCACGGCGCGAGCGCCGAGTTCACGCAGGCGGCGGGCAGCGAGGCGCACCAGCTCGGGACTGCTGACCGGCAAGCCGGTCAGGGCCTCCAGCTCGGGACCGTTGGGGGTGATGAGCGACAGACGTGGCAGCAGCTGTTCGCGCACCGCCTCCAGCATATTGGGCTCCGCCATCGGGGTGCCGCTGCTGGCAATGGCCACCGGATCGTAGACCACGAAGGGCGCCTCGATGGCCGCCAACCGGCGGGCCAGCACCTCGACATGGAGCCGGGTCGGCAGCAGACCGATCTTGATGGCGGCAGGCGGCAGATCGACGCCGAGGGCGTCGATCTGGGCGGTGAAGGTCTGCATCAGTACGGGGTCGACCATCTTCACCGCCACCGAGTTCTGGGCGGTGATGGCGGAAATGACCGAGCAGCCGTGCACACCGAGGTCGTGCAATGTGTGCAAGTCGGCCTGAATGCCGGCGCCACCGCCGGAGTCGGAACCGGCGATGGTCCAGACAACTGGGCGGGAGTCCGTCACAGGCGGCAGATTGGCCGGGCTGACAGCCCCGCTTGCGCTGCTCACGCCTCCTCCCCTGCGGCCTGTTTGAGCGCCGCCGCCTGATGGTAGATCTCGCCGCCAGTCTCCTTGAAGGTCTCCGCCATCCGGGCCATGCCGCTCTCCACCTGAGCTACCACCTGCTCCTGCTGGCCGTCCATGCCGACCAGCTTGATCTCAACGGCCTCCAGCTTTGCTGCGTAGTCGCGCACATCCTGAGTGATCTTCATGGAGCAGAACTTGGGCCCGCACATGGAGCAGAAGTGAGCCACCTTGCCGGACTCCTGCGGCAGGGTCTCGTCGTGGTAGGCACGGGCAGTGTCGGGGTCGAGGGCCAGATTGAACTGATCCTCCCAGCGGAACTCGAAGCGCGCCTTGGACATGGCGTTGTCGCGGATCTGGGCACCCGGGTGACCCTTGGCCAGATCGGCGGCGTGAGCGGCGATCTTGTAAGTAATCAGCCCCTGCTTCACATCCTCCTTGTTGGGCAGCCCCAGATGCTCCTTGGGGGTGACGTAGCAGAGCATGGCGCAGCCGTACCAGCCGATAAGCGCGGCGCCGATGCCGGAGGTGAAGTGATCGTAACCCGGCGCGATGTCGGTGGTGAGCGGGCCCAGCGTGTAGAACGGCGCCTCGTGGCAGTGCTCCAGCTGCTCGGTCATGTTGCGCTCGATCATGTGCATCGGCACATGACCCGGCCCCTCGATCATCACCTGCACGTCGTACTCCCACGCGATCTTGGTCAGCTCACCCAGGGTGCGCAGCTCGGCGAACTGGGCCTCGTCGTTGGCGTCATAGACGGAGCCCGGACGCAGACCATCGCCCAGCGACAGCGCCACGTCATAGGCGGCGCAGATCTCGCAGATTTCGCGAAAGTGCTGGTAGAGGAAGTTCTCCTTGTGGTGCGACAGGCACCACTTGGCCATGATGCTGCCGCCGCGCGAAACGATGCCGGTGAGGCGCTTGGCGGTCATCGGCACGAAGCGCAGCAGGACGCCGGCGTGGATGGTGAAGTAGTCCACCCCCTGCTCGGCTTGTTCGAGCAGGGTGTCGCGGAACAGCTCCCAGGTGAGGTCTTCGGCGATGCCGTTGGTCTTCTCCAGCGCCTGATAGATGGGCACGGTACCGATGGGCACCGGGCTGTTGCGCAGGATCCACTCGCGGGTCTCGTGGATGTAGCGACCGGTGGAGAGATCCATCACGGTGTCGGCACCCCAGCGGGTGGACCAGACCAGCTTCTCCACCTCCTCTTCAATGCTGGAGGTGACCGCCGAGTTGCCGATGTTGGCGTTGATCTTCACCAGAAAATTGCGGCCGATGATCATCGGCTCCGCTTCCGGGTGGTTGATGTTGCTGGGGATGATGGCGCGACCGGCGGCCACCTCATCACGCACGAATTCGGGGGTGATGTTCTGGGGCAAACGGGCACCAAAATCGTGGCCCGGATGCTGGGTGCGCAACAGTTCAGAGCGCACCCGCTCGCGCCCCATGTTCTCGCGGATGGCGATAAATTCCATTTCGGGAGTGACGATGCCGGCGCGGGCATAGTGGAGCTGGGTGACCCGGCGGCCCGGCTTGGCACGGCGCGGCTTTGGCAGATGCTCGAAGCGCAGGTGATCCAGCCCCTCGTCGGCCAGCCGCTCCTGAGTGAAGGTGGAGCTGAGCCCCGGCAGCTCGTCGGTGTCATCGCGCTCCAGCACCCAGTTCTCCCGCAGGCGCGGCAGGCCGCGGCGCACGTCGATGGCGACCCCATCCTCCCCGTAACGGCCCGAGGTGTCGTAGACCGGCACCGGCTCGTTAGGTTCGAATTTGGGATCTTCTTTGGTGCCGCCGACGAAGGTGTCGGCCAGCTGGATCTCCCGCAGCGGGACACGAATATCGGCGCGGGAGCCTTCGATAAAGATGCGGCGGGAGTTGGGGTGAGCCATCCCCTTGAGGCTGTCGATAAAGGCCTGAGCGCTGGAGCGCTGCTCGCGGCGGCTGGATTTGGCGGTATCAGATACAGAAGTAGACATAGCAAAACTCACATTAACTGGTTGAAGTTATGGGTGTTTGCTTGTCTGGAGTTCGAGGAGAAGATGAACTTGCGGCGGGGGGTTTATCTCGGGAGGGAGTGCACGCGGGATGGATCTCTACGCCGCTGTTCTGCCGCTTCCCGCTCTCTGCACGCTGTGGGCAAGGCGCCCCACGTGCTGGACAACCGGACGGGACAGACTCCCTCCTGTGCGCCCTGACCCATCAGGGTTACCCCTTCGATGAGCGGAAGAGGCTTGTTCCTCCTCCGGCGCGGTAACCCGCAAGTTACCCTTGTTCCCTTCGCAGGTTTTAACCTGATCAGGTTCCACGGATCCCGAATTAACGGTCTCAGCTTCGCGTCGTTCGACGGTCAGCACTCCGACAAGATGGCGCCAGTATAAGGGGGAAAATCCAAAGCACAAGCCGTTAACAATGTGGGGCAACGGCTGGTGCAGTGGTCAGACGGGGTTACTCCCCGCGCGACCAGGTGCGGATGGCGGCGATCTCCGCGGCGGGGATCTGCAGGGATTCGAGGAATTCCTGATGGGCCTGTGGCTCCATCTTCTCGAACTGGATATGCCAGTTGCGCATCATCTCTTCGGTCATGCCTGCGGCCTGCATGATGGCAACCCAGCGAGCCTTGTCTACCATGGGGATCTCCTCGTGTGTCTGTTGGCGATAGAGGATGATGGCCCGCTGTTGCCGCCTCAGCTCGGCGATCTCCTGCTCCAGTCGCAGCAGGTGACCATCGAGGCAGGAGTGGCTCTCCTGCCTTGCCGCCAGCAGGGTGCCGATCTCTTCGAGCGGCAGCCCCATGGCGCGAAAGCTGGCGATCTGCCGCCCCCGTTCCAGCTCGGCCTCGCCATAGCGGCGATAGCCGTTCTCCCCGCGCAGGGCGGGCAGCAGCAGACCGAGACGTTCGTAATAGAGCAGGGTGGTGCGGCTCAGGCCCAGTTCTCTGGCCAGCCGGGTAATCGTCAACATAGGGGTTCCTTCATCCAGCGTGCAGAGGATAAACCCGCCTATCGTAGACGGGTCAACTACTCCTCTGGATTGACGACAAGAATTTCGCTTAAGCGGCCCCGTTCGTCGCGGGTCAACACCAGTGCACTCCCTTCATGGAGATCGGCAGCCGAGCCGTTGACCCAGCGCACCTGCGGGTTGAGTGGCACAGTACCCAAAGCTGCCAGTGTGAGTTGCCGTTCATCGAAGGATTGCAGGCGATCCTCTGCCCGCTGCCACTGCCCGGCACCCGTCGGCGATCTGGCCGTCAGCAGCTCGATCCGGGTGGCAACGCCATCGGCCACCAGCAGGGAGAGGCGATCACCCGGCCGCAGTGGCTCTGCCCAGGGTTCACCCTGTCGCCAGACCGGAGCGCTGCCCCGCTCCACCTCGGCCCCCTGAAATTGCAGATGGATGCCGTCATCATGTTCCAGATCCACCAGCCACAGTTCGTCGGCAATCGCCTGCGCGGCACAGAGCGGCAAACCATACAGCCACGCACACCACTTTGTTCTCTGTTCCATGTCGTTCGTCCCTGAACAAAAAGCCCATGCCGGATAAGCATGGGCTTCATTCAGGAACATTGCGAATCTGCGGCAGCGATCGGGTCACTTGTCCTCGTGGCAGCGGCTCAGGCGCATGCCATCAAACTTGCACTCCAGTTCGAGCCAGCGTCCCTCGAAGGGGGCCAGGCTGTTGTCCGAGGTGGTGTAGCCCCAGATCCGCCCGCCCTCGACCGGCCCTTCCAGATCCATCTCGTCCTTGTCATCTTCATCGAGGGCCTCGACCTTGCGCACATAGCGCACGCCGTTCTCCACCACCCCATTCATCTCGACCCAGGTGCCGCCGAGATCATCCTCGTTGAGCCAATCCTTGAAGCGGGTCTGGTCGTCGATCACGAACGGCAGACCGTTCACCATCAGCTGGCCAAGCTGCCAAGTGGTGCGGCCGGTCAGTTTGAATTCGGCAGCCTGCGCAGATCCGAGCGGCAGCAAGATCAGCAGCAGGAGAGCACAGAGATACTTCTTCATCGTGGATCCTCGGGGTTACACTGGCGACAGGATGATGTATCCGGTGTGAAAAGAGCGTGAAGCTGCTCGCCAACCAGGAGTACAAAGCATGAAGATTTTGGTAGTGGAAGACAATCCTCAGGTGGCAGAAACCATCATGGATTATCTGGAGCTGGCCGGCCACCGGCTGGACTGTGCCTATCACGGTCAGGCGGCACTGCAACTGCTGGCCGAACAGCGCTTCGACGTCATCATCATGGATGTGATGATGCCCCGTCTAGACGGGCTCAGCACGGTCGCCCGCCTGCGCGAAGAGGGGATCTCGACCCCGGTTCTCTTTCTCACCGCCCGCGACAGTCTGGAAGACAAGCTGGCAGGCTTCAAGGCAGGTGGCGACGACTATCTGGTCAAGCCCTTCGCCATGGAGGAGCTGGAGGTGCGCTTGCAAGCCCTCAGCCTGCGCGGCCCCCGCGGTGACATCGGCGCCATCACCTTTGGCGAGCTGACCGTCGATGCCGCCAGCGGGCAGGCGACCCGTGCCGGCGTTCCCCTCAAGCTCGGCAAGATCCCGTTCCAGATCCTCGCGCTGCTGGCCCGCCGCGCACCGGCCATCGTCACTCGTCAGGAGGTGCTGGATACCGTCTGGGGAGAGGAGGAGCCCGACTCCGACGCCCTGCGCAGCCACATCTACGCCCTGCGCAACATCCTCGACAAACCCTTCCCCACCCCCATGCTGGAAACCCTGCACGGTCAGGGCTACCGACTGGTGAGCGCATGAGCCTGCCAAGCCTGCGCCACCGGCTCATCATGGCGCTCGGCGGAGCCGGCGTGGTGCTGCTGGTGCTGCTCTCCGGCCTGATGATGGTGGCCGAGGACAAGATGGAGGAGCTGAGCCTGCGCCACTGGCTGGAGGCGGAAGTAACCCGCTACAGCGATGACTGGCTGCGCCTCGGGGCCGCGGCGGCGGCGCCCAGTCCGCGCCAGTTCTCCAGCTACTGGACCGAGTCGGGACGCCTGCCCAGGTGGCTGCAACCCTACCAGACCCCCGGCTTTTTCGAGCACCAGCTGGGCAAGGAGGACAAACACTTTCTGGTGGCGCGCCATCCCTCCGGCAAGGGGATGCTCTATCTGGTCTTCAACGACGATGCCGATGACTACCTCGACCCCTACGAGGACAAGCTGCATCTGGCCACCCGGCTGATCGGGCTGGCCCTGCTGCTGGGCTGCCTCGGCTTCGGCATCTGGCTGGTACGCCATATCACGGGGCCGCTGCAGCGGCTGCAACACAGGGTCGCCCACCTCACCCCGGATCAGGCGGACTTCATCCCCGATGCCCCCTGGCAGGAGCTCAGGGATATCGAGCTGGCACTGCTGGCCGGCAAGCAGGAGGTGAGCGCCGTGTTTGCCCGCGAGCAGGAGTTCAGCCGCTTTGCCAGCCATGAGCTGCGCACCCCCAACATGGTGATCCAGGGCTCGGCCGCCCTGCTCGGCAAGGTGAGCGATCTGCCCGCCCCCGCCGAGCGCGCCGTCACCCGCATCCGGGCCGCCGCCGACGAGATGGCGCTACTCACCGAGACCTTTCTGCTGCTGGGACGCAAGGAGGAGGTCGAGCGACCGAAGCAGCAGGTGGCGCCGCTGATCCGTCAGGAGCTGGCCCGGCTCGCCCCGCTGCTGCAGCGAGAAGCGCTCGATATCCGTCTGGTGCTGGACGAGGCGAGCGAGGTCGATTCCCCCCTCTCCCTGCTCGCCATCGCCCTTGGCAACCTGCTGAAAAATGCCCTGAGCTACGCCGAGGGCCATATCGACATCGAGCTGTGCGGCCCAGTACTCACCATCAGCAACCCGACGGCAGCAGCGCCGGATCAGATCCTCGGTTACGGCTGCGGCCTCACCATCATCCAGCGCATCTGCGAAAAGCTGGGCTGGCAAATTGAGACCCGACTGGAGGGTGACGTATTCAGCGCAAGGCTGGCGATGATCGCTGCCGAACAGTTCCCTCTCCCTCCGGGAAAGGGTGAGGGCGCAGCGGCACCAACCAGATAGCAACAGGGCGCCCGAAGGCGCCCTGTTTTTTGGCTGATGCAAATCCGGGATCACTCCACCGGCTTGTGCTTGCGCCCGCCCTTGAGCTCGAGGAACTCGATGATCTTGCCCGCCACATCCTTGCCGGAAGCCGCCTCGACCCCCTGCAGGCCGGGAGAGGAGTTGACCTCCAGCACCAGCGGGCCGCGAGCACTGCGCAGGATATCCACGCCTGCCACGTCCAGCCCCATGATCTTGGCGGCGCGCACCGCGGTAGCGCGCTCTTCCGGAGTGATCCGGATCGCCTCGGCGGTGCCGCCACGGTGCAGGTTGGAGCGAAACTCGCCGGGCTGGGCCTGACGGCGCATCGCCGCCACCACCTTGCCGTTGACCACCAGACAGCGGATGTCGGCGCCATTGGCCTCGCGGATATACTCCTGCACCAGAATGTTGTTGTTGGTCTGGATGAAAGCCTCGATCACGCTCTCGGCGGCCTTCTGGGTTTCGCACAACACCACGCCGATCCCCTGGGTACCCTCCAGTAGCTTCACCACCAGCGGTGCACCGCCCACCATGGTGATGAGGTCGGGCACGTCGTGGGTGCTGTGGGCATAACCGGTGATGGGCAGACCGATGCCGTGACGGGAGAGCAGCTGCATCGCCCGCAGCTTGTCGCGGGAGCGGCTGATGGCCACCGAGCTGTTGAGCGCCATGGTGTTCATCATCTCGAACTGGCGCAACACGGCGGTGCCGTAGGCTGTGATGCTGGCCCCGATGCGGGGGATCACCGCGTCATAGCTCTCCAGCTCCCGTCCTTCGTAGTGAATGGAGGGGTTGTGGGAGGCGATGTTCATATAACAGCGCAGGGTGTCGAGCACCTCGACCTGATGACCGCGCGCCTGTGCCACCTCGACCAGACGGCGGGTGGAGTAGTTTTTCGGCTCACGGGATAAAATGGCGATCTTCATGACAATTCCGCTAGAAGGCTATGCCTGGGCAGGATGGGGCGGGAGAGTATAAGGTGCCACAGCGCCAAGACAACGCCAATTGTTTCTCCTGACAACAAGCCAAATAACGCAGAAGCCAGCCCATTCAACACGGCGCGGTGAAACAATAAACGGCGGCTCTGCGCGCTCTCCATAGGCTGCTCGCAAAGTCCGCCGTTTTCGCTCAAAGGCCGAGCAGATTGGCGCTCTCGTTACCCCAGATTGGGGGCGAGCCAGCGCTCGGCTTCAGCCAGCGTCATCCCCTTGCGGACGGCGTAATCCTCAACCTGATCTTGCTGGATCTGCGCCACCGCGAAGTATTTGCTCTCGGGGTGGGAGAAGTACCAGCCCGACACCGCAGCCCCCGGCCACATGGCGTAGGATTCGGTCAGCTGCATGCCGATGGCATGCTCGACATCCAGCAGCTCCCACAGGGTGCCCTTCTCTGTGTGCTCCGGGCAGGCCGGATAACCCGGCGCCGGACGGATGCCCCGATAGTTCTCGCGAATAAGCTCCTCGTTGCTGAGGGCTTCGTCGGGGGCATAGCCCCAGTGCACTTTGCGCACCTGCTCGTGCAGGTACTCGGCAAAGGCTTCCGCCAACCGGTCACATACCGCCTGAATGAGGATGGCGTTGTAGTCGTCGTGATCCGCCTTGTAGGCCCTGGCGATAGCCTCCTCACCGATGCCGCCGGTCACCGCGAAGGCACCGATCCAGTCAGGCTTGCCACTCTCTTTCGGCGCAACATAGTCCGCCAGACAGTAGTTGGGGAAGCCCTGCTTCTCGCTCTGTTGACGCAGGTGGTGCAGCACTTTTTTCACTTCGCTGCGGGACTCGTCGCTGTAGACCTCGATGCTGTCCCCCACCGCATTGGCCGGGAACAGGCCGATGATGCCGGCGCAGCGCACGCTCTGATCCTTTTCCAGCTGATCCAGCATGGCGTTGGCATCGGCAAACAGCCTGGTCGCCTCCTCACCGATAATCTCGTCTTCGAGGATGCGCGGAAACTTGCCCGCCAGCTCCCAACTGAGGAAGAACGGCGTCCAGTCGATGTAGGGGCGCAGCACCGAGATGGGCACGTTCTCGAACTTCTGCACACCCGGCTCGCGGGGCTTGGGTGGCTGGTAGCCAGCCCAGTCCAGCTGATGGCGGTTGGCACGCGCCTCCGCCAGCGTGATGGGGCGCGAGCGCGGCTGCTTGCGGGCGTGCTGCTCGCGGGCGATCTCGTACTCCTTGTCGATACGGGCGACGAAGTCGGGTTTGAGATCCGGGCTGAGCAGGCTCTGGGCTACTCCCACCGCGCGAGACGCGTTGGAGACATAGACCACCGGCTCCGAGTAGTTCTGCTCGATCTTCACCGCAGTGTGCGCCTTGGAGGTGGTGGCGCCGCCGATCAAGAGCGGCAGCTTGAAGCCCTGGCGCTCCATCTCCTTGGCCACGTGCACCATCTCGTCCAGCGACGGGGTGATGAGACCGGAGAGACCGATCATGTCGGCCCCCACTTCCCGCGCGGTCTTGAGGATGGTCTCGCAGGGGACCATGACCCCGAGGTCAATGATCTCGAAGTTGTTGCACTGCAGCACCACCCCGACGATGTTCTTGCCGATGTCGTGCACATCCCCTTTCACGGTCGCCAGCACGATTTTGCCGTTGCTGGAGCCACCCGATTTCTCCGCCTCGATATAGGGTTGCAGATAGGCGACCGCCCGCTTCATCACCCGGGCCGATTTCACCACCTGCGGCAGGAACATCTTGCCGGCGCCGAACAGATCGCCGACCACGTTCATGCCATCCATCAGCGGCCCTTCGATGACGTGCAGCGGCCGCTCGGCCTGGGCGCGCGCCTCCTCGGTATCCTCTTCGATAAAGTCGGTGATCCCCTTGACCAGCGCATGTTCCAGCCGCTTGCCCACCGGCCAGCTGCGCCACGCCTGATCCCGCGGATCCTCCGCCTGGGCGCCGGCACCGCGATACTTCTCGGCGATCGCCAGCAGCTCCTCGGTGGCGTTGCCATTGAGGTTGAGCACCACCGCCTCGACCTTCTCTTTGAGCTCGGCCGGAATGTCTTCATAGATGGCGAGCTGGCCGGCGTTGACGATCCCCATGTCCATGCCGTTCTTGATGGCGTGGTAAAGGAAAACGGCGTGAATGGCCTCCCGCACCGGCTCGTTGCCACGGAATGAAAACGAGACGTTGGAGACACCGCCGGAGATCATGGCGTGGGGCAGGTTCTCCTTGATGTCCTTCACCGCATCGATGAAGTCCACCGCGTAGTTGTTGTGCTCGTCGATACCGGTCGCCACCGCGAAGATGTTGGGGTCGAAGATGATGTCTTCCGGCGGGAAACCGACCTGATCCACCAAAATTCGGTAGGCTCGCTGGCAGATCTCGAACTTGCGGGCGCGGGTGTCGGCCTGACCCGCTTCGTCGAACGCCATCACGATGACGGCGGCACCGTAGCGGCGCAGCAGTCTGGCCTGCTGGATAAACTTCTCCTCCCCCTCCTTCATGGAGATGGAGTTGACCACCGGCTTGCCCTGCACGCACTTGAGGCCCGCCTCCAGTACCTCCCACTTGGAGGAGTCGATCATCACCGGCACCCGGGCGATGTCCGGCTCGCCGGCGATAAGGTTGAGGAAGCGCACCATGGCCGCTTCGGCGTCCAGCATCCCCTCGTCCATGTTGATGTCGATGATCTGGGCGCCGTTATCCACCTGCTGCTTGGCGACGTCGAGCGCCTCGTCGTAGAGCCCCTCCTTGATCAGCCGCTTGAACTTGGCCGAACCGGTGACGTTGGTGCGCTCCCCCACGTTCACGAACATGGATTCGGGGGTGATGATAAGCGGCTCCAAACCCGACAGGCGGCAGGCTACCGGCAACTCGGGCAAAGCGCGCGGCTTGATGCCGGCAACCGCGCCAGCCATGGCACGAATATGAGCCGGGGTGGTACCGCAGCAGCCGCCAACCATGTTGAGGAAACCGCTTTGGGCCCACTCGCGGATATGCTCCGCCATCTCGGCGGCATCGAGATCGTACTCGCCAAAGGCGTTGGGCAGACCGGCGTTGGGGTGAGCGCTGACATGGGTCTCGCTGATGCGCGACAGCTCCTCCACATACTGCCGCAGTTCATCCGGTCCCAGCGCACAGTTGAGACCGAACGAGACCGGTTTGACGTGGCGCAGCGAGTGATAGAAGGCTTCGGTGGTCTGGCCGGAGAGGGTGCGGCCGGAGGCGTCGGTGATGGTGCCGGAGATCATCACCGGCAGGCTGTAGCCCAGCTCCTCGAATACCAGATCCACCGCGAAGGCGGCCGCCTTGGCGTTGAGGGTATCGAAGATGGTCTCGATCAGAATGATGTCGGCGCCACCCTCGATCAGGGCATGAGTCGATTCGGTATAGGCGGCCACCAGCTGGTCGTAAGTGACGTTGCGCTTGCCCGGATCGTTCACATCCGGCGAGATGGAGGCGGTGCGGTTGGTCGGCCCCAAGACCCCTGCCACGAAGCGCGGCTTGTGGGGCTCCTTCGTCGTCCACTCGTCCGCTACCGCGCGGGCCAGACGGGCCGCCTCGCGGTTGATCTCGGCCGAGAGATCTTCCATCTCGTAATCGGCCATGGCGATGCGGGTGGCGTTGAAGGTGTTGGTTTCGAGGATGTCGGCACCGGCGGCGCAGTACTGCTCGTGGATCTCGCGAATGACGGCGGGGCGGGTCAGCACCAGCAGATCGTTGTTGCCCTTGATGTCGGTATGCCAGTCGGCAAACCGTTCACCGCGGTAGTCCGCCTCCCCGAGTTTGTAGCTCTGGATCATGGTGCCCATGGCCCCGTCGATGATCAGGATCCGCTCCTTGAGACAGGCTTCCAGCTTGTTTGTCACATCCGACTTTCTGTTCGACTTTTCATTCGCCACCGCGTGTTCCTCTTACATCCGTGCAACTGCGTAAACAGCATCCTAACAGCAAACTAGCGAATTGGAAATCTAGCCGTCTATCAGTCCAAAATCGCAGCCATATACTCATTTATAGGTAATGAGTAACATAGACCCCGAGAGTACCCTATGCCCGTCCCGCATGGGGATACGTGCTTGCTATCTATCTACGAGTAAAAAATAACTATGAGCGTCTACTACACACTCTGTTTTCTGGCAGCGTTGGCGATCTTTATTGCCTTTGCCAACCAGTATGTTGTGAAGATCCAGACCACCATCGCCATCACCGCCGGTTCCATGCTGATCTCTGCGCTGCTGGTGCTGTTCGGTAAACTGGGATGGTTCAATCTGGAGCCTCTTGCCATCAAAACCATGGAGAGCATCGACTTCCAGAATTTCCTGCTGAAGGGGATCCTGGGCTTCCTGCTGTTTGCCGGTGGTCTTGGCATCAACCTCAAGGCGCTGCGTAGCCAGAAGTGGGAAATCACCATTCTGGCCATTATTGCCACCCTGCTCTCCACCTTCATCATCGGCTACGGCTTCTGGTTCATCGCCAAGCTGCTGGGCTGGGAGCTGCCGCTGGTCTACTGCATGCTGTTCGGGGCGCTCATCTCCCCCACCGACCCCATCGCCGTACTGGCCATCGTCAAGAAGATGAAGGCGCCGCCCCAGATCGCCATCCAGATCGAAGGGGAATCCCTGTTCAACGACGGTGTCGGCCTCGTTATTTTCGCTACCGTGTTTGCCGTCGCCTTCGGCGGCGTCGAGCCCACCTTCGGCAGCGTGGCTGGCCTGTTCCTGCATGAGGCCCTCGGCGGCATCCTGTTTGGCGTCGTGCTGGGCGTCATCGCTCACGTGATGATCAGCGCCACCGACGACGGCTCGCTGGAGCTGCTGCTCACCCTCTGCATCCCGACCGCCGGCTTCGCCTTCGCCAACATGATCGGCGTCTCCGGCGCTCTGGCCATGGTGGTGACCGGCATCATGATCGGCAACTGGACTCGTCACTCCGGCTTCTCCGAGCAGAGCAGCCATCACCTGGATCACTTCTGGGAATTGATGGATCAGTTCCTCAACGCCCTGCTGTTCCTGCTGATCGGTCTGGCGCTGGTACTGCTGGATCTGGCTTGGCATGACTGGGTACTGCTGGTCATCGCGGTGCCGCTCTGCCTCGCCGCCCGCTTCATCAGCGTCTCGGTGCCCTATATGGCCTTCCGCAAGTTCCGCACCTACAACACCTTCTCGGTGCGGATCCTCACCTGGGGTGGCTTGCGCGGCGGTCTGGCCATGGCGATGGCACTGGCACTCCCCTCCGGCGTCATGATGATCCCGAGCCACGGTGTTGACCTGCGTCAGGTGATCCTGGTGATGACCTACGCGGTGGTGATGTTCTCCATCGTGGTGCAGGGCATGACCATCACTCCGATGATCGCCGCCGCCAAACGCGCCAACGGCGACTACTGATCATCCGCTGGCTGACAGATGCAAAAGGGCTCCTGCGGGAGCCCTTGTTGTTGCTGGCAAACCTGTGCCGGACAAGGCCCAGCCAAACAGCCGAAAATAATTGTTTGCTTTTTATTCATTTCGAGGAGAGAATGCGCGCCGGCTAGTTAATCAGCCCTGTTTATGTTTGCCCTGCAATGCTTCACCTCACGATGAATCCTGTCAGTACCCGCATAACCTTCTTCTGATTTACTCGCCCTGAGAACCGTTCAGGCTGTCCGCCTGCGTTGCCCGGCTCTCACGGTGCAGACCCGCTCTGCCCACTCAATTTGAACTATGCAACCGCATATTCCTTGCACCTTGCAAGAGCAGAGGCCCGCGAACGGGCTGGGTATACCTGCGCGCACGCCAACAACACCGTTGCACGCACTCATTGACCTGACATTTGCCAACACAAGGAGCAATTACTTAATTTATATAGAGAAATACCATGATGAAAACCGTACAAACTCGTAAACCCCTGCGTCGCAGCAAACCCATCAACCTGCCCGTGCAAGAGCACGACTACGATGCGTTTCTGATCCAGTTCAGCACCCGCTTCAGCGGCGGCTTCGCCATCTCCTGTGATGGTATCGCCGGCGAGTTCTCCATCGAAGAGCTCAACTGATCCCCTGCCCGACCGGGCAGCACCGATGCACAAGGGCCGCAACTCACGGCGGCCACTTTGATGCGACCTCATCTTCCCTGACGATACACGCAGCCAACCGGCGATATTTCTCCCTGCAAGCTCACCCTTCAGCTTCAAGCAGCAGACACTCATCAGCATCTTCGCTCAATTTGACCAGCCGACTACGCACCAGCCCCAGCTTGGCCAACAGGCCGATGGAACGTTCATTACCCGGCGTGACGATGGCAATCACCTGCCCGATCCCCAACCGGCTTTTGCCATCGGCGATGGCTGCCTGTGCGGCCTCAATGGCGTAACCATGACCGCGATACTGCGGCAGGAAGGCGTAGCCGATATCTTCACGAGGCAAGCTGTCGCGCTTGATAAGACCGCAGATACCGAGGCTCGCGCCATCTTCCCTGCGCTCGACCAGATAGAGGCCATGACCATGACGGGCATAGCTCACCGCCGGTCCCTGCTGGATATACTCCTGCGCCTGTTCGAGTGTGCGAACTCCCCGATCGCCGATGTAACGATGGAAATCGGCATCATTGAGCAGTTCGAGAATGAAGGGGGCGTCGGCGATGGTCAGTTCACGCAGTACGAGACGGGGGGAGGTAATCATGGCAAGGACTCTCTCAAAACAGGCGAAGTCAGCAGAGTGCCCCCTCGGCAACCGGCTGACAAGCAATAGCGGGCTCACGGCCATGAAAAGGGGGCCAACCTCGGCCCCTTTTTACGATGTCACACAGCGGTAGCAGAGCAGTCAGTCAGGCAGCCAGCAACCCGGCATAGCCATTACCCTGCTCACGCAACGCAGTGAACTGGGCTGCGCAATCGGCCCAAGAGATCCCCAGCTTCTCCGCTACCTTGGCAGGCCACTCGGGTGGCGCTTCTTCACCCACATCGGATTGCGCTGCCAACACGATAGCCAAATGGATTAATGCGGCCTCGGCGGAGAACTCTTTGGCCAGCATGGGATTGTAGTGATACTCCACCGCATTGCTGATGGTCTCGGGGAACTTCCAGTATCGCGCCATGGCGGCACCGACCTGGGCATAGTTGAAGCCGACCACCAGCTCTTCCGCCTTGGCCCGCCCCTTGTGCAATTCCAGATCGTGAATGTGGTGGACGGTGTTTTCCGGCAGCCCCACATGCATCACCAGTCGGCCAAGGTCATAGAGCAGGGCGCAGGTAAAGACCTCATCCCCCTTCATTCCCTTCTTCACCGCCAGACGACGCGCCAGCTCCGCTACGTTGAAGACGCAGCCCCAGAAATGTTTGAGGTCAATGCCGGGCACCGCAGTGACCGATTCGGTCAGCCCGCAGGCCAGCACCATGTTGCGCACCATCGCCAGTCCAAGCCGCACCGCAGCTTCATTGACGGTACCGATCTGGCGACTGCTGCCGAACTTGGCCGAGTTGGCCAAACGCAGCAGCTTGGCGGAGATGACTGGGTCCTTGTTGATCAGCTTGCTGATCTTCAGCAGATCCGGATCCTTTTCATTGAAGGTCTGGATCAAATCGCGCATCACTTCCGGGATCTGGGGCAGTAGCTTGGGCTCAGCCAGCAGGGAATCTATCGTGGGCATAGGCGTGTCCATCCATGTTATCTGTGTTCCAACCTGTTTGCCGCGGCAAACTCCCGTTAATTATGAGTAACAAATGGCTGCGTGATCGGATTGTTTATGTGGATGGTAAACGGGAGTCGCTCCGCTTCGGGTTATACTGCGCTCCTCACTCACTGATGCGAAAAACCGATGAACGACTCTCAGGAATTTTTTGACGAAGACGCGTTGTTGGAGATGGTGGAGAACCAGCTCAACGACGGTCACCCACCCCACGTGAAAGCTACCTTGATGAGACTGGTGATGAAGGGCACCCCGCGGGAGGAGGCACTGCAATATATCGCCTGCGCCCTCGGTGCCGAGCTGATGGCAATGGAGGCCGCTCAGGGCCCCTTCAATCTGACCCGCTATGGCGAGTTCCTCGACAGCCTGCCCGAGATGCCCTGGGCAGACGACTGACCCGAGCTTGATGACGGATGCAAAAAGGGCGGGTGCCGATGGCCCCGCCCTTTTTACATCTGCTGAATACCAGGCGATCAGAACTGGGAGTTGATGATCACCTCTTCCCCCAACGCACCTGCCAGCGGCAGTGGCCGATAGGTGGAGTTGGCCGAACGCAGCAGACGAATGCCGCGAATGCCGATCTCCTGCGCCGCTTTGATGTCGCCATCGGCATCGCCGTAGAAGATCTTCATCTGCTTATCCTTGAGCCACTGCACCTTGGTATTCTGCCCCGGCTGGTCGCCGGCAAAGATCACCGGGTTGAGCTGGTCGGCCGGAATATTCATGGTCTGCTGCAGAGTCTTGCTCACCGTCTCGGTCTTGGTGGCCGAACGACCGGTGACGAAATAGATGTGATCGCCGCGCTTGAGGTGCATGGCGATGAGCGCCTTGCCCACCTCTTTCGGCACGCTGAATTCATCCCAACCGTTGTTCATCTTCTCCCAGAAGGCCGGGTTCTTCAGGTAGCTCTCGTCGTTGGGAGAGAACTCCTGCTTGCCGCGATAGAACCCCGGGCTGGAGAAGAGCAGGGTGTCGTCGATATCAAAGCCGACCGCCATTGGCGGCAATCCATCCAGGCTCTTGGTAATCTGCTCCACCGAGACCCAGTGGATGGGGGCCTGCTGGGCCAGAGTCACAGTGGTAACACCGGCAGGAACCGGCTGGAGCGTAGCTGCCTCACGGGCAACTGCTGGCATGGCGAGGATGGTAGCCAACAAGGTGGCAAGCAGCGCCGGACGGGCGTTCAGTTTCATAAAAAAGCGCCTTTATTTTCAAACAAAAGAGGGGGCCAATAGTGCCCCCTTGCTGCCTGGCAAACTGTGAATCTCCCGGCAAAAGGGAGCATTTGGCGCCCGATAATTAATCTTCGATTGGCAGCAGATCGGTAAAGACAAAGCCATCGCGCACCACTGTCTCACCGACCCGGATCCCGAGTGGGCGTGCAAACATGGGGCCGTCGTAGGCCAGGGTGTGAAACTCGCCGTTCTCGCCACAAGGGTCAACCCCCTCGGGCAGAGCAGCCAGTAGTGCCTCGTCAAACTCATGGCCACCCAGCGCACCATCCAGCTTTTTCGGATCCAGGGTGCTGATCCTCGCCTTCAGCCCTGCCGTCATCATCTGCTGCGCCAGCTCCCTGGTGTTGCTGCCCCAGAGCGGGAAGAGCGGCTCGATGCCGGTACCGGCCAACTGTTTCTCCCGGTAGGCTCGCACATCCTCAAGGAAGAGATCGCCAAACGCCATATGGCGGATCCCCTGCGCAACCACATCGGCGATAAAGCCGGTCATGATGCGGGCGTAATCCTCGTTGCTGCAGGGCCAGGGCAGATCGATAGTGATGAGGGGCAGACCGACACAGGCGGCCTGCTCGGTCAACAGCTGCTTACGCACCCCGTGCATCGCCACCCGTTCGAACTCCTGATTGAGGGTGGTGAACAGCCCTACTACCTCGATGGCTGGATCTTGCCGCAGCTGATGCAGTGCCCACGCACAATCCTTGCCGCTGCTCCATGAGAGCAGTACCCGTTTCTTTTCCATCAATCCTCCGTTGCGGGGCGCTCCGGTTTTCCCAAAAGGCTGCCCCAAAAAGATGCAAGACAGTGTTGCGAATTGCGCGATTTACATGCAAGCGGCGAGCAGCATACTCTCGATCACCTGTACATGCCCCTTGCCCGGGCTCAACAATAACTAAAAAAGCGATGGGAAACATAAGGATATGACGACAGTGACACAACAGTACGATCACGCCCGCCCCCTCAACCGGCAGGACTACAAAACGCTGGGACTGGCCGCCCTCGGCGGTGCGCTGGAGTTTTACGACTTCATCATCTTCGTCTTCTTCGCGGTGGTCATCGGTGAACTATTCTTCCCGGCCGACATTCCGGAGTGGCTGCGCCAGTTCCAGACCTTCGGCATCTTCGCCGCCGGCTATCTGGCTCGTCCGCTGGGCGGCATCATCATGGCCCACTTTGGCGACCTCATCGGTCGCAAGCGGATGTTCACCCTCAGCATCATCATGATGGCGCTGCCCACCCTGCTGATCGGTCTGCTGCCAACCTATGCGGTGCTCGGTATCGCCGCACCGCTGCTGTTGCTGCTGCTGCGGATCCTGCAGGGCGCCGCCATCGGTGGCGAAGTACCGGGAGCCTGGGTCTTCGTGGCGGAGCACGTGCCTGCCTGCCGGGTCGGTGTCGCCTGCGGCACGCTCACTGCCGGGCTGACGGCCGGCATCCTGCTCGGCTCTCTGGTAGCCACCGCCATCAACCGCGGCATGAGCCCGAGCGATGTGACCGACTGGGGCTGGCGACTCGCTTTCGTCCTCGGTGGTGTGTTCGGCATCGTCGCCATGTATCTGCGCCGCTGGCTGCACGAAACCCCGGTCTTTGCCGAGATGCAGGCCAATAAAGCACTGGCCGACGAGCTTCCCCTCAAGACGGTACTGCGCAGCCACAAGAGCAGCGTAGTGGTATCCATGCTGCTCACCTGGCTGCTCTCCGCCGGGATCGTGGTGGTGATCCTGATGACCCCCACCTACCTGCAGAAGGTCTATAGCATCACTCCGGCCGAGGCGCTGACTGCCAACTCACTGGCCATCGTTGCCCTCACCCTTGGCTGCATTCTCTATGGCCGGGTGATCGACCTGCTGGGCAGCGGCCCCACCTTCATGCTGGGCTCCCTGCTGCTGGCTGGCTCCAGCTACGCCTTCTATCACGGGATCGCCTCCGGCATGAGCCAGCTGGTGCCGCTCTATATGCTGGCAGGCTTCGCAGTCGGGATTGTTGGCGCGGTTCCCTACGTGATGGTCAATGCCTTCCCGCCGGTGGTGCGTTTCTCCGGCCTCTCTTTCTCCTACAACGTGGCCTACGCCATCTTTGGCGGACTGACTCCGATGCTGGTTACCCTCTGGATGGCAAGCGATGTGCTGGCCCCCTCCCACTACGTGGTGAGCCTGTCGGCACTGGGTTTTGTCATCGGCTGCTGGCTCTGGCTGCAGCAGCGCAACCGGCCACAGCAAGCGCCGCAAGCGGCCTGACTCGAACAACAAAGCCCCGGCAGATGCCGGGGCTTTGTTGTACTGCTTATGTTCAGTTTGACCAACATAAGATAGCCTCCCTCTGGGGCATGCCACCCGCTCGATCCCATGACTTTCAACTCTTTATCCGAGGCTCAAGATGTTCTTTCAGGTCGTATTACTCACCTTGCTGGCGCTGCTGCCCATGGTCAACCCGCCCACCACGGCCACTCTGCTGCTGGGGCTGAGCAAGGGGATGTCGCGCGAGCATGTGCGCCGCCAGGTCAATCTGGCTGCCATCTATCTCTTCTGCACCCTCTGCATCACCTTCTTCATCGGCTCCTCCATCCTGGATCTGTTCGGGATCTCCATTCCGGGTCTGCGTCTGGCGGGCGGCCTCATCATCGGCTTTATCGGTTTTCGCATGCTGTTCCCCGCCCCCAGCCAGTCCAGCGGGGTGGAGATCAACCAGAGCATCGCCTTCGTTCCGCTCACCATGCCCAGCATGTGTGGCCCGGGTACCATGGCTCTGGTGATCAGCGGTGCAGCCCAGATTGCCGAGCTGCCGGCCGAGTACGAGCGTCTGTCCATTTATGGTGGCGTGGTAACGGCATTTGCCCTGATGAGCCTGATCAGCTGGGGCGTGCTCAAACTGGCCGACCCGGTCTGCAAGATCCTCGGTGCCACCGGCATCGATGCCATGACCCGCATCATGGGCTTCCTGCTGGTCTGCATGGGTATGCAGTTCTGCATCAACGGCATCAAGGAAGTTGCGCAGGACCCAGTATTCCATGGCGCACCAGAGGTTCAAACAACTCCCCATTTGCCGCAGATGGACGGCCATTTTGATCAACTGCCGAAGCCGCACCAGCAGTGATTGAAAACGGTATCAAAAAGTCCCTGACGATCTGCACTGATCTTGTTCCTGATCATGTTATTGACACATGAATGAGTTAGTTTGTTTTTCATACAGACTGTATTCAGATGGACGCTGATAGGTTTGTTGATGAATACCCACTCAACTTCAGGAGAGTATGCAGATGGATAAGATGCTGACCGAAATAGGGAGCCATAGCCTGTTTCATGAGTACCTGAACGTGGTTGGGGTCACAAGCCCATCCCTCGCCAAGATCGAGCAACGTTGGGAATACAAGGATCAGGAGCAACTGGTGGCCAAGATCCAGATCGACAAGCAGGGCAACGCCCGCTACTTCATCGACGCCCGCGCAATATCAGTCAACTGATACTCTGTATCCTTACCAGCCCCGGCCCACTGACCGGGGCTTTTTGTTTTCAATGACTCCGGATAACAAAAACCCCGGCACATGGCCGGGGTCTGCATATAGCTTGGTTACGACTAACTTCACTTACTGGGTGCCACCCACGGTGAGCTGGTCCAGCTTGAGGGTGGGCTGGCCGACACCGACTGGGACGCTCTGCCCCTCTTTTCCGCAGATGCCGACGCCGCGATCCAGTGCAAGATCGCTACCCACCATGGAGACCTGGCTCATCGCCTCGGGGCCGTTGCCGATCAGAGTCGCGCCCTTGATGGGGGCGGTGATCTTGCCATCCTCGATGAGGTAGGCCTCGGAGGCGGAGAAGACAAACTTGCCGGAAGTGATGTCCACCTGACCGCCGCCGAAGTTGGGGGCATAGATGCCCTTCTTCACCGAGGCGATGATCTCGGCCGGATCGTACTGACCCGCCAGCATGTAGGTGTTGGTCATGCGCGGCATCGGCATGGCGGCGTAGGATTCGCGGCGACCGTTGCCGGTGAGCGGCACGCCCATCAGACGAGCATTCTGCTTGTCCTGCAGGTAACCCTTGAGAATGCCATTCTCGATCAGCACGTTGTAGCCACCCGGCGTCCCCTCGTCATCTATGCTGACGGAGCCACGCCGACCCGGCAGGGTGCCGTCATCGACGATAGTGCAGTGCTTGGAGGCCACCTGTTCGCCGATGCGGCCAGCAAACGCGGAAGAGCCCTTGCGGTTGAAATCCCCCTCCAGACCGTGACCCACCGCCTCGTGCAGCAGCACACCGGGCCAGCCGGCGCCGAGCACCACCGGCATGGTGCCGGCCGGCGCATCGATGGCGTCGAGGTTGACCAGCGCCTGACGCACCGCTTCGCGCACATAGCCAAAGGCGCGGCTCTCCAACCCGTCCAGTTCGAGGAACCAGTCGTAACCAAAACGGCCACCACCACCGGCACTGCCGCGCTCGCGACGATCGCCCTTCTCGGCGATGACGGTCACTGACAGCCGCACCAGCGGGCGAATATCGGCAGCCAGGGTACCGTCGGTCGCAGCCACCAGCACCTCTTCGTAAACACCGCTGATAGAGGCCATCACCTGATTGATGGCGGGATCCAGACTTCTGGCGAACTTGTCCATCTGCTCCAGCAGGGCGATCTTCTGCTGCTTGTCGAGGGTCTGTAGCGGATCCATAGCGGGATAGAGCAGGTTCGCTTCGGTGCGCGCCCACGCCTTCACCTTGCCGTGAGCACCGGCAGCGGCGATGCCACGAGCAGCAGTCACCGACTGTTGCAGCGCCAGCAGGCTCAGCTCGTCCGAGTAGGCGAAGCCGGTCTTCTCGCCGCTGACGGCGCGCACCCCGACCCCCTGATCGATGTTGTAGCTGCCATCCTTGACGATGCCATCTTCCAGCATCCAGGACTCGTGCCAGCTGCGCTGGAAATAGAGGTCACCGAACTCCACCTGATGACTCATCAGGCTGCCGAGCAGCTGCTGCAAGCGCCCTTCGTCGAGATCGTTGGGGGCCAACAGGGAGGCACTAACCTGGCTCAATAGACTCAATCTTCTTCTCCACTCTCGTAACGAGATGTTTTAAATCGTCTTGCCGACGGGTTGGCAACAAACCGCGCCATCACAACAAACGGGCATGGGTCAGCACTGGCATGGTGCAATGCAATTCGTCGATAAATCCGGGCTCCATCTGCGCCAATACGGTGCCACGCCCGAACTCCTTGCTGGCCAGCACCCGGCCCCAGGGATCGATCACCATGCTGTGGCCCCAGGTCTGGCGCCCCGTCTCGTGGGTGCCGCCCTGATTGGCAGCCACCACATAACACTGATTTTCGATGGCGCGGGCCCGCAGCAACGGTTCCCAGTGCGCCTCGCCGGTCACGGCGGTAAAGGCGGCGGGCACCAGCAGCACGCGAGCTCCGGCTCGGGCCAGTTGGCGATACAGCTCGGGAAAGCGCAGATCATAACAGATCGAGAGGCCAAGGGGACCAAAGGGGGAGTCCACCACCACAGGCTCCTCGCCGGGGCAGAAGGTCTCCGACTCACGGTAGCGACCATGATTGTCCGCCACATCCACATCGAACAGGTGGATCTTGTGGTAGTGGCCCCTGAGCTCACCGCTTGGATCAAACACCAGCGAGCTGGTGTGGATATGGTCGGAACCGGCGATAGTCGTCGGCATAGCCCCCGCCACCAGCCAGATGCCGTAATCTCGGGCCCATTCCGCCAGTTGTTGCTGGATGAGCGCGGCTCCGCTCAGATAGGCGCTGGGGCCGGAGCCGATTGCCTCGGCACCATCCAGATAGCCCTGCCGTTCGCCAAAGAGGGCAAAGTTCTCCGGCAGCAGCACCAGCAGCGGCCGCTCTTTGGGCAAGGCGGCCAGCTCGGCGGCGATCTGCTCCCGGTTATCCTGCCAGTGACGGCAAGATACCAGCTGTATTGCGGCTAACCACATGACTCTCTCCTTGTCCGCGTTAATCGCGATCCACAATATTCGGATCTTTATCCATCTCGGCCAGCAGCTTGCGAAGATGATGCCTGACCAAGCCACGCTGGCCCCGTTCCGCCCATTTGAGGCAATCGAACAACTCCCACACCAACCCATCCCCTTCGGCCATATAGGCAGGAAAGTCCCAATGGCTTGGGGCGGGGCCAGCTACCTCAAGCGCACCAAGGGAGGAGGTTTTATCGAACAGTGGCAAGTAAGGTTTGGCAAGGGGGAACTCAGCCCCCCGATCAAGGATATGGATCTCGATGCTGGACATGTCGAGGAAGATGAACCGCCAGTATGAACAGACCTCTTCATGTCTTCCCTGCCAGCAGTGAAAGACAGCCCGCTCACCCACAATGGAGCGTACAAGCGCCTCCCCCTGTTTATGAAAGCCAGGCTCGGCCAGCAACAAGACATCGACATCGGACACCCGGTCTGCTTTGCCCTTTGCAAGCGACCCGACCACAACCCCGGCATCAATCGCAGGATGGGCTTTGCCATGTTCCACGACGGCCTGCAACAACGCGAATTGAAGCGGTGGAATCTTGTCCCAGCGCTCATCCTCCATCATGACAGAACCCCGACATCAACCGCATCCCCGGGTTGCAGGGTGTAATCCAGCACTATGATACGTTCCAGCACCGGGCGGAAGATGGCCTTGAGAGCATCGTGATCCGGGTGGGGCAGATAGCGCTGGCGGGCAGCCTCGTCGGCGAAGGTCATCAGCACGCTATGGGTAAACCCTTCGGCCCGCCCCTCCGGGCTGTCATCCCGGCCCCACTCGACGGCGGTCACACCGCTGACCTGATGGGGAATGGCCAGAAAGGCGGCTCGCACAGTCTCAATCTGGTCAGGCAAGGTGCCTTGTTTGAAGGCGATCAGCAGGATATGTCGGATCATGGCTCACTCCTTGTGATGGTGCAGGTCAGGGCTGGTTCGGGCTACCCGGTTGCGGATTCAACAGAAAGGGAGTGCTCTTGGCCGCAGGCAGCTTGGGCGCCACCGCATCGACCGCCTCTTTCTGCTGCTGGTTGAGCTTGATGCGAGCGCGATCCCGGCCAGCTTCGATCAGCTTGGGATCGTCGAGCGGGCCCGAGATGCGAAAATCGATGCGGGTCACCACATCCACCACCGGCTCCAGCAGCTTGGAAAGGGCCAGTACATAAAGGCCGGTCACCGGCGTGATGGAGAAGGCGGCCACGACCGGCAGGGTCCCCCCCAGATTGGGGGAGAAGCTCAGCTCGTAATCGAGCCGCCAGCGCACCAGATCGGCAATCCCTTCGCCGCGCAGATTGCCGGCGGCCCCTTTCATAAAGAAGTCCTGATTATCCACCACCCCCTGCTTGATCTTGGCAGAGGCAGACATGGATTCGAAATAGAAGCCCTTGTCGAACACATCGCGAAAATCGAGACGCAACTTGCGCAGCAGGGAATCGAGGCTAAGCAGGGAGAGCAGCCGGGCCCCCTTGTCGTTCACCTCGCGCAGGGTGCCGCCTTCCAGCTGATAGTTGGCACTGCCCCCCAGGGTTGGCAGGTTCGGGCGGTAGGGCACATCCTGCCAGTTGAGATCAAAGGCGAGGGAGCCGGGCGCATCACCGATGGGTGAGGTATAGCCGAGCCGCTTGAGCAGCAGCTCGCTATTCTTGCTGGTCAGCTTGCCACGGGCGCGGGTCTCCATCCGGTTGCCATCGGCCAGCCAGTCGACGCTGCCGGTGAGTTGGCTGCCCGCCAGCCGGATATCCAGATCCTTGAGGGTCACCTTGTTGGCGCCCGGCAGCAGCTCGCCTTTCACTTCGCCAAGCGGCAGCTCGCCAAAACGGCAATCAACGCAGCTCACCTTCAACCAGGGGATGGAGGCCATGATGGCGTTATCCTGTTTGGCGTCGGGATCCGGGCTCAACTCTTCGCTCTTGCCGGACCAGTAGATACGGGCAAACTTGGCGTCGACCGGGCGGTTGGCCACCACAGGAATGCGGATCACCCCCATCACATCGGGACTGTCGAGCATCACCTCGGTCGCCTGATTGACCGGCCCCACCGTGAAGTGAGTCGCCTTGATGGTGGCGCTGCCGATATTCGCCCGCGCCAGCCGGCCATCCACCCACCACTCCTGCGGCAGGAAAGAGGGGCCAACCACGGCAGTACCGGTCGGCGCATTGCCGGAGGGCAGCCACTGCTTGAGTCGGGCCAGCCAGCTGCCGACATCAGCCTCCTGCTGGTTGATGGCGAGCAGCATGGGAACATCGCGCAGTACCCGCGCGCCCGGCTGACCCACATCGACCCGCACCCGGCTCAGATAGGGCACACCTTCGCCATAAACCAATCTGGTCTGCATATCGACATCCGCCCCCAGCACGGCGCGAATATCGGCACTGCCATCCCGGCCACGAGCGATCACGGTGAGCGGCAGGCGGCTGCCACTGCTCTTGGCCAGCGGCGAAGGGAGATCGAGTGCCATCCCCTGCAGAGTGGAGTCGAGGCCCAGCTGGAAGCTGAACGGCTTGTCATCGGGCAAGGTCAGCCCCAGCTTGCCGCCCCAGTTGCTGCGGCCGTTGAGGATGCCATATGAGGAGATGGCAATGGGCTGGCGCCGGCTATCCCACTGGCCTTTGAAATCGAGGTCGACCTGATAGCGGTCAGGATGCTGGCGCCCCTGATAGTTGAGGGTGAGCGGCTGATTCCACAGGGTCGCCTTGAGGTTGCTGAAGCGGGTCTGCTCGTTGTCATATTCGAGCCGCCCCTGAACCTTCTCCAGCGGCAGATCCAGACTGGCGACCCGCACCTTGTTGTTGTTGAAGGTGGCATCGCCGCTCGCCTTCACCTCGCTCTCGCCGTCGAGGGGGATATCGAGCTTGAGCGCCCCCTTGAGCGGGCCACGCACCTCGATTTCCTCCAGCGCCTGTCCCACCGAACTGCCCAACGGGGAGTCCTGCAGATAGTCGCTGATGGCTTTGCCCTCGCCCTGAACCTGCGCATCCACGTAAAGATGGCCACCCGGAGCGAGATCGGGGATCCAGGCATGCACCGAATCCGAGCTCGCCTTGCCCAGTTTGGTAGAGCGGCTGCGCATATCGAGGCTGGCATTCTGGAACAAGAGATCGATCTGCAGGTCGGTAAGTGGTTGCCAACCAGGGAAGAACTCGTAGGTCGCCTGTTCCAGCGGTACCGCGACCTGGAAGATGCCCTCACCCTTCTCGTAAGGGAAATCCCTGAACTCGCCATACCAGAGCAGGTCGGCCCCTTTGGCCCTGCCCCCCTTGATGGCACCACTGAGGTAATCAACCAGCTCCTTGTCCATCACCTGCAGCGGGAAGTAGCGATAGGCATGACCCGCATTTTTTACATCGATGCGGCCGGTCAGCGCGAGGAAAGGGTGCTCGAACAGATCGAGGCGAAAGCGGCTGGCCAGGGTCAAATCCGGGTTATCCAACGCGATATCCTGCCCGTAGATCACCCAGCCTTGTGTCTCGCGCCACCAGTCGAGACGGGCCGAGAAATTATCAACCGGGATCGGCTCCTTGAAGTGGCGGGCCGGATCCAGCGTGTCCTTGGCCAGCGCCAGTCTGGCACTGCCTCCCGTAGGGGTCAGCCAGAACTCGCCGTTGAGATCCTGCATCCCGGGTACATCCTGCCACGCCTTGAGGCGCACCTTGCTGAAGCGACCGCTGAGGGAGAGATCCTGCCAATTGGCGTTGGCCAGCAGGGTGAGATCCTGCACCGAGCCCTGCGGATTGGTCTGGCGCAGGGTCTCGCAGAGCGTCGGGTAGAGTGCCGAGACCAGCTGACTCATCTGGGTAATCTTGTCGAACTCTATGCTGGGCAGATAGCCCTGCACCCGATCCCCGATCCGCTCCAGCTGCAAGCGGCTCTGCAACCAGGGTTTGCCGTCCAGCTTGAAGGTGACGTTGTGGCTCGCCAGTTGCCAGTCGGTGCCGTCCCGGCGTAGCTGGATCTTGCCGCCATCGAGGCCGAAACGGTGCATATCCCCGTTCTTGGGATCCTTCCAGATCAGGTAGTTGGATCCGAATGCCAGCAGGGTATTGCCCAGCTGACCGTTGGCGAAATCACTCCAGAGCTGAAAGTCGAGCAGACCGGTGATGGTCGGCTCGCCAGCGTGGATCCGCGCCAGCATGGGGCTGATATCGAGGCGGTTGGCACCAAGATAGAGCTGCCCCTTGAGTCGATCGAGACGCGCTTCCGGTGCTTCAACATCGAGGATCAGGTCGAGGGTGCTCTCGCCCACCCCGTTGATGAGATAGGCCTTGCCGACCCCCTGATGGCGCTTGCCGCGGTTCTGCCAGCGCAGATGGGCGATATCGAGCGCCCGCATGTCGCCGAGCGCAGTAGTGACGCTGAGGCGGGTATCGTGCACATCGAAGGTGGAGAGCTGGGTCAGCAGAAAGCGCAGCAGGGCACTCTGCTGGGGATCACCGGATGGGCTGTCGTCAGCCGGCTGACTGAAATCGAGGGTGATATCGCCATCGCTCAGGATCAGCTCGCCAAAGACCGGCTTGAGCTGGTTGAGGGTACGCCAGAAATCGAGATGAACCCAGGCCTTGCCGAGCTTGATGGTATAGCGCCTGGAGTCGGGGGCGACAGCAAGCTGTTGCAGCTCGAGGGCCGGGCCGGACTGTGTCCAGCTCAGCCCAATCTGATCAACGCTGACCTTGATTTGCGAATCGCCGAGCAGAGAGTTGATAAGACTCTCCCGGTACTGATTCAGCAAAGGGCCTCCGACCCGTACCAGGGTGACCAGCATGGCCAGCAGTACGAACAGAACCCCCAGGGCCAACCAGCCCCGACTCAACCAGCGATAGACCAATTACATCATCACCACGTCGAACTGCTCCTGACCGCAGAGGGGTTCGCTCACCACCCGCACCTGCTTGCCGATAAACACTTCCAGCTCCGCCAGACTGTGGGACTCCTCGCCATGGAGGTAATCGGCCACCGCAGGCGCGGCGTAGACGGTGAACTGATCCGCATCGTAGGCGCGATTGACCCGGATGATCTCCCGCAGGATCTCGAAGCAGACCGACTCCACCGTCTTGACCCGGCCACGCCCCTTGCACTCGGGACATTCGGAGCAGAGCACATGCTCCAGACTCTCGCGGGTGCGCTTGCGGGTCATCTCCACCAGACCGAGCTGGGAGAAGCCGTTGACGTTGGTCTTGGCGCGGTCCTTTGACAGCGCCTGCTCCAGACTGTGCAGTACCCGGCGGCGGTGATCCTCGGACTGCATGTCGATGAAGTCGATGATGATGATGCCGCCAAGGTTGCGCAGGCGCAGGTGACGGGCGATGGCCGCCGTCGCCTCGACGTTGGTATTGAAGATGGTCTCTTCCAGATTGCGATGGCCGACAAAGGCGCCGGTGTTGATATCCACCGTGGTCATGGCTTCGGTCTGGTCGATGATGAGGTAGCCGCCGGATTTGAGCTCCACCTTGCGCTCCAGCGCCCGCTGGATCTCGTTCTCCACATCGTAGAGATCGAAGATGGGCGACTCGCCGGGGTAGTACTCCAGCTTGCTGGCCAGCTCCGGCACGTACTCCTCGGTGAAGCGCTTGAGCTGATCGAAGCTCTGGCGGGAGTCAACGCGGATCTTGTCGAGCTCGGCACCGACAAAGTCGCGTACCACCCGGAACGCCAGACTGGGATCCTCATAGAGGATCTTGCAGGGAGGATACTTCTGCTTGCGCTCGAGGATCTTGCGCCACAGCCGTTTCAGGAATGCTGCATCCTGCTCCAGCTCCTGCTCCCCCACCCCTTCGGCGGCGGTGCGGATGATGTAACCGCCCAGCTCATCCACATAACCGGCCACGGTACGCTTAAGACGCTCGCGCTCGGCTTCGGACTCGATACGCTGGGAGACGCCGACGTGGGCACTTCCCGGCATAAAGACCAGATAGCGGGATGGCAGGGTGATGTCGGTGGTCAGACGGGCCCCCTTGGTGCCCAGCGGATCTTTCACCACCTGCACCATGATGTCCTGCCCCTGACGCACCAGCTCGGCGATGTTGCCGACCTGAAACTGCTCCTTCTCCTTCACCGCCACACACTCGGTGTGAGGTACGATATCGGAGGCGTGCAAAAAGGCCGCCTTGTCCATGCCGATATCGACGAAGGCTGCCTGCATGCCCGGGAGTACCCGGCTGATCTTGCCTTTGTAGATGTTGCCGACAATGCCGCGCTTGGCCTGACGCTCTACGTGCACTTCCTGCAGTAGACCGTTTTCGACCAGGGCGACCCGGGTTTCGGAGGGGGTAACGTTAACCAGCAGTTCTACCGACATAAGTAACCTTGCCTGTTCCAGTTTTGAATTCTTATACAGCCAATCCGGTACAACGCGCGCAAGGACGAACGCAGCAGCACAGCTGACGGGAAATTACCTGAGCTGTTCCAGATGATGCTTGATCAGCAGATCCGTTTCCAGCAGGGGCAGGCCGACCACGGCGCTGTAGCTCCCCTCGATACGGCTGACGAATTTGCCAGCAATACCCTGAATGCCGTAGGCCCCAGCCTTGTCACAGGGCTCACCGGTCTGCCAGTAGGCCTCGATTTCGGCCTCGTCCAGCTTGCGAAATGCCACGTTGGTGGTGACCAGTCGCACGTCACAACGATCCTTGCTGGCCAGCGCCACCGCCGTCATAACCTGATGCACCTTGCCGGAGAGCGCCTCCAGCATGTCTTTGGCATCGAGCAGATCGGAAGGTTTCTCCAGCACTCTGTCGCCCAGCACCACTATGGTGTCGGCGCCCAGCACCGGCAATGCGTCAGGCGCGATGGCCACACCGGCCATCGCCTTGTCGCGGGCGAGGCGGCAGACATAATCCTGCGCCTTTTCGCCCTCTTCCCGCTGCTCGGGCACATCGAGTTTCAACACCTCGAAACGGTAGCCAAGCTGGGTCAGCAGTTCGCGACGACGGGGAGAACCCGACGCAAGATAGAGTTGCAGTTCGTTGTTTTTGCTCATATTTACCTGATATTGAAGCGACGCCGCACTTTGCGCAACACCAGAAACACCCAAGGCCATATTAGCATCGTCGTCAACGTCGACCAAAAGTAGGCGAAGTTGAGGCTGGCCCGGCTAAACAGGTGCTCGGCCCAGAAGACCGTCAGTTTGCCCACCAGCGAGAGGCAGCCGATGATCAGCGCCTGCTGCCAGAGGGAGAAGTTGCGGATCTTCTGGAACTGGAAGGCCGCCAGATAGGTGGTAATGGCCATCGCCATGGCGCGCACGCCGAGGGTGCTGCCAAGCAGCACATCCAGCAGCAGACCGGCCACCCAGGCGGTACCGACGTTGGTCCGGTGCGGCAACGCCAGTGCCCAGTAGATGAGCACCATGGCCAGCCAGTCCGGACGGAATGGATCAAATTCAAAGGGAAGCGGCAGGATCGACAGGCTTAGAGCCAGCAGGATCGAGATCCAGATCCAGATCCTGCCACTGGCGGGTTGCAGCATCAGCGAGTGGCTCCTGCGGCGGACGCAGCGGCAGCGGGGGCCGGGCGTTCGCCATCCTTGTCATTTACCTCGGGCTTCTTATCGGTCCACAGCAGCAGCAGATAGCGCAACCGATCCAGCTCGACCAGCGGTTTGGCCTCGATCTGGGCGAAGGGCTTGCCCTCCACATACTCGGAGCGGGTCACGGTCGCCACCGGATAACCTTCCGGGAAGCGGCCGCCAAGACCGGAGGTGACCAGCAGATCACCCACCTGAATATCGGTGTTGCGCGGCAGGTTGCGCAGCTCCAGCTTGTCGAGTTCGCCACTGCCGGAAGCGATGGCGCGCAAATCGTTGCGCAGCACCCGCACCGGAATGCCGTGGCTGGAATCGGTGATCAGCAGGACGCGACTGGTGGTGGAGCCCACATGGAGCACCTGACCAATCACACCCTGATCGTTGATCACTGCCTGACCGTTGTAGACGCCATCCAGCGCCCCCTTGTTGATCAGCACCTGATGGCTGAAGGGGTCGGAGTCCACCGACAGCAGCTCGGCCACCATCTTGCGGGACTCTTTGTGTACCGGCGAACCGAGCAGCTCACGCAGCCGCTGGTTCTCGTGCTCCAGCTGATCCATTTTGAGCAGGCGGGCGCGCAGGGTGAACAGTTGCTGCTCCTGCTGCTTGGTCTGCTCGATGAGATCGGCGCGGGTCTGCACCTGGGTCGACATGGTGTCGAGCAGGGTGCCGGGCGCATTGGCCATGTACTGCAACGGACTGACTAACGAACTGAGGTAGACGCGGACGTGGCTGAACACACCGAAGCGGGAATCCGCGACGATGGCAGCAATGGAGATGATGACGGCGAGAAACAACCGTAACTGAAGCGAAGGGCCTCTACCAAAAATGGGTTTCATGGGTCGTCAAAAAAGAGCCGGCACGCTGGCCGGCTTTGGGTCTTATTCGTAGTGGAACAGATCGCCACCGTGCATATCGATCAGCTCCAGCGCCTTGCCGCCGCCACGGGCCACACAGGTGAGGGGATCTTCGGCAACGACGACGGGGATACCGGTCTCTTCCATCAGCAGACGGTCGATATCTTTCAGCAGTGCACCACCACCGGTCAGCACCATGCCGCGCTCGGAGATGTCGGAAGCCAGTTCCGGCGGAGACTGTTCCAGCGCAACCATCACGGCAGCCACGATACCGGACAGCGGCTCTTGCAGCGCTTCCAGGATCTCGTTGGAGTTGAGGGTAAAGCTGCGCGGCACACCTTCAGCTAGGTTGCGACCACGGACTTCAATCTCGCGCACCTCTTCGCCCGGGTAGGCGGAGCCGATCTCGTGCTTGATGCGCTCGGCAGTGGCTTCACCGATCAGGCTACCGTAGTTGCGACGCACGTAACTGATGATCGCTTCGTCAAACTTGTCGCCACCGATACGGACAGACTGGGAGTAAACCACACCGTTCAGGGAGATGATGGCCACTTCAGTGGTACCACCACCGATATCAACCACCATGGAACCGGTCGCTTCGGAGACCGGCAGACCGGCACCGATGGCTGCGGCCATAGGCTCGTCGATCAGGTAAACCTCGCGGGCACCGGCACCCAGAGCGGATTCCTTGATGGCGCGACGCTCAACCTGAGTGGAGCCACACGGTACACACACCAGCACACGCGGGCTGGGGCGGAAATAGTTGTTGTCGTGAACCTGCTTGATGAAGTGCTGCAGCATCTTCTCGGTCACGTAAAAATCGGCAATCACGCCGTCTTTCATCGGGCGGATCGCGGAGATGTTGCCCGGGGTACGGCCCAGCATCTGCTTGGCGGCATGACCGACAGCAGCGACCGATTTGGCGTTCCCGCGCTCTTGGCGAATGGCGACAACTGAGGGTTCGTTAAGGACGATCCCTTGATCTTTTACATAGATCAGGGTGTTGGCAGTTCCCAAATCGATCGACAGATCGTTGGAAAAGACGCCTCTGAGCTTTTTGAACATGGCTACGGGAAATCCTAAGAATTTGGAGGTGCAGAAAACCGGCTAACTTTACCAATGCCCACCCCAATGGGCAAGCGCTCAAACTGTCGCCAATCAATCAAGCGCGACAAAAGTGCGAGTCATTACTCACTTGCTCAGGCTTGCCAGCCCTCATAAACAGGGTGTTGGGGGGAGAAGATGCTCCTTACCACCTGTTGTGGCACTTCAACGCAATATTTCACGGCGATAGATAATTCTGTCATTACCGCGGGTCGAACCGAAGATGGCCTCCCCTTGCAGGGTCAGCGGATCGGAGAGCCAGAGCGGTGAGGAGGGTTGCTTCGCCAGATCCACCTTGTAAGGAATACGTACTGCGATCCCGGGTCTGGCAAACTGGAACAGGATCTCGCCATCTTTTGCCGTACCCGACATGGCACCGGGCGGTGTGCTGCCCAGCCCCAGCTTGATGGTACGCCCGGTTCCCAGATTGAGGCTACTGGTTGCAGCATCAAATGAATGGCTTGGATTAAGGAACGCAATCCCCTGACCTGCAAGGGATAGCGGAGTGCACTGATCCAGCTTGTTTAACACCCAGTTGCCCGCTTCGTAATATTGCAGCTGCAACGGCACCGCCAAATCTGCCGACGCCAAACCGGCCTGAGTGCCAGCAAACAAGCGCCCAAAATAGGCCTGCATTGGCACGCTATCGATCAATCTTGCATTGCAAGCAGCCCCGCTACAATTGCCAACTACTGCATCGTTGAAGTCAGGCGTAGCGATCAAGGTATTGCCGCCGTCGTTGTCGTTCATATAGAGGCCGAACAGCAGCGACTTATAGGGACCATCCGGCTGGGTGTCAGAAAGACGAGCCAACGACGTGGTGCCGTTATTCAACACCGCCTTACCGTTGGCCCATGGCAGCGAAGCAAGGCTGGTCAGCCGGCTCGCCAGAGATTTGCCGTCCTTGTTGTTGGCGACGGAAATATAGGCACTGCCCTTGGCGAAGGCGCCAGTATAGTTCTGGGTCTGTCCCCCGGACTGGTTGCGAGCCCGGACATCCAGCGTCACCCCAAAAGGTTGCCCCATATAGGAGAAGACGTTGCAGGCCGGCATTATGTCGCCACTGACCAGATTGAAGTCGGTCGGCACAAAACGCCCCAGTGGCACGCTCTGGGCTGAAGGGATGGTATAACCGAAGTAACCATTGGCTGGCGGGGTTGCCGTCATGTTGAATACCCCAACCTCGTTCACCGTCTGGTTGACGGTGTTGATACTGTTGGTTGCCGCCGCATGGTTATAGGTTGCGGTTCCTACCGTGGCATTGGTACCAGGTGTTGGCGCAACCAGGGTAGTGCCAAGGGCAATACCATTCAGGACAAAGTTGGGGGTGGCCTGATTCCCCGTGCAGAGATCGTTGTCACTTCCTGACTCCCAGGCCATAGCCTGGATCTGGATCGGGAAAGTCGCCCCGGTTTTTCGGAAAACCGGGCAATTGGCGTAATTGCCGGAACAGCTACCACTGGAGCTGGTGACACAGAGCCCCACCGGCCGAGCCACAAACTGATCCGATCCTGTCATGATCAGGCCGGCTTCATTGCCACTACCGTCATAGCGGGCATCCAGCTGCACCTGACCGGCATCGGGATACGCGACCGTTATGGAAGATTGCCCCTGAGCATCAAAAGCGAGAGAGAGGGGGGTTGCAGCGCCCTGACTGGCACCAATCGTACTGCCGTTGACGCTCATCTGGCTGTTATAGGGGTTATTGGCAGGGGTGATATAGCTGCTCCAGAACTTGACGCTCTTGGTCTGACTGGCAAAGCCCGGCACGCACTGCTTGGTCACATCGCTTTTTTTGACCGCCTTGATGGTGACCGTCTGTGGCTGATTGGAATAGGTATCAGGCACATCGAAGAAGAAGCCGCTGTCGGCAAAACTCAGAGTGCAGGCCGCCGAGCTGAGTGTACCGCTACCCGCTTTACAGAGTGTGGTACTGAAAGGCTTGGTCGTTGGCGAAGAGCCGGATACCCCTATGGTCACCAAACTGGCCGTATTGTTACGCAGTTGCACCGTTGTCGTGCCGCCGGTAAAAGTAACCGTATTGCCACCTATCCAACCATTACTGGCAGAAGTAGGGGTAATACTCAGAGTCGCGGTCACCGGGTCTGTGATTAGCGTGGTACAAGCTGCATTGGCACACGCCTTGATCGTCACCGTCTCTGGATTGCAAGTGAGTGCCTGACCGGAGTGATAAAGTTCGAAGTGATCGATTTGCACCCCGACGGGATTGGATCGCAAAGCACAAATCTGAACGTTATCGAGCTCGTGGATGTTCGTCGAGCCGCCGGTGGAGCCTGTCAGAGAAAGCAGGAAGTCATTGGGAACCTGAGACTGACCGCTCAGGCTCTGGGCATTGAACCAGTCGATCAGTGTGACATAGCCGCTACCGGTATCCCGTTCCACTTTGACCAACGACTGCCCGGTAATACGGGAATCAATGGTGAGCTGGTACTTGTGATTGGAGCCGCCATTGCCATCGACCGTCGGGCTCAGGCAGTTGGTGCTTGTGTTGGTCGTACCGTTGTTACATGTACCTTTCAGGTAGTTGTAACCACTGGTTCCCGAACCGGAACCGCGGATAGCCACCGCCTGCCGACGCTGCCCGACGTTGGTCGTGCCGCCCTCGCCTGAGTAGTTACCGAACTCGTCGAAGCCAATCCCCAACCAACCTCCGGCAAAGCCGGAGATACCTGGCTTGAAACCATAGCCAAGCGGACCACCAAATGCTCCAGGCTGCGGTGTCACTGTCGCATCGGATAGCACTACCGCCATCCCATCAGCCCCGTTGCCGCCGTATGCATAGTGGTTAAATGAGATAGTCACCAGATTGCTCGCAGCAGGAAATAGGCGCTGATAGGTCGTCGAGGTAGCCTGATTGCCTACAGCCTGAGTGATACGCAAGCGACCACTGACAATTGAGGGAGTGAAGGAGCCGCTGCTGGTTTTCACCACCCAGTCGCTGCCCAGGGTACCGGACGAGAAGTTATCGCTAAAGCAGGTCAGTGACGGGGTAAACGCCTGATCATTAATGGCACTGCTACTGGCCATGGTCAGGGAGCGGCTGGTAGCACGTCCATTGATGACCGAGGTGTTGTTCATCACCAGAGAGGCATCTGAATAGACATAGCCATTGAGCAGGGTATCGCTGTTGAGCGTGATGTCCTGATAACCGAAAAGCAGCAAGGACCCCATGCTGGAGCGATTCAAAACGGCGCCATTGAGCTGCGCAGACTGATTGACGAAGATCCGCACATCCCCCTGTATCTCGATCTCGGCCCCCTGATTGAGGATCAACTGATCGACCCAGTAATCCCCGCTTGGCAGCACCAGCTTGGCACCGCTACCCGCTTCCAGTTTCTGGATCCGGTAATCGCTACGGGCAGAGGAGAAGGTAACGGTACAACTGTTATAGAGAGATAGACTGGAAAACTGGTACTGGCTTGCACTACCCAGGTTGATACTTTGCCCGGCAGTGCAAAAAGAGACGCCGCCACTGCTGCCATTACCGGTCAGAAAAGCATTACCACCGCCTGTCGATAGCCCCTGAATAGTTCTGACTGCAATAGAACACATTCTCCGAGAGGTATTGGCATTGTCACAACTGTCGATAGGCATGCCAGACCCCATGTTGGAGTAGCAAAAATTGAGTGCCGCCCCCCCGGTTCCGGTAATTCTTGTATTGTTGTACATGGTCAGCGTTGAGTTGTTGCCAAACCAGCCACATAGCCAGTTGCTGGTCCCCCCATGGCCTTGAACCACCGCAGGAAAATAGGTGGATGTGTTGATAGTCTGAAACGCCCCGGCTGCACTACTGAATAGCCAGAAGGCTAGAATCAACCAAACCTTGCGCATCAGGGTGTACCTCCATCAAAAGCTTCCACCATCACGGTTCTGCTCACCATAAAATCAGGGCTGTCCGAGGTGAGGTCACTTGTTCCGCATGTACCAACACTCTCCAGTCTATAGCCGTTGGTCACGGTTCCGTTGTAGGTCACTGGCACACTGCCGCAACGAACCACAGCCTGACACCCCGCAAGCCCGGGATTGGCGGTAAAGTTGACTGTAGTGGTTGCCGGGCACAACGCGGGAGGAGCCGGCTGGGCGAGAGTACGATTGGGAAACAACCGATAGAGCGCCACTTCCAGCCCACTCTGTGCCGCCAGCAGGGCCCGCACACTGCGCACCTCCACGGTATTTTTCTCGCCGCTGTCGACCAGAAAACGGCCCATGGCCGCAGCCAGCAGTGCCATGACCACAATGACGAAGAGCGCGATCATCAGGGCGCTCCCCTGCATAGCTCTGGGCGGGCGCGAATCAAGGGACATTGAGCACCTCGATCTTGTGGTTGAACGTGACCGACTCCCCCTTGCGCTCGAATACGAAGCGCATGCCAAACTCCCCTTCCGCGTTGAAGGCTGAGGTTTCCCGATAGAAATTGCCGGAAGCAAGAGAATCGGCCATCAACACGCCGGTGGCAGGCAAGGATGCACTGATGGCAGCACTTGCCCGGGTGATCGTACTGCCCTCCACGCAATAGCGAACCTGCTGATTGGCAAAGTAAACCCGGCTCCCCGGCGAAAGGCCAGCCAGACTCTCGGCACTGGTATAGCGGATGGATTGTGCACCGGATACCGGAGTCTGCACTGCTGTGACGTTGGCCACGCAGCGCCCGTAATCGCAACCACTGCTCAGGGAACTCGCACTGGAATTGGGTAACGGAAAGACCACCATCAGGTCACCAACTTTGACTGCAGTAGCATCAGTGCTCAGGGGATCCGTCGCAGCGGCAGGCGTTGCCATCACCAGCTCCAGCGTGGAGCTGCTGCCTGATACCGTTTTGTTCAGGGCAAGGTAGCGGCTGGAGGTGCTGATGGGCCAGAAGCGCAGGCAGACACCGGAATCAACCCAGAGGCCGCCCGCAGTCTCGATCCGCTCAGAACCGGGCACCGCATTGCGCAGCTCGCGGTTTAGCCGCTCCATGGCAAAGCGGGCATCGCTCATCAGCTGCTCACGGCTGCTGGCATCGCCGTAGATCTGGGTGCCAATACCGATAAACTGGCTGGTAAAGGTAGCCATTATCCCGAGCAGCAAAATTACCATCACCAGCTCGACCAGAGTAAAACCGCTGGCTGAGCGCAAAGCGGTAGGGGCCGCGCTACGGCTCCGTTGAATGACCCTGCCCATCAGTAATTCCCCCGATAGAAGGAGAAATCGAGCACGCTCTGATTGGGCAGGCGAACCTGCAAATCGATGCGCTTGCCTACCGAGCAGGGTGCCGTACAGTTCTTGAAGGTACCATCGCTGAAATCAACGGCACTGACAGCGATTTTGACCTGATAGTTGCGATACTCAGCGCTGCCGATACCTGACGAAGTCTGGGTAAACCAGCTGGCATCCCGCCAGTTGCCTGCCGTATCGAAGTCATCCACATCGTTGTAGGCGTAGGGGGCTGGCTCACCATCAGAACCATAACTGCCTGAACAGGGTGCAATCGTCACACCGGCAACCTGTTCGCCACAGCGATAACGCCCGCCATTATGATCCGACTGCTCATCAAACGACTTTTGCAGGATCTCGCCAGTCAGGCGCTGGGCCAACTGGGCGGCACGCACCTGCTGCACCGGATCAACCGCCTGCGGCGCCTGATTGATGAGTAAACCGAGAATGCCGGTCAGCGCCACCGCCAGCAGCACTATGCCGACGATCAGCTCGATCAGGGTAAAACCGCGTTCAGGGGTTCTCATGGATATAGCCCTCTGACTCGATCCTGATTGCCCCCGTCTCGCGACCATCGCTTACCTGCAGGGTACATCCCGCGCTGCAAACCCCGATTGGTCGTCCCATCTGATCGAAACGGAGCACAAAGCTGCTGTTGTTATTGAGGGAAATAGTCATACCGGCAGAAGGTGCGACCGGACGACCACGGGTGCGTTGATTGCCACTCCAGCTGGCAATAGCTCCGGGGGCAGGACAAACCCCGCCGGCAACAGCCTGGGTAATATGAGCAAAACTGGATGAATCGACCACCAGCTGGGTGCAGCGGTTGGCAGGCTCATGCATATTGACGGTTTGCACCAAGCGCAGCCGGCTCAGCAACTCATCACGCAAACTTTGAGTTTCAAAGCCGCCTTTGCCCAGCCATTTGGGCACGGCAAAGGCGGCCAGAATCCCGAGCAACAGGATCACCAGTACCAGTTCAATCAGGGTAAAGCCCTTGGTTGCAGGCATAGAGCTTCTCATCAGGGAAAGAGAAAGCGAGGCCGAAGCCTCGCTATTATTACAATTACGAACAGCTAGCACCGCTCAGAGATACAGAGAATGTAGCCCCAGCAACAGAAGGCGCTGTGTATATAACTTGGCAACTATTGTTCTGATTAGACTTATAGATACCATCATTATTCTGTGTCCAACCGCCATCAACAGTAATGGTTTTACCGATACCCGCATCATCAGCAGTAGGGTAACCAAATTTAGTGGTTACTCGTTCTGTGCCGACAGCAACTGAAGAAGCACCGCTTGTCTCAGTCCCATCAATAGCTGAACGACTATATACCAATTGAGCTCCACTTTTGATTGCAGCAGCAACACCCTGTGCTGCAGCCTCATTTGCATCATTCTGCAGATTCAGAAACTTGGGTGCGGCAGTCACTGCCAGAATACCCAGAATGATGATCACGATAACCAGTTCGATCAGGGTAAAACCCGCCTGTTTTTTCATTGCACTTTCCTCTGTCAATTAATGTTGGTGGTCACCTGACCGGAGGCCGGACGGTAACTGAAACTCATAAATGCATCAGTACTGCCTTGCGGATCCTGATACTTGCCATCGCTGCCCTTACTTAAACTATTGACCAGATAGTAACGGCAGACCGAATCCAGTCCATTACTGCTCACGGTGGCATAGTATTTCAGGTCATTACCACTACCGCGCACTTCACTGAAGCTGGCCGTAGCCTTGGGTGGGTTTTGCAGCAACCCCTCCCAAATTTTCAGACACCGCGCAGCCGTCAGATTGGCAGGATCCACATCGGGAGTGCCGCCAGCCGCGGTATCCATCGGATAACCCGGCGATAACTCGCCATTGCTGATCTGGGTATCGGTCGGTGTTGTGAGATAGAAACGGGAACCGTCATAGAGCACTGTGTTGAGGCTATCCTGTTTGGCCCGTCCCTCAGCCTCCCACTGGGCCCGCACCAGAGATACTCCGGTAGCAAAACCGCCGGAGACCCCCTCGACACTGGCCTTCTTCGCCTCGTCAGTCACATCGAGAAAACGGGGCAACGCCGTGACCGCCAGGATCCCCAGGATCACAATGACGATCACCAGCTCAATCAGAGAGAAACCCGCCGTCCGTTTCATCATCCCTCTCATTGGCACTCTCAGTGCCGTTGATTTCATTGTCATGCACCCTCCCCAATAGAGCCTGCATTATTTCATGCAGACTCAAAAAAATCATGCCGTTAGGCCCTGTTATCGCCCTTGTTCAAGGTGATTTAATCACGCGCCCGTCAGAAAATTGATAAAAGAGCCAATAACCATCCCACCCGATGTCGCAACCGCTGCCATCAGCGCGGGCCAAAAACTGCAGAGGAGGCAGCTCCTCCTGCTGTTCTCCCATCAGCGCCAGCCACAGCTGCCGGCAATCAGCGGAAGGGGATTGCAGTGGCAACATACCTAACGGCCAGCCTCGCTCATCGAAATGCCAGCCCTGCTCACCCACGTAGAGCGTCTGGGGCCGCCGCTCATCGAGCCAGAGGCCGTGCAAACGTTGTGCCCGTTCGGCAAATTGCACACCCAGCAGGGTGAGAGTGAGTTGCTGCGCCTCCTCCCGGTTGTGCTGATAAGTGCGCGCCAGCGTAGCCACAATAATCATCAGCAGAATCACCACCGCAATCCGCCTATAGCCGCCGAGCCAGCGGTCATCCTGCACTGCCTGTCTGCTCATCCAGCCCTCGACTCCCCGCAACTACGCCAGCAAATTACTTGCCTCTTACGGCTCTCATCATGTCCCACATCGGAGTGAAGATACCCAGCGCTAGGATCAGCACCATGACCGCCACAATCCCGATCAGAATCGGCTCGATCCGCGCTGTGAGGCTCTTGAGGTCATAGTCGACCTCTCGCTCGTAATATTCGGCAGCTTCATGGAGCAGGTCATCGACCTGACCGGTCTCTTCACCCACCGCAATCATCTGCATTACCAACGGGGTAAATAGACCACTGCTGCTGGCGGTGCGCAGCAGGCTCTCGCCCCGCTCGATCCCGGCCCGCATATCACGGATCCGGCCAGCCATCCAAGCGTTATCCACCGCATCGGCAACCAGCGTCAGTGCCGTATTGAGCGGCACCCCGGCTTTAAGCATCATGGAAAAACTGCGGGCAAAACGGGCCAGCAGAGAACGCTCTATGATGGTTCCAACGATAGGCAACCTGAGTTGCCAGCGATGCCAGGTCAGCTTGCCCTTGGGGGTAGCAACCCAGCGCCGCCAGCTGACGACAATAGCAATCAGGGTGGCGAGCATCAGCCACCAGTAGTGCACAAAGAAGTGAGAAGTCGCGAGCAGGATCCGGGTCGCCAGCGGCAGCTCCACCCCGAATTTGGCAAACATGCCGGCAAAGACCGGTATCACCATGATATTGAGGATCACCATGGCAATGCCGATGGCAATCAGCACGAAGCTGGGATAACGCATCGCTGTCTTGATCCTCTTGCGGGTCTCCAGCTCCAGCTCGAAATAGGTGGCAAGCTGCAGGAAGGCCTCTTCCAGCTGACCGGTGTTCTCCCCGACGTGAATAATGGCGATAAAGAGACTGCTGAACACTCTGGGGTGAGCCTGCATCGAGCTCGACAAGGGGCGGCCGTTGCCAAGATCCTCTCCCAGCGCATGGAGTGCACGTTTGAGTGGCTTGCTGTGGGTGCTCTCCTCCAGCCCGGCGATGGCGCGCAAGATCGGGATCCCGGCCCGGGTCAGGGCATACATCTGGCGGCAGAAGATCACCAGCTCGTCGAGTTTGACGCCACCTTCCAGCAGCAGCGACCAGTTAAGCTCAGCACCCTTGGCCTTGCCCGGTTTGAGCTCGGTAGGCATCACGCCACGGCGCATCAATTGCTCGGCCGCCGCCATTTCGTTGGCCGCCTCAACAACACCACTGGTAGCGTTGCCCTGGCTGTCGCGCCCCTTGTAGGCAAAGTTAGCCATCGCTTACCCCAAATCCTCGGCCAACCGGAGCACCTCATCCACCGAGGTGATCCCCTCACGGGCATAATCGAGGGCCGTGAGGGCCAACGGCCGATAGTGCTCATGCTGACGGGCCGCCTTGGCAAAACCCTCAGCGTCATTGCGGCGCAGTGCATCCATCATCGGCTGATCCAGCTCCAGCAACTCGTATACTCCGATCCGGCCCGAATAGCCGGTGAAGTTGCAGCTCTGGCAACCCCGCCCCTTGTGATAGGTGTGCTGACCGGGGGCCTCTCCCGAGAGCACGGTAAGCCAGGTCGTCTGTCCTTCATCCGGCACCTTCTCCTCGACGCAGTGTTCGCAGATCCGTCTCACCAGTCGCTGGGCGACGACCGCACGCAGGGCGCTCGCCACCAGATAGCCGGGAGCCCCCATATCGATCAGGCGCAGGGCACTGGTCACCGCATCGTTGGTGTGCAAGGTGGTCAACACCAGATGACCGGTGATGGCGCCGCGCAGGCCGATCTCCACCGTCTCGTTGTCGCGCATCTCGCCCACCAGCAGGATGTCCGGGTCCTGACGCAAGGTAGAACGCAGCACGTGGGAGAAGGTGAGACCAATCTTGGGGTTGACCTGCACCTGGCTGATTCGAGGCAAACGGTACTCCACCGGGTCTTCAACCGTGATGATCTTCTGGCTCGCCTGATTGAGCTCGGAGAGGGCACCATAGAGGGTCGTAGTCTTGCCGCTACCGGTCGGGCCCGTTACCAGGATCATGCCGTGTGGCCGTTTGAGCTGACGGCGGAAACGGGTCAGGATATCGGGCGGCATCCCAGTTTCGGTCAGCGAGAGGATGCCCGAGGATTGATCCAGCAGACGCATCACCACCGACTCGCCATACTGCACCGGCATGGTGGACATCCGCACGTCCACATCACGGCCGCGCACCTTCATGTTGAAACGGCCATCCTGTGGCAAGCGCTTCTCGGAAATATCAAGCCCCGCCACCAGCTTGAGACGCAGCACCAGCGCCTGGGCGATGCGCACCTCGTTGAGAATATTTTCATGGAGGATGCCGTCGATCCGCTGGCGAATGCGCAGCACCTTCTCGTCCGGCTCGATATGGATATCCGAAGCGCCAACCTGCACCGCGTCTTCAAACAGGGAGCGCAGCAGCTTGGCCACCGTCGCCTCCCCCTCATCATTAGCTCCCAGATTGCTGGAGCCCAGCTCGAAGCCGGAGTCCTGATACTCCTCCTGCAGCTGTTCGGCGAAGCTCTCGATTTCGCGGGTACGGCGGTAGAGCCGGTCGAAATACTCCAGCAGCTGCCCTTCTCGGGCAACCGCCAGCACCATGATGCGCGGGCTGAGCAGAGCAGCGATGGCATCCAGTGCACTCAGATCGGCCGGATCCGACATGGCCACCGTCACCCGATCGTCGGTGAGATTGACCGCCAGCGCCCGGTAACGGCGCGCCTGCACCTCGGGCAACAGCGGCACCGCGGCAGCATCTATGGTGAGGTTGTTGAGATCGAAGAAGGGCACATCCAGCTGACGGGCGAGGAACTGCAGCAACTGCACCTCGCTGATAAAGCCGAGGTCGATGAGGGTGGTGCCCAGCTTGCGGCCGGTCTGACGCTGCTGCTGCAGCGCGAGCTGCAGCTGATCATCGGAGATGATCTGCTCTTGTACCAGCAGGTCGCCGAGGCGCATTTTCAGTCTGGGTTGTGCCATTGCTACTCCGATTCCTATTACTTCACACCCGTTACCGCGTCCGATTACGCTTCGCTAATCGAACCTACTATTTATCAATGAGTTAGTTGGCCAATACGTTGTTCCAGCCAGTTGGTGGATGCTTCGCCTAGGTTGCCGTGCAGCTGGGCATTGCGATAGGCATCGAGGGCACGCTGGCTGTGGCCCTGACCATCCTCGGCCACACCAAGCCCAAGCCACCAGCGTCCCTGATCGGGCTGCTGACGCAGCAGCTTCACATAGAGATTGGCCGCCTCGACATTCTGTCCCAGCTCCTGCGCCAGTCCGGCCCAGGTGGCGTAATAGTCCAGATTGCTGGCGAGATCGGGCTGATAACCAGCCAACCAGCCCAGCGCCTGCTGCTGCAACCCCTCGCTAATGGCAAGACGGGCCAGTAGCAGACGAAAATCGGCCTGTTGCGGATCGAGTCGGATCCCCTCCTCCAGCAGCTGGCGTGCCTCGGTCAGCCGCCCTTCGCCGTAGAGCAAGCCGGCCAGCTGTTCACGGGCGCCCTGGTTATAGGGATCGTGGGCCAGCACGTCGTAATAGTTGTCCTGCGCATCGCGCATATTGCCCTTGGCCATGGCGGTAGTCGCCTTGCGCTCCGAGAGCGCTGCCAGCTCTTTGGGTGACAGCTCGACCGTTTCAATCTTGAGCACGCTCGGCTTGCGCGGTGCGGCGGCAGCCTGCTGTTCTGCGGCCAGCTCGGCATACAGCTCGGGCTGCAGCTCCTCATCGGTCGGCGTCCGCTCGTCAATCTCGCTGGAGGCGTCAAAGGGAGCACCTTCCCCCTGAGCCAGCGATGCCTCGTCTTCTGCTTCTTCCTCTGCAGGTTCCGCCTGACGGGGCAAAGGCAGGCTAGCGGCCACTTCGGCCGATGCGGCTGAAGCGACCGGCTCGGCAACCCGGGCAACCGCATCGGGAGCGGCCTGCTCACTGACTACATTGGCCTGCGGCGCAACCGCACGGGTTTGCTGCCAGTAGATCCAGGTTCGCCACCCCAGAATCCCGAGCGCCAGCCCGCAGAGCAGGGTGAGCAGCAACATCCACCAACCCTGCTGGCGCGCCGGAGCGACGTAGACAGCCGCCCCTTCGGCGCCTTGCTGGCGCTGCTCCAGATCTTTCAGCATCTGGTTGATCACGCTCATGACCAGACTCCATAAGCCAGGGCACATCCCAGCAATAGCAACAGCGGCCACCAGCGCCGCGGCGCAAAGCGGCTGGCGTCGTCGGTATCGCGAATGGCGAGCCCAACCAGCCGGCCATCAACCTGACGAGCCCCCTGACCATAGGCCAGCATCAGGCACTTGTGCGCCAGAATGTTGATAAGCCTTGGCACCCCGCGCGAGGCGCGCCACAGCAGGCGCAAGGCGCGGCCGGCGAACAGCGGCGCGCCGCGATAACCGGAGACCTGCAATCTGTGCTCCAGATAGGCACGAGTCTCGTCAAAACTGAGTGGTCGCAGGCGATAGGAGAAGCCAATGCGCTGGCGCAGCTGACGCAGATTGGTTTTGGCCAGCCGCACATCCAGTTCGGGCTGACCAAACAGCACTATCTGCAACAGCTTGCTCGACTCGGTTTCCAGATTGCCAAACAGCCGAATGGCCTCCAGCGTCTCATCCGGCAGAGCCTGTGCCTCATCGATAAGGACCACCACCCGACTCCCCTGCTGATGCAGGCTGATCAGATGGCGATGGATGCGATCGGTGAGATCCAGCTCGCTCTGATCCCGCACTGACAACCCCAGCTCCAGTGCCAGCGCGGTGCGCAGCTCGGCCGGACTGAGGTGGGGATTGGGCAGCCATGCCAGGCGTACCGGGCACTCTTCCGAGCCCAGCTCGCTCAGCAGTTTGCGGCAGAGCAGGGTCTTACCGGTACCCACTTCGCCGGTCACCTTGATAAACCCTTCCCCCTGAGCCAGCGCCCAGTTGAGCACCTGCAGCGCCTCTTCATGAGGCGGCAGGCCGTAGTAGAAACCGGTGTTGGGGGTAAGGCTGAACGGCGCCTCCTGCAGGCCGAAATGGGTCAGGTACATCAGGCGTTACCTGCAACCGCGGGCAGGAGGCCTCTGCGAACAAATCGCAGCAGGCCACCCGAAATAAGACTGACCGCTCGCTGAGTCATGAGTTAGCCCTTGGAGGGATACCACTTGTCGAGCAGGTCGGCGGAACGCTGCAGCTCGTTCTGCCAGGTATCCTTATCGACGACGGTCGGCTTGAGCATAATCACCAGCTCTACCTTCCTGTTGCTTTTACTGCGGTTGGTAAAGGCTTCGCCCACCCAGGGGATATCGCCCAGCAACGGCACCTTGCTGACGCTTTCCGACTTGTCGGTCTTCATTAGGCCACCGATCACGATGATGTCGCCGTTGTTAGCCTGCACCACGGTATCTGACTCGCGAATATCGCTTTTGGCCAGTGGCAGAGTAATCTTGCCGCCGGTTCCCAAATCGACTGTCTTATTCTGCTCCGAGGTGTCGATGACGGAGGGGTGAATATGAAGCAGCACCTTGCCATTCTCATCTATTTGCGGCGTCACATCGAGCGCGATCCCCGAGAAGAAGGGGGTCAGCTCGACGTTTGGCGTCTTGTCCGTCCCGGTCGAGGTCGAGGTAATCGTGGTGGAGGCGTTGGTTACGTAATACTCATCGGTACCCACCTTGATCACCGCCTTCTGGTTATTGGTGGCCGTCACGCGCGGGCTGGAGAGGGTATTCACATCACCCTGTGTTTTCAGCAACTTGACCGCCACATTGAAGTTGCCGTCAGAGACCTTAAACCCGGCCCCGCCACCCAGTGCGGTAAATATTTCATTGCCGGTCGTAGGGAGCTGGGTGTTGGCCAGAGAGCCTCCCCCAGTTATTCCTTTGTCACCATCCCAGCTTGCGGAGAGACCGCTCCAGTCGACCCCCTGCTCATAACCCTCACCAAGAGTCACTTCAAGGATACGAGCCTCCAGCACCACCTGACGTTTGAGATGCTCTTCCGACTGACTGAGGAACTCGCGCACCGCCTTGAGCTCTTTTGGATAGGCACGCACCGTCACCAGACCCGCTTGCGGGCTGGTAATGACAGCACGTCCGTCACCGTTGCCTACAAGGGTCTGCAGTGCATCGCGCAAATCGGTCCAATAGTCGTTGGTGTTATCTGTCTCGATCCGGGTGCCATTGCCACTGCTGTTCGAGTTGCTCGAGTTATTCGTCGTGCTATTGGTCGTGCTGTTGCTGGATGAGCTGTCGAAATTGCTGTTGCTGCCGTTGTTATTGTCATTGGCAGTCACCCCGCCAGTACTGACCGAGGTGCGGGATAGGCCGCGGCGGGAGAGCATCAGATAGTTGACCGGGATGGTCTCGGTACGCAGGCCGGCAGGGTAGATATGGAAAACACTCCCCTTGCGCTGCACGTCGAAGCCATACATATCGCCAACTACCGCCAGCACTTCGGGCAGGGTGACATCTTTCAGTTCGACCGAGACCAGCCCGGAGACCCCGGGATGGACCGCCACGCTATAGCGGGATCCCTTGAACAGGGAACCGAAAAACTCCACCGCTTCCACGTCATGGGCAGCAATACGCAACCGCTTCTCCGGCATGGCAACCGGCATCTGCGGCCGGTTCAGTTGCAGCAACTCGCTCTGCACCAACTTGGGCAGCGTGGTCAGGGGGGCATTTTGCTGCTTCTGCTGCTCATTCATCGCCTGCTTGAGCGCGTCCTTGGCCTGAGTTGGCTCTGGGTGCTTGTAGGTAGTGCAGCCTGCGGCCATCATGGCCAAGGTGATCAGACAGAAACGGTGTATTTTCATGTAATTAGTGCACCCTGCAATGAAACTCGATAAACCCGGCTTACCTGCCAATGGCTAGTGCGGCTCAAACCCTGATCTTGCTGGCAAACAGTGCTACCGAATGGCGTTTTCCCGCCTTTTCCAGCACTACCGCATCGGCATTGATGGCCACCAGCTTGTAGCCATCCACCTGCTGCCCGACCCGATAACTCTTGCCATTGAGCACCGCCAGTGCCGGGCCATTACCCAGCATGATGCTCTGCAGCTTCGGCAAGCCGGCGCTATTCTGGCCGGTTGCACTCGCGCCAACCGCCATGTCGGCCAAGGGCGCGGTGGGATCCTGCAACACCTCAACCTGCTCGGCTTGCGCCAGCAACGCAAAGAGGCAAGCCCCCAATGCAAACCATCTAGCCACGAATAAACTCCTTGCTGGTACTCAGGGTGTAGATCTCCATCTCCACCACAGCCCCCGGATAGGCTTTTACCTGATAATCGAACTGTTTCCAGTAAAAGTGGCGAGGCAACGCCTCCAGCGCCTTGAGATATTGATACACATCGAAATAACCGCCTTCCAGCTGGAGACGAATACCGTGTTTGTAAAGATTGACCTTCTGCCCCTGCTCTCCGGCCATCAGCGGCGTCGGCTCCAGTGAACTGAGTGCCAGCATATGGAGATTGGCAGAGCGGGAGAGCAGCGCCTCCAGCACCTGCGGCATCTCATGCGCCGGGATCAGGTCGACGGTCTGGGCCTTGAGCGCCTCATCGACAGCAGCAAGATCACTATCCACCCGGGCTAGCTGCTCACGAACCCCCTGATTGGGATCCCGCTGCAGACGAGCCTGCTTGCCCAGATTCTCCAGCCCGAGGATCTCGAGATCGCGTTCGGCCGCACTCAGGGTAATGCGATCCTGCCGCAACCGTGTATCGACGCCATCCAGCCAGCCATAGACGCAGGCGGCCACCAGCAGCACCAGCCCGGTCAGCAGGATCAGCACCCGCTCCCGCTGGCTCAGGGCGTTAATTCGCCGGGACCACTCCTGCCATTGTGCTTTCAGGTTCATCAGGGCTTCTCCCGCGCAATGCCGCTCAACTGGAACGCAAGACGCCCCTCCTTGTCACGACTCAGGGTCAACTCGCCAAACTCCTTGCCCATCAGGGTCGGTGCCTGCTTGAATCGGTTGACCCAGGCCGGCACATCCTGACTGCGACCGGCAAAGCCGGAGAGATTGATCCGCCCTTCGAGGATCTCGATCCGTTGCAGGGATAGATTGCTGCTGCGAATGCGGGAGAGATCGGCCATCACTCCGGCATACCCCTGCGATTTTTGCAGGGATAAGGAGCCCAGCTGGCGCAGCAGCTCCTGTCTGGCCCCCAGATCATCCTGCTTGTTGAGCAACTGCTGCTGCAGAGCCGGATCGGCCAGATGGCGCGCCAGATCGGCATCGAGCCGCTGCGCCTCGCTGCGCTTGAGCGCCAGCTCGGCGTTGACCTGTGCCAACGCCCTGCTGACACTGTGCTGCTGCCAGCCGTAACCGGCACCGACCAGCAAGATGACAAGCAGGGTAATGCCCCATGCCAGCACCATCTGGTTGAGGCTGGCCCACTGCCGCTTGGGGTGAAACTCGGCGCCATAGAGGTTTATCTGACGTTTCATCAGGCATCCTCCCCGATGGCGGCGGCATAGGCCGACAGATACTCGACACCGGCCAGTACTGCCTTGTTGGCCATGGCGGAGACAGCGAGGCCGAAGGTATGCTCCATGTGACGAACCAGGGTGCCGATCAAGGGCGAGGCGACGGCCAGCTGCATCTGGCCAATCTCCGGTAGTTTGAGCTGGCCGACCAGATAATCGAACGAGCGCTGGATCTCCAGCGCCAGCGAGTCGAGCAACATGCTGCCAGGCTCCTGTTCGCCGGTCAGGGAAGCAAAGCCGCGCAGCTGGCGGGAGAAGCAGAGCCCCCCCTGATGGAAAACCAGCAGTTGCAGATCCTGCCCCTTCGGCTGCCAGAGCAGCATGCGCACCGCCTCATCCGCCTCATAGAGGGAAGTCAGCGCCAGCTCGTCACTGATGATGGATTGCAGGGTGGCAATGCCGTTGATCGCCTCCGCCAGTTGCTGCACCCTGCTTTTGGGCAAGCAGATGACATTGATCCGCGGTCGACCGGCGGGTGGAGTGGGCAGATCCACATAATCCATGGCGAGCTGCAGCACCGGCTCGTTGACATAATCCTTGATGGCCCAGGGGAGCGCCCCCGCCATTTCGGCATCGGGGACGGCGGGCTTGTCGATCTGGATCTGCTGATAGAGCGGGGCGGCCAGAGCAACGCGTACCCGGGATTTGGCAAGGCCGTGGCGAGTGAATAGTTCGTTGACGGCGAGCGGCCAATCTTGCGGGCTGTTGATGGCGCGCGTAGCAAACACTGGGGGATTGCCCACAGCAGCCAGCATGATCCTGTCATTGGCCAGCAAGAGCCCCACCTGGCGGCTTGGCGTCGACCGTCTGAACAGTTGTTTCATGTAAGCCCGCCCGTCATTAGTGATTAAATGAGTGAAACATTAACATAAACAGCAGATTAGCCTCCAGACAAAAGAGGGACTCACCATTGCAAGCCAACCCTTCACCGTCGGCGTTTGAAATCAGTGCCATTGGCCCGTCACCACTGCAAGCGATTCACCATCCACTGCTGGCCCGCTATGGCGTCGAGCTCTGGTGCAAACGGGACGATCTGATCCACCCGCTCATCTCCGGCAACAAGTGGCGCAAGCTCAAGTACCATCTGCACCATGCCCGCGAACACGGCAAATGCCACCTGCTCTCCTTTGGTGGCGCTTACTCCAATCATATCCACGCCCTGGCCGCTGCTGGCTATCAATTTGGCCTTCGCACCACAGGTATCATACGGGGCGAAAGTGACTCAGTCAGCAACTCTACCCTGAGCGATGCCAGACGCTGGGGCATGGATCTCGTTTTTGTCGATCGGCAGAGCTACCGGCGGCGGCAGGAGCCGGAATGGCTGGCTCAATTTGAAGCCGCAGACGCCCTCATCGTTCCCGAAGGCGGGAGCAGCCCTCTCGCCATCCCCGGCGTGGCCGAACTGGTCACCGAGCTCCCCTTCTCGCCGGATCTCTGGGTGCTCCCCTGCGCCAGCGGCGGCACCCTGGCCGGCCTGATTGCCGGCAAACGGGAAAGGGAGCAGATCCTCGCAATCGCCGTGCTCAAGGGAGGCAACTTTATCGCCGACGAAGTGCGCCGCCTCTACCCCGCCGCCGCAACAACCCCCGGCTGGCAGATCGCACTGGATCATCACGATGGCGGTTACGCCAGATTCAGCCCGGTGCTCTGGCAGTGGGTACAGGCCTTCAGCGCCGAAACCGGTCTGCCGCTGGAACCCATCTACAGCGGCAAGGCAATGTACGGGCTGTTTCGCGAGCTGGCTGCGGGTCGCATAGCTCCGGGCAGCAGGATCGTATTTATCCACACCGGTGGCATGCAGGGGCTGGCCGGGCTCAGGGAGCAGGGCCGCCTCTGAGACATCAGGCTTCGGCCGGTTCCATCACCAGTCGCTCGGGCAGCGCAAACCAGGGGCCCTGTCCCGCATGCACCCCGAGGTGGCGCAGCATCTTCCACTCGTCACCACTCTCGACCCCAACAGCCAATACCCGGGTCGGGGTATTGGCGCAGCCGCCCACCAGACTGCGCACTGCCATCTGGTTCACCTGGCGAGCATGGATCTCCCGCACCAGGCTGGGATGGAGCTTGAGGAAATTGATCTCGAACTCCTTGATGTACTGGGTGCTCACCACATCCTGGCCGGCATGATCGATGGCCAGCATGCATCCGAGCATCCGCAGGGAGCGCAGCGGTCGCTTGAGGGCTTCGAAATGGCGGGTCACCTGCGCCTCGGAAAGTTGCAGGATCAGCCGCTCGTTGGTACTGCGTGGCAGCTGGAACAGAGCGAAGAAGAGCCAGCGCTGGAAGTCGCGATGGAGCAGACTCTGGGCGCTGAGAGCCAGGCTGACCGGACAGCTCTGGTCGGAGCGCTGACGGAGCAACGCCAGGGTCTGTTCCGCCACCAGCCGATCCAGCTGGAGCAACAGCCCCACCTTCTCGGCCATCGGCATGAAGATCCCGGCCGGCAGTGGCCGCCCCTGCTCATCCTCAAGATAGGTGAGCAGCTCCTGCTGCAGCACCACCTGCCCCCGATCCTGCTGGATCGGCTGGATATAGAATTCGATGGCCTGCTCTTCGAGGCGACGGCTGAGCAGAGTACGCCAACGCACAGTGCCCTTGCTGCTCTGCTCCTCATCCAGCTGCTTTTCGTAGAGGAACCAGCCGTTGTGCCCTTGCAGACGGGCGCTCTTGAGAGCCAGCTCCGCCTCCTCCTGTACCTTGAGCAGGGAGTCCTGCGACTGATAGCAGACGGCACCGAGATAAACTGCGGTCTCCGGATTGACCTCCTGCGGCCAGTGGAGGCGCTGCAGGCTCTTGAGCAGTTGACTGGCACTGTCCACCATCTCGCTTTCGGACATATTGGGCTGCAGCACGGCAAACACTTGCCCGGCATAGCGGGCCTGCAGGGCGCCACTGTGCTTGCGCACGAAGGCTCCGATAGTCGCGCTTGCCTCCAGCATCAGATCATGACCCAGCAGATCGAACTGCTCGGCCTCCAGATCCTCGAGACAGGCGAGATCGATCAGCAGCACGCCGCCGCTCATCACGCTCGCCTCCATGATGGCGCTCTCGAGCCGGTTGTCGAAAAAGAGACGGTTGCCAATGCCGGTCATCTTGTCGACGAAGGCATTGCTGCGGATGAAGTTGTCGAAGCGGCTGCGCTCCTTGCGGGCATCCGCCAGCTCGGCCAGCAGATGGTCGAGCGCCTGACTGGCAGCAACCGGCCACTCTTCAGCGGGGTCGTGATTCAGTTTGGAGAGTTTGTCATCGAGGATCAGCTGGGCACGCTCGGCCAGCAACTCGGCACCGCGCAGTTGCTGGCGCAGCCAGCGAATGGAGTACCAGAGGCCGAACACCACAATAAAGACGCCGAAGGAGATACCGGACATCGCCTTGATGGAGTACTCCGCCTCCTTGAAGGGGCGCTCCAGCTTCAGATTGGCCCGCATGCCGACCTGATGGGTCAGCGCCTTGCTGTATGGCAGCAACAGCTGATCATCGACCGAACGCTGCACATCACGAAACCAGTAGACTCGCTGATCGTTCTGGCGCACCTCCAGCTCGACGACGTGGGAAGCACGCAGCAGGGTGGGCAACCAGTGACTCATCTCGTTCATGTCATGGGAGACATCGAGCTGCTTGTCGATCACCTCGACCAGCGCATCAACCTTCTTCTGCTGCAGCTCCATCCCCAGCTCGCGAAAGCTGAACACGCCGCCAATCAGCACGGTCGCCATGGCGGCAATCACGCACAGGGTGATAAACGAGACAAGCTGTGTAGTCAGTTTCATGCGCTTTTCCGTATGCCCAGCATCATCCATGTGACCTCATGGTAGCAGCGGCGATCAGCGCCCTGCTATGGATGGAGATCCCGCTTCTGCAATTTCAAAGGGGCGAGGATACCGAAAGCGGGGGGAGATTACCAAGCGCGGAGCAAACGAAGAGAGCAGAGCGGAAAACGGCAGAAAGAAAAATGGTCCCTGAAAAGGGACCAAAAGGAACACTCATATCAAAACTAACACTCTGTGCTACTGACAAAAAACAGATACAGGAGTATTGAACACACGGTGAGTCAAACCGCAGGGCTACTCTAATGCAGTTCGGATAAGTCGGGCAATTGTCATTTATGACAGGTTAACGATTGAATCTCTTCATGTTCAAGGAGTAAAAACATTTAAAATCATTATGTTAATAATTTAATCAAGGCAACTAATAATCCCGCTTCAAATTGATTGTACTAATGCAATAAACTCAATGTTGCCCATATGGGCCCAACCATACAGCAGGTCGCCCCATGCGCACCCCATCAATACTTATCTATTTGTTATTGTTGGTTTTTCCTGTTCTTTTCGGTCAACCAATTGCGTACTGGCTGGCTGAACCTCTTGCAGAAAGAATGCAGGAGCAGAAGATGGCCGAGATAAAGCGGGCCAACACAGAACGCTTCAACCTTCTTCATGAGATTCTTGCAACCCAGTTGAAGCAGTTCGAATTCAACTGCGGCGCAAAAGATATGTCACTACTGCGCAGCCCCCGTTTTTACAACACCCATATTCGCCTGCAAGGACTGGAGCTTGGCTCGGGGCAGGCCTGCTCCAGCCTGGGGCAAGGAATCTCGATTGCCATCAGCCCACAACCTGATGACATCGCCATAGGCCCGTTCGGCCTGACCGCCACACCACCCAGCTTCAATACGGAACAAGAACTGGTGGTCTATTACAGAGCCACCAACGGCAACATTGCCTATTGGGTGCTGGACAACAGCTGGATCCACGAAATCCTTCAGACTCCCTGTGCCGACTGCTTCTATCTGGAGTGCAACCTGATCAACAAAGATTCGTACGTCCCCATGCTGCCGCGTGGCGACAAACGAATCAAACAGGAGCCAGGTCCGAACAGTATCGACTCTTATGAACCTAACACATTGACCAAACAGACGTTGTGGGCAGGCCAGGCGCTGACACGTTATGCCAGAGCGCAGGCTGAAACCCTGGCTTTATGGATTGGTGTAGCCCTGGGTATCCTGCTGGCTGGTGCCTACTGGTTGCATCGCCACTATCAGCGCTCGCTGCAAGGACTGCTGCAGATAGGTTTGAAAAATCAGGAGTTTGAACCCTTCTACCAACCGGTAGTGGATAGCCGAACCAGAGAAGTCGTTGGCTTCGAGGCGCTGCTGCGTTGGCGGCGCGGCGGTGAACTGGTTCCTCCCGGCGCCTTTATCGACTATATCGAAGAACAGGGGCTGATCCTGCCGATAACCGCCCAATTGCTGGAGCGGGTACTCACAGACCTCTTCTCTATGGCGGCAACTCAGTGGGTCAGCGTCAATCTGGTGGCGGCCCATGTCGAGCAGCCTCTGCTGCGCAACCTGCTGCAACAGCATCAGTGGCCCTCCCCCACCCAGCTCACCTTTGAGCTGACCGAGCGCAAACCGCTGACCGATATCAAGAGTGCTACCAGCGAGATCAATGCCCTGCAAAAGCGGGGCTATCATATCAAACTGGATGACTTTGGTACCGGCTATGGCGGCTTCGCCTATCTGCAGAGCCTCGGGATCCGCCAGATCAAGATCGACAAGATGTTCGTCGACACCATAGGCACCGACGACCTCAAACGCAGCGTGCTGGATGCCATCATCGCATTTGGCCGAGAGTCGGGGATGGAGATGATTGCCGAGGGGGTCGAGACCCGGGAGCAGGTCGACTACCTGTATCGACAGGGGGTCTATTTGATACAGGGCTATGTCTTTGGCAAGCCCATGCCGCTGCAGGAGCTTCTGCTCTGGCAACAGGCCTTCCGCCAACCCATGGCGGAAACGGCCTGACGACAAAGAAGAGAACTCTCTTTCCCGGGGTTTGCTCCGGGATCACTCACTCCGCGGCAGGATAGCGGTACTCACCGCCGCGAAAACGGGCCCAGAGGCAGTCGCCCAGATCAAAATGCCACCACTCGCCGGGATAGTTGCTGAACCCTTCCCGCCGCATCAGCCAGAACAGCAGACGGCGGTTGTCACGGATCTGCAGCCGCCGCGCCTCGCTCATTCCCGCACAGGGGCGTTCGAAATAGTCACTCTCGGCCCGCTCGCTGATATCGTCAAAGCCGGTACCAAAGTCGAGCGGCTCGCCACTCGCCAGATCGTGCAGCAGCAGATCGATGGCTCCGCCCGACAGATGGGGCGGCACCGGATAGTGACCGGGGTCAGAGGGATGGGCACAGAAACGGCGAGTCTCCTGCTCAAGCCGGGCGCCATCCCAGTCAGGATTGGCTGCGGCGATCTCGCCCTTGATCCGCTCGAAGATGGCCAGAGACGTGGCGCGACTGCGAAATCCGTCGAGCAAGGTGAGCCCCAATCCCGCAGGCAGCGCTGCGGCTACCCGCGCCAGCGCTTTGGCAACCGGCTCCCGCACCCGGATCTGCGGCTCACTGCCCGCCAGACCGAGCCGGTAATAGACGGGATCGATGCGGATCCTGGCGCTGGCGGCCACGATCACCAGCGGATCACTGGCCGAGAGCGCCGCCTGTTCGGCTGCGCTGGCCGGTTCATAGTCGTGAGAGATGGGTGGCAACAGCATCAAATGGACTCCTGATCAGAGAGGGAGCCATTTCAACAGAGCCTTGCCAACGGGGCAAGCCTGCCATCGGCACCGCCACAATCCAAGATCTGCTCCGATCCAAGCCCACAATTTACATCTGTTAACAAAATGGGCTGCCCCTCGAGGCCAAGAGCTTTTATCATAAGGGGCTGGTTAGGGTGCAACCGCCCGTTGCACATTCCATTCATCTCCCGGCCCACCGGTCGCCCCAGAAGAGAACCATTGCCTATGAAGACAGTTATCCGGCAAGAGATTGCCCTGCCCGTCGGCCTGCTCACCCTGCTCTTTTTCAAGACGCTCGGCAGCGACCTGCTGACAGAGACAACTCCGCTCGGGATCTATCTTCCTGTGTCGGCGGGGCTGCTTGCCATCGTCACCTGGGCCATCTTCTCGGTGGTGCGCCACTCCGATGCCCTCGCCATCAAGCTGGGTGAACCCTTTGGCACCCTGATCCTCACCCTCTCGGTCATCTCGCTGGAGGTAGTGATGATCTCCTCGGTCATGCTGACCGGCGAGCCCAATCCGGTGATGGCCCGCGACACCATGTTCGCCGTGGTGATGCTGGTCACCAACGGTCTGGTCGGCTTCACCCTGCTGTTTGGCGGCTGGCGCTACCACACCCAGAGCTTCAATCTGGACGGGGTCAAATCCTATCTGGTGGCTATCATCCCGCTCGCCCTGCTCTGTCTGGTGCTTCCCAACTTCACCGAAGGGGGCACGGTTGGCAGCATGTCGCGCGCCATGTCATGGATGCTCATCACCATCTCGATCCTGCTCTACGTAGTCTTCCTGCTGATCCAGACCCGCAGCCACAGCCACTTCTTTGTCGACAGCGACCATGAGGATTACGAGGAGCACCACGGCCCGCTGCAGAGCAACGTCTATCACACCCTGCTGCTGCTCGCCTATCTGGTAGTGGTGATCCTGTTGGCCAAGACCCTCGCCATCCCCATCAACTACGGGGTCAAGGTGCTGTCAGCACCGCAGGCGCTCGGCGGCTTTATCGTAGCCTGTATCGTGCTGGCTCCCGAGGCGGTTGGCGCCATCAAGGCCGCCATCAACAATCAGCTGCAGCGGGCCATGAACCTCTACTTCGGCTCGGTGCTGGCCACCATAGCCCTCACCGTCCCGGCCGTGCTGTTTATCGGCTCCATGCTGGGTCAGGAGGTGCGCCTCGGCCTCTCCGCTGCCGACATGGTGCTGCTCATCACTACGCTCATGGTGTGCAAGGTGACTTTCAGCAGCGGCCGTACCAATGTGCTGCACGGCGCCACCCATCTGGTGTTGTTCGTGGTCTATCTGTTCCTGATGTTCGAGCACCAGTGACCGACTATCGCAGAGACGAAAAGACCGCCCGATTGGGCGGTCTTTTGTTATCAGCGCCGGGATCTCACGGATACCAGTGAAGCGGCGTCCCCCTCATCCCCTACCCCTCTCCCGCCAGGGGAGAAGGGGGATCAAGGCTTACAGGCTGGGCAGCACCCCGGCCGGAACCAGATCGTTGTAGCTGGCACGGCCCAGCAGCGCGGCGGCCGCCTCGATGTCCGGCGCGAAGTACCTGTCCTTGTCGTAGAAGCTAACCTCTTCCCGCAGCCGCCCCTTGGCCACTTCCACCCCGGCACTGGCCCGCAGCGGAGCACGGAAATCGAGCCCCTGCGCCGCCGCCAGCAGTTCGACTGCCAGAATGCCGCGGGTATTTTCCGCCATGTCTGCCAGCCGACGGCCGGCGAAGGTCGCCATGGAGACATGATCCTCCTGATTGGCGGAGGTGGGCAGGCTGTCTACCGAGGCCGGATGGGCCAGGGTCTTGTTCTCGGAGGCGAGCGCCGCCGAGGTGACCTGAGCGATCATGAAGCCGGAGTTGACCCCGCCATTGTTGACCAGAAACGCCGGCAGACCGGACATCCGCGAGTCGATCAGCAGCGCCATGCGCCGCTCGGAGAGCGAGCCTATTTCGGCGATGGCCAGCGCCAGATTATCGGCCGCAAAGGCCACCGGCTCGGCGTGGAAGTTGCCGCCTGAGATGATCTCCTCGTCATCGGCAAACACCAGCGGGTTGTCGGAGACCGAGTTGGCTTCGCACACCAGCACCTCGGCCGCCTGACGGATCTGGGTCAGACAGGCCCCCATCACCTGCGGCTGGCAGCGCAATGAGTAGGGATCCTGCACCTTCTCGCAGTTGTGGTGGGACATGCCGATCTCGCTGAGATCCCCCAGCAGATGGCGATAGCAGGCAGCGGCATCAATCTGGCCACGCTGACCGCGTACCGCGTGAATGCGGGCATCGAACGGACGGCGGCTGCCAAGGGCCGCCTCCACGCTCATGGCACCGATGGTGATGGCACCCGCGAACAGATCCTCGGCGTGGAACAGCCCTTCCAGCGCAAAGGCGGTGCTTGCCTGGGTGCCGTTGAGCAGCGCCAGCCCCTCTTTCGGTGCCAGCGCGATGGGCTCAAGCCCGGCGATCCGCAGCGCTTCGCAGGCATCGATCTCGCGCCCGTCGTGACGAGCCTTGCCTTCACCGATCAGCAGGCAGCTCATATGGGCCAGCGGCGCCAGATCGCCGGAAGCGCCGACGGAGCCCTTCTTCGGCACCAGCGGATAGACCTCGGCGTTGACCAGCTTCATCAGCGCCTCCAGCACCGCCAGCCGGATGCCGGAGAAACCCCGCGCCAGCGAGTTGAGCTTGAGCACCATCATCAACCGCACGGTGGCGTCATCCATATAGGTGCCGATGCCCGCAGCGTGGGAGAGCACGATGGATCGCTGCAGCTCGTCGAGCTGATCCACCGGGATCCGGGTATTGGCCAACAGGCCAAAGCCGGTATTGATGCCGTATACCACGCGTCCCTGCTCGATCACCCGGGAGACAGTGGCGGCAGAGGCGTGGATCGCCGGCAACGCCGCCGGATCCAGTGCAATATGTACCGGCTCGCGGCTAACGCGGCGCAGGGTGGCAAGATCCAGCTCGCCCGGGGTAATAGTCAATTCAAACATGGTGTTACACCTTTCCTTTGACACCGTTGGCGCCGTCAATCATCGGCAGATCCAGTTTCGCCTCGCGGGCACAGTTGATGGCAATCTCGTAGCCCGCATCGGCATGGCGCATCACCCCGGTGGCCGGGTCGTTGCGCAGCACCCGACCGACGCGACGGGCCGCATCGTCGCTACCATCACAGACGATCACCACACCGGAGTGCTGGGAGAAGCCCATGCCGACCCCGCCGCCGTGGTGGAGGGAGACCCAGGTCGCGCCGCCAGCGGTATTGAGCAGGGCGTTGAGCAGCGGCCAGTCGGAGACGGCATCGGAGCCATCCATCATCGACTCGGTCTCGCGGTTCGGGCTCGCCACCGAGCCGGAATCCAGATGGTCGCGGCCAATGACGATGGGGGCTTTCAGCTCGCCGTTTTTCACCATCTCGTTGAAGGCCAGACCGAGGCGTACCCGATCCTTGACCCCGACCCAGCAGATCCGCGCCGGCAGCCCCTGAAACGCGATACGTTCGCGGGCCATGTCGAGCCAGTTGTGCAGGTGAGGATCATCGGGGATCAGCTCTTTCACCTTCTGATCGGTCTTGTAGATATCTTCCGGATCGCCGGAGAGGGCCACCCAGCGGAACGGGCCAATCCCCTCGCAAAACAGCGGGCGGATATAGGCGGGGACGAAGCCGGGGAAGTCGAAGGCGTTCGCAACCCCCTCCTCAAGCGCCATCTGACGGATGTTGTTGCCGTAATCCAGAGTCGCCGCGCCGCGCTCTTGCAGGGTCAGCATCGCCTCCACCTGACGGGCCATGGAGCGACGAGCGGCCAGATTCACCTCCTGCGGGGCACTCTGCTGCAGCTCGCGCCACTTGGCAACGCTCCAACCCTGCGGCAGGTAGCCGTGCACCGGGTCGTGGGCAGAGGTCTGGTCGGTCACCACGTCAGGGGTGATGCCACGGGCCACCAGCTCGGCGAAGACGTCGGCGGCGTTGCCAAGCAGACCGACGGAGACGGCGCTGCCGCTCTGTTTGGCCTCTTCGATCATGGCTAGCGCCTCATCCAGGCTGTGGGCCTTCTTGTCCACATAACGGGTGCGCAGACGAAAATCGATGCGGGTCTCGTCGCACTCCACGGCGATCATCGAGAAGCCGGCCATGGTGGCGGCCAGCGGCTGGGCACCGCCCATGCCACCGAGCCCGCCGGTGAGGATCCAGCGCCCCTTGGGTTCGCCGTTGAAGTGCTGATTGGCCACCGCAAAGAAGGTCTCGTAGGTGCCCTGCACGATCCCCTGGGTGCCGATGTAGATCCACGAACCCGCGGTCATCTGGCCGTACATCATCAGGCCCTTCTTATCGAGCTCGTTGAAGTGCTCCCAGTTGGCCCAGTGCGGCACCAGATTGGAGTTGGCAATCAGCACCCGCGGCGCATCCTTGTGGGTCTGGAACACCCCGACCGGCTTGCCGGATTGCACCAGCAGGGTCTGGTCCTCCTCGAGCCGGGTCAGCACCTCGACGATCTTGTCAAAGCAGGCCCAGTTGCGGGCGGCGCGACCGATGCCGCCATAGACCACCAGCGACTGGGGATGCTCGGCCACCTCGGGATCCAGGTTGTTCATCAGCATCCGCAGCGGCGCTTCGGTGAGCCAGCTCTTGGCGGTCAGCTCGGTACCGCGCGGGGCACGGATCACGCGGTTAGGATCATGACGGGGATCCTGCTGTTGCACAGACATACACACTCCTTGTTGTATCAATAGGGTGCCTTTGGCGACGGGCGGCCAAAGGGTTAACGGGTCAACAGATGAACCAGTCGCGCAGCCACGCGGGCACTGCGATTGTCCTGATCCAGCGTCGGGTTGTACTCGGCCAGGTCAGCGAGCCTCAGCTTGCCACTGGCCCGGATATGGGCGATCAGCGGTTCGATGACCGCCAGCTCCACGCCGCGGGCGGCGGGGGCACTCACTCCCGGCATCACGGCTCCGGGTAGCACATCGAGATCGATGGTCAGATAGAGGTGATCACAATCGGCGATAAAGGCGTCCAGCCCGCCTAGCAAGGCTGGCAACCCGGTCTGGGTCATCGCCTCGTCCAGCACATGCCACACTCCCAGCGCCTTGGCGCGGGCAAACAGGGCTTGGGTATTGGCGGTCTCGGCCACCCCGAGGCAGGCGTAGTGAAACGGTGTGCCCTGAGCGACGCACTGCTCGGCAATTTGGAAGAAGGGGGTGCCGGAGCTTGCCAGCTCCTGCTTCATGCGCAGGTCAAAGTGAGCGTCGAAATTGATGATCCCGACCCGCCCCTCGCCACCAAGATGACGGTTGAGGCCGCTCCAGCTGCCGAAGGCCACCTCGTGGCCGCCCCCCAGCACCAGCGGGAAGTGGCCCAGATTGAGCGCAGCGGAGACCCGCTCAGCCAGACGACCGTGGGCGGCGTCGAGATCCCCATCGGTACAGCTCACATCCCCGCCATCGTAGACGGGTCGATTCAGGTGCCAGGCGGTATTGGCCAGCAGCTTGCGCACCGCCAGCGGCGCTCCGGCGGCGCCGACACGCCCCTTGTTGCGGCGCACTCCTTCATCGCAGGCAAAACCGAGCAGCACTACACCAGCTGCCTCTTGTGCCTCGGCAGCCCAGGGCTGCACCTTGTCATGCCAGCGCAGGGCCAACTCACCATCTTCCGGATCCTGTCGTCCCTGCCAGAGCGCCACGTCGATCGGGTTGAACTTATCCATGGAGGGTCTCCTCGCCGTTGAAGATGCGGCCTGCCAGCTGATCGACGCCGACCATGTAGCTCAACTCGGCCGGATGGGTGCAGTGCCAGATCAGGAAATCGGCCACCATCCCCACCCTGAGCTGGCCAAGGTGCTCCTGCTCGCCAAGCGCTTTTGCGGCGTGGCGGGTCACCCCGACCATCGCCTCCACCGGAGTCAGACCAAACAGGGTACAGGCCATGTTCATCGCCATCCGCAGCGAGACGATGGGGGCCGTGCCCGGGTTGATGTCGGAGGAGACCGCCATCGCCACCCCCGCCTTGCGCAGCGCGGCGACCGGTGGCAGTTTGGTCTCTTTGAGAAAATAGAAGGCGGTGGGCAGCAGGGTAGCGACTACGCCGCGCTGGGCCAGTGCCAGGATCCCCTGCGGATCCAGATACTCCAGATGATCCACCGAGAGGGCGCCGAAGTTGGCGGCGAGGGTGCTGCCACCGAGGTTGGAGAGCTGATCCATATGCCCCTTCACCGGCAGGCCGTATTGATCCGCCGCCAGATAGACCTGCTCGGTCTGGGCCAGCGAGAAGCCGATATGCTCGCAGAAGACATCCACCGCATCGGCCAGGCCCGCCTCGGCGGCGGCCGGGATAATCTCCTGACAGATGGTCTCGACCCAGCTGTCGGGATCGTCGCGATACTCCGGCGGCACCGCATGGGCCGCCAGCAAAGTGGTCTTGACCCGGATCGGCAGCGCCTCTCCCAGTCGGCGGGCCACCCGCAACATCTTGAGTTCATCATCCAGCGTCAGGCCATAGCCGGACTTGATCTCCACTGTGGTGACCCCTTCGCGGATCAGGGATTTCACCCTCGGCAGTGCCAGCTCGAACAGTTGCTCTTCGCTGGCGGCGCGGGTGGCACGCACCGTGCTGATGATGCCACCGCCCCGACGGGCGATCTCGGCATAGGGCACCCCCTGCTGGCGCAGCTCGAACTCCTCGGCACGGCTGCCGGCAAAGATCAGGTGGGTGTGGCAATCGATAAGGCCGGGGGTGACCAGCTTGCCCTGCATATCCTGCCAATGGGCGGGATGCGGCCCCTTCAACTCGGCCATCGGCACCAGGGCGTGGATCTTGCCATCCTTGACGCCGATGGCATGGAGCGGCAGCAGACCGTAATCGGCTAGTCCGGCATTCAGGGTGGCGGGCGTCACGTTGAGCCAGACGCGCTCGCAGTTCAACAGTTCCTTGTTCATAGCGACCTCAAATGTATATACATATCCTTATAATCGATCCATCCGGCGAAAGAAAGAGCAGGATTCACAACCTGATAACAGCATCACGCTTAGAGTTTAAGCACAAAAAAGCCCACCAGAGGTGGGCTTGAGAAGAATCAATTTGTATAGACAATCAAGAAAGCTGCGCCTTGGAGCTCAGCTTGTAGCGAGAACCGGGGGAGAGCAATCTGGCGTAGGAGACCAGATGTCCTTCCGACCAGGTGCGCCTGTGCAACAATAGGCAGGGTGTATCCACGCGAATTTGCAACAATCCCGCCTCACCGGCGCTGGGCAACACGGCTTCCACCACGTGCTCCATCTCCGACAGGGGGCAAAGCTCCATCAGATAGCGGTTGGGGGTCTGCTTCGTGAAATCCTGCTCGCCATAACCCGGCAGCCGCTCGGCATCGACAAAGCGCTCCTCCAGCTGCAGCGGCTCGCCATCGGCCTGATGGACGATGAGGCTGTGGAAGATGGGGGCACCAACCCGCAGCCCAAGCTGCACCGCCACCTTCTCGTCGGCGGCCAGCCGCTGCAGCCGGATCACCCGGGCGCTGTATTCGCTGCCCCGCTCGGCAATCTCGTCGGCGATGTTGCGAATGGCCAGCAGCGGCGATTCGGTACGCCTGTCCGCCACGAAGCTGCCGGACCCGGCGGTGCGCACCAGCCACCCCTCGGCCACCAGTTCGCGCAGTGCCCGGTTGACCGTCATCCGGCTCACGGTGAACTGCTCGCACAGGGCCGCTTCGGTCGGGATCCTGTCCCCCGCCTGATAGTGGCGTTCACGGATCCGATCCAAGATGTGCTGCTTGATCTGCAGGTAGAGGGCGGGCGCCAACGGGATGCTCCTTAGCGCCGGCGGTGGGGCGGACGCATGTCCGGCCAGGCGCGATAGACATCGGGGATCTGATCCGGCCCGCTGATGCAGAGATCGAGATCGTGCAGCAAGCCATCCTTGATCCCGTAGATCCAGCCGTGAACGGCCAACTCCTGCCCCTTGCGCCAAGCGTTCTGGATGATGGTGGTATGACAGACGTTGGCCACCTGCTCGGCCACGTTCAGCTCGCACAGATAGTCGAAGCGCTCGTGCTCATCCTCGATGGCCTCCAGCTCTTCACCATATTTGAAGTAGACATCCTTGATGTTGCGCAGCCAGTTGTCGATGAGCCCCAGCTCCTGATTCTGCATCGCCGCCTTGACCCCGCCGCAGCCATAGTGGCCGCAGACGATGATGTGCTTCACCTTGAGCACCTCGACCGCATATTGCAGCACCGAGAGGCAGTTGAAGTCGGTGTGAACCACCAGATTGGCGACATTGCGGTGAACGAAGACATCCCCCGGCAGCAACCCCATCAGCTGGTTGGCGGGCACCCGGCTATCAGAGCAGCCGATCCAGAGGTATTCGGGAGCCTGCTGGGCAGAGAGGGTGGCAAAGAAGGCGGGATCTTCCGCTTTGATCCGCTCGGCCCACTCACGGTTATTGGTAAACAGGTCCTTCAACAGTTTCACTTCTGCTCTCCATCATGTGGCTGTGGCGGCAACATAACATACCCGAGGGTAATCTGGGCAAGCCCCGATTACCGGCGTCAGAAACAAAAACAGGGCCATCAGGCCCTGTTTTCAACGCGGAGGGATCAAGCCTCCATGGCATCTTTCAGCTTCTTGAGCGCATTCTTCTCAAGCTGACGCACTCGCTCGGCGGAGACGCCGTAGGTATCGGCCAGCTCCTGCAGAGTGGTCTTGCTGTCATCATCGAGCCAGCGAGCGCGGATGATGTGCTGGCTGCGCTCGTCGAGAGAAGAGAGAGCCGAGCTCAGACGGCGGGTCGCATGATCGTCCCAGTTGTCATTCTCGATGGTCGCGGCCAGATCGGAGGATTTGTCCTCCAGATAGTGAACCGGTGCGAAACCGCCCTCATCTTCATCATCGCCAACCAGATCGAACGCCTGATCGTAGTTGCTCATGCGCGCTTCCATCTCGGTCACGTCACTCTCGGAAACACCGAGATCGGCAGCCACGGCTTTCACCTCTTCGTGGTTCAGCCAGCCCAGACGCTTCTTGGATTTGCGCAGATTGAAGAAGAGCTTGCGCTGGGCCTTGGTGGTTGCCACCTTGACCATGCGCCAGTTGCGCAGAACATATTCGTGAATTTCGGCCTTGATCCAGTGCACGGCGAAGGAGACCAGGCGCACGCCGACGCTCGGGTCGAAGCGCTTGACCGCCTTCATCAGACCGATGTTGCCTTCCTGTACCAGATCGGCCTGCGGCAGACCGTAACCGGCATAACTCTTGGCGACATGAACGACAAAGCGCAGGTGCGACATAACCAGCTGACGGGCAGCCTCGAGATCGCCATCCTGCTGCAAACGCTCAGCCAGCTCACGCTCTTCCTCTGCGCTCAGCACCGGAATAGAGTTTACTGCCTGGATATAGCCTTCCAGACTACCTTGCGGAATCAAAGCCATAGTGCGCTGCAATGAAGTTCCCATCTGTTACCTCTTACTTTTCAATCGAACCAGTCTAACACCCCAAGAGGGACTGTCTACTGACCGGGTCTCATTCTGCGGCTTACATCATAGATCACAAGCCCAGCTTTAGACTGGCTTATCTTATGCCCGCAGGATGAATCATGAATGAACAGTCAAAAAAAGGGGGTCACAATGAAGGACCCCCGAAAAGTAGCATGCTAAGTCCATTGTTGCGGAGCTCGCAACCTTCACATGCTTGCCAAGTCTGACGAGCAAGGCATAGGGGCCACACTCGTATAAATTCGTTCAGCTATTTGACTGCTTATAAAGCAGAAGGTTCACAGGATCCAGCAAAGATCCTGAAGATCGCCGTTATTCAGAATACTCCGAGAAGAGTGGCCAAGCCAGAAACGGCCACTCTTTTACTTGATCCGCTTCGCAAAATCCAGCAATTCACAATGTTGATAAGTTAATCAGGAAGGCTCGATGTCGCGAATGTGGCGGTGAACCGAGAACCAGGAGGCGATCAGCCCCAGCAGAGCGCCCAGCAGGATCAGGTTCACCCCGTCCACCAGACCCATGCCAACCAGCTGGAAGTTACTGTTATACAAGCCCGCCAGCTCTTTCACCACCCCCTCGCTCCAGATCACCATCACCTCGGTCAGCCACCAGGCCAGCATGCCACCAATGACCCCGAACCAGATGCCGGTATAGAGGAAAGGACGGTGAATAAAGGCATCGGTCGCCCCCACCAGTTTCAGCACCTCGATCTCGGAGCGCTGGTTGAGGATGTTGAGGCGCAGGGTATTGCCGACTATCAGCAGCACGGCGGAGAGCAGCAGCACAGCGATACCGGTAATGGTGTGGCGCAGCAGGTTCATGATCCCCTGCAACCGGGTCAACCACTGCAGATCCAGCTTGCCCTGTTCCACGCCATCTTCGTTGTTGAGCTTGCCGAGCAGCTCGGCGGCCCCTTCCGGATTCTGCCAGCGCGGATCCGGAATAACGCTCAGCACCGGTGGTAACGGGTTGCTGTCCAGATAATCGAGCGCATCACCGAAACCGGAGATCTCGCGAAACTCCCGCAGCGCATCGTCGCGACTCATATAGGTCACCGAATCCACCTCGGGGTAGAGCAGGATCCTGTGCTGCAGGTCGAGAATGCTCTGCTCCGGCAGATCCTTGCGCAGATAGAGGGAGATCTGGGAGCTGGTCTGCCAGCTCCCCTCCACCACCTCGGCATTTTTCAGCAACACGTGGAAGCAGGAGGGCAGCGCCAGACTGACGCCAAGCACCGCCAGCGTCATCAGGGAGGCGAGCGGGTTGCGCCACAGCTCACCCAGACTGGCAAACGCCTGACGCACGTGGTCAACCCCGTACATCATCAAACGGCGCAGCGGCGGCTGCTTGTGACGAACGATAGCCATCAGAGCTCCTCCCCTGCCGAATACATCCGCCCCGCCTTGAGGGTCAGGGTGCGATAGCGCATGCGGGCGATGAGCCCCAGATCGTGAGTGGCGATCAGCACGGAGACGCCGAAGCGGTTGAACTCCTCGAACAACCGCATGATATCCATGGAGAGCTGGGGATCCAGGTTACCGGTCGGTTCGTCAGCGAGCAGCAACGGCGGCTTGTTGACGATGGCGCGGGCGATGCCGACCCGCTGCTGTTCACCACCGGAGAGCATGCGCGGCTGGTAGCGCTCCTTGCCGAGCAGCCCCACCTTGTCGAGCGCCGCGGCGACCCGCTTGTTGATGTCCGCATGGCTATAGCCATCGATCACCAGCGGCAACGCCACGTTGTCGAACACGGTGCGGTCCATCAGCAACCGGTGATCCTGAAAGATCATTCCGATCTGGCGGCGCACATAGGGGATCTGGCTGCGCTGGATATGGCTGACATCGTCGCCATGAAAGAAAACGCGACCATCGGTCGGTCGCTCCATCACGCTGATCAGTTTGAGGAGGGTACTCTTGCCCGCCCCCGAGTGTCCCGTCAGGAAGGCCATCTCCCCCTTGCGCAGGTGAAAGCTGACCTTCTGCAGCGCCTGATGGCCACCGCTGTATACCTTGCTGACCTTGTCAAAACGAATCATAACGGTTCCCTGACATTGACAAACCCCGACCGAAGTCGGGGCATGGGATGTTTACTCATCGCGACTAAACAGGGCCTCGATAAAGTCGTTGGCGACAAAGGGACGCAGATCGTCGATCCCCTCGCCTACCCCGATATAGCGGATCGGGATCTGGAACTTGTCGGCTACCGCAAAGATGACGCCGCCTTTGGCAGTACCATCCAGCTTGGTGAGGGTAATACCGGTCAGGCCGACCGCCTCGCTGAACAGCTTGGCCTGGCTCAGGGCGTTCTGGCCGGTGCCGGCATCCAGAGTCAGCATGATCTCGTGGGGCGCCTCTTCATCCAGCTTCTTCATCACCCGCACCACCTTCTTGAGCTCCTCCATCAGGTTGCTCTTGTTCTGCAGGCGGCCGGCAGTATCGGCGATCAGCACGTCGGCCCCGCGGGAGCGGGCAGCCTCGATGGCGTCATAAATGACGGAAGCGGAGTCGGCGCCGGTGTGCTGGGCAATCACCGGAATATTGTTGCGCTGACCCCATACCTGCAGCTGCTCGACAGCAGCGGCTCGGAAGGTGTCGCCCGCGGCCAGCATCACGCTCTTGCCCTCGGCCTGGAACTGCTTGGCTAGCTTGCCGATGGTGGTGGTCTTGCCGACGCCGTTCACACCGACCATCAGGATCACGTAAGGCTTTTTGCTGGTGTCGATCACCAGCGGCTGCTCCACCTTGGCCAGCATCTCGCCCATGTCCTGCTTGAGCAGACCGTAGAGTGCCTCGGCATCCTTGAGCTGCTTGCGATCCGCGTGCTGCACCAGCCCCTCGATGATGCGGGTGGTGGTGTCGACGCCAAGATCGGCGGTCAGCAGCTGGGTCTCCAGCTCTTCGAACAGCTCATCGTCGATCTTCTTGCCACGGAACAGGCCGAAGAAACCGGAGCCGATATTCTCCTTGGTGCGCACCAGACTGCGCTTGAGGCGAGCAAAGAAGCCCTCCCGCTGCGGCTTGTCCTGAGTGTCGTCGTCCACCTTGGCGGCCAGCGGCAGAGCAGCCAAGGCGGCGGCCTCAGCCTCCATCGCAGCGACCAGGCGCATATCTTCCGCTCGCTGGGCCTCTTTGGCGATACGGGCTTCTTCCGCAGCCTGAGCTTCAGCGGCAATACGAGCCTCTTCTGCAGCGCGGGCTTCAGCAGCAATACGAGCCTCTTCCGCAGCTCGAGCTTCAGCAGCAATGTGAGCCTCTTCTGCGGCTCGGGCCTCGGCGGCGATACGAGCATCTTCCGCAGCGCGAGCTTCGGCAGCAATACGCGCCTCTTCCGCAGCGCGAGCTTCAGCAGCAATACGAGCGTCTTCCGCTGCGCGGGCTTCGGCAGCAATGCGAGCCTCTTCTGCAGCATGGGCTTCGGCAGCAATACGCGCCTCTTCCGCTGCGCGGGCTTCGGCGGCAATACGAGCTTCTTCCGCCGCATGGGCTTCAGCAGCAATACGCGCCTCTTCCGCCACACGGGCTTCAGCGGCAATACGAGCCTTTTCCGCAGCGTGAGCTTCAGCAGCAATGCGAGCCTCTTCTGCTGCGCGGGCTTCAGCGGCAATGCGAGCCTCTTCTGCGGCGTTAACCTCGGCGGCAACACGGGCAGCTTCGGCAGCTTGCGCCTCTGCGGCGGCACGCTCCTCTTCTGCCATCAGGGATTCGTTGACGATCACCGGCTCCAGATCGGAGGCGCACTCCTCTACCACCAGCGGACCATGATCATCCAGCTCGGTTGGCGGGCAGCAATCGTCGTGCAAAACGGGATTCTGTGCGCTGGCGGGCACTTCGGGTACAACGGCCGGCGTACTATCGGAAACAATCACATCGGAAACGGGAGCGGGGGTAGCAGTGACCTCAGGCTCAGCGGTAATCGGGGTGGCTTGGGGTGTCTGTGGTTGGACAGCCTCAGCCTCTTCTTTCTTGCGGCCGAAACCCAGCCAGGAAAACAAACCTTTTGCCATCTAAAAAATACTCACTTCGTTGGCTGACTGCTAAGATAGCCGTCCCTTGGCGGGTCGGCATAAAAATGAACCGCCTTATACTACCACTTTATTTTCTGACGATGAAACGCGATGCCCAGAGTGAAATCCAGCCGTAGCAACCCGAGCAAAAGCCCTGCCCCGCAAGGAAAATCAGGCTTTGTAAGAATCATCAGCGGCCAGTGGCGAGGCCGCAAATTGCCGGTCAAGGATGTGGAAGGGCTCAGACCCACCACGGATCGCGTCAAAGAGACCATCTTCAACTGGCTGGCTCCCCACATCCGCGGCACCCGCTGCCTCGACCTGTTTGCCGGCAGCGGCGGCCTGGGTCTGGAGGCGCTGTCGCGCTATGCCGAGCAGGTCACCCTGATCGAGATGGACAGAGGGGCGGCAGAGCAGATCAAAAAGAATCTGGCCACTCTCGGCAGCACGCAGGGTCAGGTATTCCAGACCGATGCAGTGAGCTGGCTGCAAGGCCCGGCGACACCGTTTGATCTGGTGTTCCTCGATCCGCCATTTCGTCGGGATCTGCTGCCGCAAGTTTGTGAACTGCTGGAACAGCGCGGCTGGCTGGCCCCCGATGCACTCATCTATCTGGAGCGGGAGAAGGAGATGGCCGATCTGGCGCTGCCCGCCAGCTGGCAACGACTCAAGGACAAACAGGCCGGTCAGGTCTGCTATCAACTCTATGTAAGGGAGGTAAACAATGAAGCGGGTATTTAATCTGCTGGCGATGGGGCTGGTGCTGTTCTTCTGGTTTGGCGTGCTGATGAGCCTGATCGCCCCCCTGCCCGGCAAACTGAACGGCTTTTTGCCGGTCTGCGGCGTGATTGTCGCCCTGTTCCACTGGCTACAGGCCAGCATGATCAAGGCTGCCTGCAAACGCTACTTCGAAGTGACCAAGGCCGAGTTTGTCGGCGTGCTGGTCTTCGGCGTATTCGGCATGGTGGATATTCGCCATCGCCTGCAGGAGATTGTCAGTGCTGCCCAGCGACCCAAAAATCAGGATCAGGTATAAAAGAAAAGGGGACGGCTTTCGCCGTCCCCTATAGTCGTGTCGTCCTGTCCGTAGAACTGCAATGCTCCCTGCAATCCCTGACGTTATCCTAATCCCTTGGAATATCCCCTTTCCAATCCGTTGGCGTGTCCTCAGCCTTCCTGGCTTGGCAATTCATCCCGAACTGCTTCACTGTCTCCGTCCTGGAGGTGTCCATTACCACGTCCTGTGGGGTTCCCTGCGTCTTCCTGACCGATAACCATCCGGGTTATCTCGCTTCATCCTGAAGAATCCTGCCCGCATCCAGCGAGTTCCTGCTCATCCTGAAGAACGATGTCCTGTTCGTCCTGCTCTCGTCCTGAGAGTATCCCTGCCGCATCCCGCGGTGTTCCCTCGTTCATCCGTGACGACAGTCATCCAGACCATCGAACTCATCCTGAGGTGTCCCTGTTCGCATCCTGCGAACTATTCCATCTTTATGCGCTGCTCTGCGTCCTGCAGAACCAGCTCCGTCCCTGTGAGACCCATAGTAAAGCGTTGCCGGATCAGAACAAGGGGGATTTCTGGAGAAAGATCCTGCCAACCGTTTATCAGACAAAGTGGACTGTAAACATAATTCATTAAAATCAACAACTTATTTAGTTTCAATGGAAAGTGGACTCCACCCTGACTAGCTTCGCGCACGGGTTAAAGCGCCAGCCTCCTACAGCAACTATGGCAGATCTCTTACACGGCAATCCTGCACCGGAATGGCCAGGGAAAACGGTTCAATTTCGCCGTAAAAGCTTAAAAATAAGTTGAATAAATATGCTCAAAAAAACCGCAAAAAAAAGCCGGCACTGGGGCCGACTATTTGCGATTTTCACTATGGTGCCAAACGTACCGTTCAGCTCACCCGATTGCCCGGGTTGAGATAGGCTCTGCGCAGCGACTCGGGTGCCAGCACCTCCAGCTCGCCACCGATATTGTTCAACCAACTGCGAAACTCCGGGGTGTCCTGTACTTCGGTCTCCACCACCACGCTGCGCTTGTCGTAGCGGGTCATCCGCGGGTTGTTGCCCGGGATCTGGTTATCCACCAGCGACTGGCTGTTGGCATCGATCCGGCCGACAAAGCGGATCGGGCCGCTCACATCCTGATAGCCCTGATCGCGGATCAGCTTCTGGATATTGAAATCCTTCGGCTGGGTGGCGCTGAAGTTGGTCAGCTCCACATTCTTGATATGGTCGAACGGGATGCCGTAGACCTTGGGATCCAGCTCGGACAGGGTACAGAGCAGGATCGGACCATCCGGCTGATTGAGAATGCCGAGCGGATTGATACGGTCGTAGCAGAGCCACACTGTGCGCTCTTTGATCACCCGCTGGATCTCGGCGCTGAACTTGCGGCCACGCCACAAGGCATCGCGGATCAGGGTGCTGCGGCGGATCTCCGGGTTGCCGGCAAACGGGCGCGGCGACTGGTGTACGCTCTCCAGCCAGCGTTCGGCCAGTTCACTCTGGCTGTCGCGGATCACCTGACTGGCCTTGTCGACCAGCGGGTTCAATTCGGTCAGCACACTCGCGGGCAACAGCTGGCTGGCCTGGTCGCTCCAGGTTTTCAGCGCAACGGCCAGCGAGAGCGGCATGATGTTGGCAAAGTCATTGAGGCCGTGGCGCTCGAAGCACCAGCCATGGGGTTTGCTGCGCTCGTCCGAGGTGAGGTCGAACAGTCCCATGCCGGACATCTCTTCCAGGTCCCGTTGCACGGTACGCAGACTGACGTGGATACCTTCCTCTTCCAGTTTTACCTGAAGTTGGCTGGCGGTCAGCTTGTAAGGGCGGTGCGGGATGCAACGCGCCAAGGTCAGTTGTCGTAACAGCTTCTTACTCATGGTGCATGCCTTCACTGGTTTAGCGTTGACTGTATGCTAAGGGCATCTTGCGACAGTCTATGTCGCAAGTTTTGCCGCGACAACTGTCGCCATTTTCATACAAAATGCACTATGCGATTGATTTATAAATAAAAACAATCAGTAAGGAAGGCTAAAAACTGAAAAGATTTGCAGAAAAAACATCAAATTAAAGCTCTGTGCCAAATGAATAAGGCAGCATAAAAAACCATTCAATCAATGATTAACAGCCAATCGTATAAAAAGAGGAGGGGAAAGCTCTCCTCCTCACCGGATTTACATCAGCCATGACCAGGGCGACTTGGTTACTGCGGCGCCAACCATATAGCCAAACACTGCCAGTGCAGCCAAGCCGGCCAACAGCTTCTGGCCACGAGCCGGACGTTTGAGCGCCATGACACCCAGACCGATATAAAGCACCAGAGCAATCAGCTTGGCCAACAGCCAGGGTTGCTGACCCGGGCTCAGCTGCAAGGCCACCGCCAGCAGAACACCGAGCAGCAGCAGGAAGGTGTCGTTGATATGGGGCAGGATCTTCAGCCACTTCTGTTGCAACCGCGCGCTGCCGGACAGTGCCAGACTCCAGCGGTAGGCAAACAGCAGCAGGCTGACCAGCGCCAGCGTCATGTGCAGGTGTTTGAGCATGGGATAATAGGCAATCATTTTGCTTCCTTGTCGTCGTCGGGTAGCCCGCTGTTCCAGTTGTGGGCATGAATACGCTCCTGCCCCTCCTCGTCGTCTTGCAGCAGATCGGAGAGGATCTCCCGGTATTGCAGGCTCTTGTTGATATAGGTGTGTTCGTCGTCGAGATAGTTGACCTGCTCGCGCAGCAACCAGTTGTCGTGCTGTTTGAAGGTCTGGCCCGCCCGCCAGGCCTGGTTGGCGCGAAAACCGAGTTGGGTCAGGGCCTCCACCCCCAGATCCACGGCTGATCCCAGCGTCTCCCGATATACGCTGTCGACACCGTGGCGCAGGATCTCGTGGGCATGGGGACGATCCTGCGCCCGTGCCAGGATCTTCAGATGGGGGAAGTGCTTCTGCACCATCTCGATCACCGCCAGCGAAGTAGCGCTGTCGTTGATGGAGAGCACCAGCAACTTGGCCTTGTGAGCGCCGGCAGCATGCAGCAGATCAAGACGACTGGCATCGCCATAGAAGACCTGATAGCCATATTTGCGCAGCGTCTCTATCTGGCTGGCATCCTGCTCAAGGATGGTGGTGCCGATGCCGTGCCCGTGCAGCAGACGTCCCACGATCTGACCGAAACGGCCGAAGCCCGCGATGATCACCGGATGCTCCACCAATTCGGGCTGCTCATGCTGCGGCACCTCGCTCTGGTTACGGTAATCGAACCAGGGCTGGATCACCCGATCGTTGAGGATCAGCAGCAGCGGCGTCAGCGCCATGGAGAGCGCCACCACCAGCGTCAACAGGGAGATGGTCTCGCCGGGCAGCACCCGGTTTTGCGCGGCAAACGAAAAGAGCACGAAAGCAAACTCACCGCCCTGGGCGAGCGCCAGCCCGAAGGTCCAGCGTTGACTCGGCGAGATGCGCAAGACAAAGCCAAGCGCCATCAACACCAGCCATTTGAGCATCATCAGCCCCACCACCAGCGTCGGGATGAGAAAAGGGTGTTCGGCAAACAGGCCGAAGTTGATGCCCGCCCCCACCGACATGAAGAAGAGGCCGAGCAGCAGCCCCTTGAACGGCTCTATGTCCGCTTCCAGCTCGTGACGGTATTCGCTGTCGGCCAATACCACGCCAGCGAGGAAAGAGCCTAGAGCGGGCGAGAGGCCGACCGACTCCATCAGCACGGCGATGGCGATCACCAGCAGCAGGGCGGCGGCGACGAAGATCTCCCGCATGTGGGACTGGGCAATGGCCCGGAACACCGGCCGCATCAGGTAATGGCCACCCAGCACGATGCCGGAGATGGCAGCTACCACCAGCAGGCCGTGCTGCCAGCCCGCCAGCTCGGAGCTGCCATTGTTGCTCACCGGCGCCATGGCCAGCAGTGGCAGGATCGCCAGGATCGGAATGACGGCGATATCCTGAAACAGCAGCACGGCAAAGGCGGAGCGACCGCTCTCGCTCTGCATCAACTTGCGCTCCTGCAGGCTCTGCAACACGATGGCGGTGGAGGAGAGCGCCAGAATGAGGCCGATGGCCAGCCCCTGTTGCAGCGGCAGACCGATCAGGTGCGCCACGCCGGTCAGCGCTGCCGTGGTAAGCAGCACCTGCAGGCCACCGGTGCCGAGGATAGGCCCCTTCAGTTGCCACAAGAGGGCCGGACGCAACTCAAGACCGACCAGAAACAGCATCAGCACCACGCCAAACTCGGCGAAGTGCATCACATCCTTCTGCTCCCCCACCAGCCCCAGCAGAAAGGGGCCTATGATGATCCCCGCCAGCAGATAGCCGAGCACCGAACCCAGCCCCCAGCGCTTGGCCAGCGGCACCGCAATAACCGCTGCCGAGAGATAGATAAAGGCATCAAACAGGATCCCGTGGCCCATCAGTCAGCCCTCCGTTTCAACGTCTGAGCCGGCTCATAAGCTCGGCCAAAATGCAGCCCGTATTTCATCAGAGCACCTCCAGCAGATCGCGCAGATAGGGGCGGCTGGCCAGCAGCTCCGGCGTGAGTTGCTCGTCACGCAACGCCGTCAGCAGCTGGCGATAATCCTGACCGCAGCGGCGCAGGGCGGCGGGATCCTTGATCTTGTGGAACGAGTGGAGCACAAAGGGCGGCAACCAGTTCATGCCGCACAATCTGGCCGCCTGCTGAAAGGGCAGCAGAAAATCGAGCAGCGGCCGGCTGTTGTACCCCTCGCTGCAGTAAGACTCCGGCGCTCCGCCGGTGGTAATGGCGCTCAGCCACTGCTTGCCCTTGAGGGCATGAGCCTCGGGGCCGTAGGCGTAGCCATACTCCAGCACCAGATCCATCCACTCCTTCATGATGGCCGGGCAGGAGTACCAGTAAAACGGGTGCTGAAAGACGATGATGTCGTGCTCCGACAGCAGCGCTTGCTCCCGCTTAACATCGATGAACATGTCGGGATAGTGGTGGTAGAGATCGTGAACCGTGACCCCCTCCAATCCCTCAATCGCCTGCAACAGCTGCTTGTTGGCCCGCGAGCCCTGCAAGGCGGGATGGGAAAAAATAACCAGAATGCGTTTCATGACAACATCACCCGAACAAGCGCCAGAGCTGGCGCGATAAAAGAGAAAAGGGGTGTGACAGACGCATCGTAAAGATGCACAGGAAAGCGACCTTATCAGGAAGCACCGTGGCCTGCCAACTCGGGGATCAGCTCCCGCAGCGCCGGATTGAGGGTCTGATGAGCGGGGTAACAAAGCCCGATCCGGCGAAACATCCGCGGCCCGCTCACCGGCAAGGTACAGAGCCCCGCCTCATCCTCCACCAGCCCGTCCGGCAGAAAGCTGATGCCGACCCCGGCCAGCACCAGCGCCATCACCAACCCCTTGCTCTCGGCCTTGGCCACCAGATTGAGGGTAAGTCGGTCACAGGCCAGCAGACCTATGGTCTGTTGATGGGCTTCACAGGGCGGGCACTCAATAAAATCATAATGTTGCAGCTCGGCCAGCTCGATCCTCTCGCGACTGGCCAAGGGATGGTCGACCGGCACGCAGAGCACGTAATCCTCTTCCCAGAGCGGCAGAAAGATCTCGTCCTCCCGGCGCAGGGCGTCCAGCGTCAGCCGACAGTCGGCTGGCGTGCCGTAATCGGAGAGAGTGAGATCCAGCTCGGGCAGTACCGTCTGTACCCGTTGCAGCAACCCCGCCACCCGACGCCGGCTCAGGTCGGGCATGATGGCGATATTGAGCCTCGCACGCGTCGCTTTCTGGCGAAACAGCTCCGGCAGACGACGCGCCTCCTCCACCAGCTTGACCGCATGGGGATAGAGATAGTGGGCAGGATCGCGCGCCTCCACCCCCTTCTTGCCACGGATGAAGAGGCTGTCACCGAGCGCCTCTTCCAACTGACGCAGCCCAGCCGAGAGAGAAGGCTGGCTGACGTGGCAGCGTTCGGCCGCCGCCGTGATGTTCTTCTCTTCATAGATAGCGATGAAGAAACGCAGCAGTCGCAAATCCAGCATAAGTCCAACCATAGTTTTTTCAGATGATAACCAGCGGAAAACAATATTTATCACTTATAGATGCAGTGACTATAGTGACCCTGTTCCGCGCTGGCCAGCAGCTTGTTGGCTCAAACCGACTATCGAATCTGAAGGAAAAAATCATGTCCAAAGCTCTCGTCGTTATCACCGGTGCCTCTGCCGGGATCGGTGCCGCCATCGCCCGAGCCTTCTCTGCTGCCGGTCATCCGCTGCTGCTGCTGGCCCGTCGGGTCGAGCCGATGCAGGCACTCGGTCTGCCCAATACCCTCTGCATCGGGGTCGATGTGACCGACACCGCCGCCATGAAGGCCGCCGTCCAGCAGGCGGAAGCCAAATTTGGCCCGGTCGGCTGCATGGTCAACAACGCCGGCGTCATGCTGCTGGGTCAGGCTGACGTGCAGGATCCGGCCGAGTGGCAGCAGATGCTCAACATCAACGTCATGGGTGTGCTGAACGGCGTCCATGCGGTACTGGCCGGGATGAAGGAGCGCCGCAGCGGCACCATCATCAACATCAGCTCCATCGCCGGTCGCAAGACCTTCCCGAACCATGCCGCCTACTGCGCGACCAAGTTCGCCGTCCACGCCCTGACCGAGAACATCCGCGAAGAGGTGGCCGATGTCGGCGTGCGGATGGTGACCATAGCTCCGGGCGCAGTCGAGACCGAGCTGCTCAGCCACACCACTGACGAGAGCATCAAGGCCGGTTACCACGACTGGAAAGATCAGATGGGCGGCGTCATCACGCCGGAAGTGATCGCCGAGGCGGTGCTCTATGCCTGGAACCAGCCGGCAAATGTCTGCGTGCGCGAGATCGTGCTGGCGGCCACCCGTCAGCAACCTTAATCTGCGCTGACTGGTACTATGGGGAGGGCTTGACCCTCCCCGGGGGCACAGGGTTACCATGTGCCCCTTGTTATTTCCGAGTCACTCCATGGTTCTCACCCGTCGCCAACTCGCTCACGCCCGTCGCTGGCTCCCCCTGTGGAGTCTGGTGCTGGTGTTGATGTCGTTTGGCAGCTGGGCCGCAACCGACCTCTGTACCCTGACCACCCACTGCAGCCAGAGCGAACGCTCGCTGGAAAAAGCGATGCCCTGCGGCAGCTTCACCACGGCGCTCTCGATGACGCTGCTGGCCAGTGACAGCCTGACGGTGGCGGTGCTGGAACCGGATAGTCCCGACTTCTCCTCCCCCTCTCTCTATATGCCGGAAGCGCCGCTGGAGCGGCTCGAACGCCCCCCTCGCACTCAGGCCTGAAAGTCATCCCGTATCGGGCATCTTTTCTTTCATCTGAGGTGAGTTATGTACAAACCCCTGTTACTGGCCATGCTGGCCGGTACCGTCAGCTTTTCCGCCCTCGCGGCCGAGAAGATGACCGTCTACAAATCCAAATATTGTGGCTGCTGCCAAAGCTGGAACGAGCACATGGAGCAGAATGGCTTCGAACTGGAAGTCATCGAGACCGAGCAGCTCGGTGCAGTGAAACAGCAATACGGTATCGCGCCGGAACTGGCCTCTTGTCATACCGGCATCGTAAATGGCTATGTGATCGAGGGGCATGTACCGGCCGCCGACGTGAAGAAACTCCTCAAGGAGCGGCCTGCCATCCGCGGTCTGACCATTCCGGGCATGCCCCAGAGTGCGCCGGGCATGGATATTCCCGGCCAGCCCTACGAGGTATTGAGCATCAGCAACGAGGGCACGACCAGCAGCTGGTCGCGCTACCCGGGCTGACGACAACTGGCCATGAACCGGCACTCCACTATCATGTGAGGCACACCTGAGCGGACTCTTGTCGCTCATGGCCAGAGAAGGGGCCGCTATCGCGAGATGGCGGCCTTTTTTGTTTGCTTTTCCTTCAATAACAAGGGATTGCTTGCAACAATCGGCAACAAGGGGCAGATTTAACCCCAATTCATGGAGCCGATGCTCAGGTCTGCCAACCCTTTCCAGCGCCAAGGATGCGACATGTTTACCTTTTCCCGAGGAGTTCTGCTGCTAGCCTTTCTGACAGTTCTCCCCCCTACTTATGCCAATGAAGAGCCTGCCATGACGACACCTGACACCTCAATCCAGCCGCCCGTGGCCGCCAAACATCCCCGCACGCTGAAAAAGCACGGGGACACCCGGATCGACAACTACTACTGGCTGCGTGACGACCAGCGTCAGGCGCCGGAAGTGCTGCAATACCTCGAGGCCGAAAACGCCTACACCGAAGCCATGCTCAAGCCGACCAAGCCGCTGCGCGAGCAACTCTACAAGGAGATGGTGGCCCGCATACCCCAGCAGGATGAGTCGGTTCCCTATGTGAAGAACGGCTACCGCTACCAGACCCGTTATGAACCGGGCAAGGAGTACGCCATCTACTCCCGCACCAGGCTGGGAGAGGAGCAGGCACACCTGCTGCTCGACAGCAACCTGCGGGCCGAGGGGCACGAGTTCTATGCCCTCGGCGCCCTTGAGGTGAGTCGCAACAACCGCTGGCTGGCGGTGGCGGAGGATTATCTCTCCCGCCGCCAATACAAGATCCAGTTCCTCGATCTGGAGAGCGGCAAGTGGGCCGCCGACACGCTGGAGAACACCTCCGGCAATCTGGTGTGGGCCAACGACAACAAGACCGTCTTCTATGTGCGCAAGCACCCGCAGACCCTGCTCCCCTATCAGGTCTACCGCCACACGCTCGGTACGGATCCGGCCACGGACAAGCTGGTCTACGAGGAGAAGGATGACTCCTTCTACGTCAGCCTCTACGCCACCACCTCGGAAGATTTCATCGTCATCGCCCTCTCCAGCACTACCACCGGCGAAGCGCGGCTGATCGATGCCAACCTGCCGGAACACGCACCGCGCCTGTTCCTGCCGCGCAAGGTAGATCACGAATACAGCCTGGATCACTACCGCGGCCGCTTCTATGTGCGCTCCAACAAGGATGGCAAGAACTTCGGCCTCTACGAAACCAAGGAGAGCCCGGTCGATCGCTGGAAGCCGGTGATTGCCCCGAGCCCCGAGGTGCTGCTGGAGAGCTATGCCCTGTTCAAGGATTGGCTGGTGCTGGAAGAGCGCAGCAAGGGGCTGACCCGCTTGCGTCAGGTCAACTGGCAGAGCGGTGAGCAGAAGGAGATCGCCTTCGACGACCCTGCCTACGTCACCTGGCTCGCCTACAACCCGGAGCCGGATACCAGCGCCCTGCGTTATGGCTACTCCTCCATGACCACCCCCTCCTCTACCTATGAGCTGGACATGGCAACCGGCCAGCGCACCCTGCTCAAGCAACAGCCGGTGGCAGGCTTCAAGGCTGATCAATATGCCAGCGAACGGCTCTGGGTCACCGCCCGCGACGGCGTATCGGTGCCGGTATCGCTGGTCTATCGCAAGGACAAGTTCAAGAAAGGTCTCGCCGATTCGGCCAAGAATCCGCTGCTGGTCTATGGCTACGGCTCCTACGGCGCCAGCATGGATCCCGACTTCAGCAGTTCACGCCTGAGCCTGTTGGATCGCGGCTTCGTCTACGCCATCGCCCATATCCGCGGTGGCGAGGAGCTGGGTCGCCCCTGGTACGAAGATGGCAAACTGCTGAAAAAACAGAACACCTTCAATGACTTCATCGATGTTACCAAGGCACTGGTCGAGCAAGGCTACGGTGCCAGGGATCAGGTCTACGCCATGGGCGGCAGCGCCGGCGGTCTGTTGATGGGTGCCGTCATCAATCAGGCGCCCGAACTCTATCGCGGCGTGGTGGCGCAGGTGCCCTTCGTCGATGTGGTCACCACCATGCTGGACGAGTCGATCCCCCTCACCACCGGGGAGTATGACGAGTGGGGCAACCCGAACCAGAAGCGCTACTACGACTACATGAAGAGCTACAGCCCCTACGATCAGGTCAAGGCGCAAGCCTACCCCAACCTGCTGGTCACCACCGGGCTGCACGACTCCCAGGTGCAATATTGGGAGCCCGCCAAGTGGGTCGCCAAGCTGCGCGAGCTGAAGACGGATGATAACAAGTTGTTACTGAATACCGACATGGATGCCGGCCACGGTGGCAAGTCGGGCCGCTTCAAAGCCTACGAAGATATCGCGCTGGAGTACGCCTTTATCCTGGATCTGGCTGCCCCGGCAAACTGATCTCATATGACGCTAGCCCTTGCCACGCAAGGGCTACAAAAGAAACCTTCCGCAACTCCCCACCCGACTCCCGCACAATTAATCCCCGATCAACAAATTAATGATCGGCATCAAACTTTTCGATATTAAACGCTGCTTTTTTGCCCTTTTGTTTGATTGTTGTTGGCGAGATGTGCTTAATCGAAGCCGTTACAACTTTTTCTTTGGCCCCTCAGGGGCCAAATTATCTTCTGCCGGCAGGACGCCGGTTATCTCACCGCAGGATGATGGTGGCTTTTTTGGGAGGGGGTAACAGCCCGACCTTTTCCTCGTACGAGGCCCTATCGGTCAGCCCGGCTCCCGCCGCAGGCTCGCCATAAATTCACTCGTGGAACGGGTGAGATAACTCAATGAAAAGGATGGAAAACATGAAAGGATTATCCCTGGCATGCGCCCTGTCGGCTGCTCTGGTCGGCGTATCGTTTGGTGGCCCGGTACAGGCGCAGGAGCGCTTCGTGACCATAGGCACCGGCGGCCAGACCGGCGTCTACTATGTCGCGGGCCAGTCGATCTGCCGCTTCCTCAATCGCGGCGCGTCCGATCACCAGATCAAGTGCAATGCCCCGGCCAGCGGCGGCGGTGTGGCCAACGTCAACGGCATTCGCAGCGGCGAATTCAACTTCGGCATCATGCAATCCGATCACCAGTTCAAGGCGATGAAAGGGCTGCCCCCCTTCCAGGCGGAAGGAGCCATGGATGACATGCGCGCCGTCTTCTCCCTGCAGAGCGAGGTGTTCACCATCCTGGCTCGCAAGGATGCCAAGGTCGCCGGCTTCGATGATCTCAAGGGCAAGCGGGTCAATATCGGCAACCCGGGCTCAGGCCAGCGCGACACCATGGAAGAGATCATGGCGGTCAAGGGCTGGCAGAAGGGCGACTTCGGTCTGGTTTCCGAACTCAAGCCGGCCGAACAGGCCTCCGCCCTCGGTGACAACAACATCGACGCCATGAGCTACTTCGTCGGCCACCCCAATGGCGCCATTCAGGAAGCCACCACCACCACTGACGCAGTGCTGGTGCCGGTCACCGGCGCCGAGATCGACAAGCTGCTGGCCGAGAAGAGCTACTACACCAAGGCTGAAATTCCGGGTGGCATCTACAAGGGCAGTGACCAGCCGACCCCCTCCATTGGTGGCAAGGCGGTACTCTCCACCAGCGCCAAGACCGACCCCGAAGTGGTTTACCAGCTGGTGAAGTCGGTGTTCGACAATCTGGATCGCTTCAAGCGCCTGCACCCGGCCTTCGCCGACCTCCAAGAGGCCGACATGATCAAGGTGGGGCTCTCAGCACCGCTCCATGAAGGGGCTGCCCGCTACTACAAAGAGCGCGGCTGGATCTAAGCGCGGACCCCGGGCCGCTGTCACTCTCACCGACCCCCGTCTGCCGCACCCCTGATTGCGGGGGCGGGTGTCGCTCTTGTTGTACTGGTGGGCACAAATTAACCCTATGCAAGACAAACAACTCTCTACCGAGGAGCTGATCGCCCAGGATGTGGGCGCACGGCTCCCTGCTGGTGCCATGGGTGGCATCATCACCCTGCTGGCGCTGGCCTGGTCACTGTTCCAGCTCTGGATCGCCTCGCCGCTCCCCTTCATGCTCGGCTTTGGCGTGCTCAATGACACCGAAACCCGCTCCATTCACCTCACCTTTGCCCTGCTGCTGGCATTTCTGGTGTTTCCGGCGTTTCGCACCTCACCGCGAGATCGGGTCCCCTTTAGCGATATCGCCCTCGCCCTGATCGCGGCCGGCGCGGCCTCCTACCTCTTCGTGATGTATCAGGCACTGGCCCAGCGACCGGGCAACCTCACCACCGCCGATCTGGTGACGGCCTGTATCGGCATACCTTTGCTGCTCGAAGCGGCGCGTCGTGCGCTGGGGCCGGCGCTGGCGGTCATCGCCATCGTCTTTCTCACCTACAGTCTGGCGGGCTCCTGGATGCCGGGGCTGCTGGCCCACCGCGGAGTGAGCTTCACTGCGCTGGCCAACCACCAGTGGATCACCACCGAGGGGGTTTTTGGCATCGCCCTCGGCGTCTCCACCAGCTTCGTCTTCCTGTTCGTGCTGTTCGGCGCCTTGCTGGAGCGGGCTGGTGCCGGCCACTACTTCATCCAGCTCGCCTTCAGCCTGCTGGGTCACCTGCGCGGCGGCCCGGCCAAGGCGGCGGTAGTTGCCTCCGGCCTCACCGGCCTCATCTCCGGCTCCTCCATCGCCAACGTAGTCACTACCGGCACCTTCACCATTCCCATGATGAAACGGGTGGGGTTCTCGAAAGAGAAGGCGGGCGCGGTTGAAGTGGCCTCATCGGTCAACGGCCAGATCATGCCGCCAGTGATGGGGGCCGCGGCTTTCCTGATGGTTGAATACGTGGGCATCCCCTATGTGGAGATCATCAAGCACGCCTTTCTGCCTGCGGCCATCTCCTACATAGCGCTGCTCTACATCGTCCATCTGGAGGCGCTCAAGCTCGGCATGCAGCCCATCGGCAACCATCAGCCGAAACCCTGGCTGCACCGTCTGACCGGCTTTGCCTTTGGCGCGGCCCTCATCAGCGGACTGTCGATGGCGGTCTACTATGGCTTGGGCTGGCTCAAACCGGCGCTGGGCGACTATGCCCTGCCCGGTATCGGCCTGCTGCTGGCCATCGCCTATCTGGGTCTGCTGAAGATCGCAGCCAGCAATGACCCCCTGCCGGCGGAAGATCCGGACAAGCCCCTTGAAGAGTTGCCCAACACCCGTACCGTGCTGCTCTCCGGCCTTCACTTCCTGCTGCCGGTGGTGGTGCTGGTGTGGTGCCTGATGGTGGAACGCCTCTCGCCCGGCCTCTCCGCCTTCTGGGGCACGGTGATGCTGGTGATTATCCTGCTGACCCAGCGACCGCTGCTTAACTGGCTGCGCCGCGACGGCAAGCACGACTATGGCACCTTCAACGACGGCATGGTCGATCTGCGCGAGGGACTGGTTGCCGGTGCCCGCAACATGATCGGCATCGGTATTGCGACCGCTACGGCGGGGATCATAGTCGGTGCCGTCTCCCAGACCGGCGTCGGGTTGGTACTGGCAGATCTGGTGGAGATGCTCTCCATGGGCAATCTGCTGCTGATGCTGCTGCTGACCGCCCTGCTCAGCCTGATCCTCGGTATGGGGCTGCCGACCACCGCCAACTACATAGTGGTCTCCAGCCTGCTGGCACCGGTAGTGGTGACCCTCGGGCAGCAGAACGGGCTGATCGTGCCGCTGATCGCGGTGCATCTGTTCGTCTTCTACTTCGGCATCATGGCCGATGTGACGCCACCGGTGGGTCTGGCCTCCTTTGCGGCAGCGGCCGTGTCAAAAGGGGATCCCATCCGTACCGGTCTCACCGCCTTTTATTACAGCCTGCGCACCGCAGCGCTGCCATTCCTCTTCATCTTCAATACCGACCTGCTGCTCATCAACGTGGACTTCGCCCACGGGGTGCTGATCTTCATCGTGGCCACCATTGCCATGCTGATCTTCGCCGCGGCGACTCAAGGTTATTTTCTGGTGAAGAGCCGCTGGTACGAGAGCATCCTGCTGCTGCTGGTCGCCTTTACCCTGTTCCGCCCCGGCTTCTGGATGGATCTGGCCCACGATCCCTATCGCCAGACACCGCCTGCCCAGCTGGCCCAGACCATGGGTGAGGTGGAAGCGGAGAGCCCCCTGCGCGTCCGGCTCATGGGAGAGGATGCGGTCGGCAAGCCGCGTCAGTTCACCCTGCTGGTGCCCGTACCGGAAGGGGCCACGGGTGAAGAGCGGCTGGCCAATCTGGGGCTCACCCTCTATGAGCAGGATGGCAAGACGCTGATCGACAGCGTCGCCTTCGGCAGCCCGGCCGCCGCCATGGGGTTGGAGTTCGATCAGGAGATCCTGGCGGTCAAGGCGCCAACCGACCGCTGGCGCAAAGAGCTGATGTGGATCCCGGGCTTCCTGCTGTTTGGCGCCATCGTCTGGTTGCAGCGCCGCCGCGTGGCGGTCAGCGCAAGCTGATGGATTCCCGCATCTGCATGAGAAATGAGAGAGGGCCGCGACAGCGGCCCTCTTTTTTGAAGCGCTGATACCAGGGGATAACCCCCGCCTTCAGCCAGAAAAAAAGTGGGGTGACATATCCATGTCACCCCCTCGCAAATAAGCATGTTCCATATTGGAATCCGGTCGTCGCGGGCGCCTCTCCGAACCTCCCGAAAGTTCGCTACCCATCAGAAGTCAGCGCCAGTTGCAGTGATACAAGTGACCAGCAACCCGTTACAACCCTCTTCCACACGGCAGCAAGCCACCGTGTTTGTCCTTGCAACTGAAATATTACGCAGAAAAACAAAATAAAAAACGATTTTATGCCCAATCCATTCACATGCCGGTACAAAAAACAGCCTTATCACCACCATGAACTGGTTATAAAACAGTTAGATAGACTCTCTTATGGCTATTCACCCGCGATGTGCATCGGCAAAGACCTACACACCTTTGCGAGATCTCGCACAAAAAATGGCCAGTTCACAACCAGCGATGTAGTGGCAACCAGTCGCTGAGCCTGGCAACCAGACGCCGTGACCACCCTTCCGCTTTGCGTGGTTCACCCTGTCCTTGCCACTGCAACAACCACGCCTGCAACTGCTTGCAGATGGGCGCACACTCCAGCTGCAGCATCAGTTCGGTATTGAGAAAGAGCGAGCGGGGATCGAGGTTGAGGCTGCCAAACAGGGCGCGATCCTCTCCCAACAGGATCAGTTTGGCGTGCAGGCTGCTTTGCCCCTGATCAAACTCGTACAACCGGATCCCCTGACGCAGCAACCAGCCCCTGTGACGCTGGTAGGCCCCGTGCACCAGCGGCACATCCGTGCTGGCCAGCGAGTTGGTGAGGATCTCAATCACCACACCCTGCCGACGCAACCGCTGCAAACGGCGCCGAAAACCGCCCGTTAGGATCAGATAGGGAGTCACCATGCGGAGCGTGGAGGGAGCATCCGCCAACTGCCGCCAGAGCTGGCGAGCGGTCACCGGGCGGGAAACCAACCCTTTGCCGGGCCGGTCAAACCAGACCTCGGCCCGACCGTTATGCCACACAAGCGCAGGCTCGTTGCCGTCAAACAGGGAGACAGGCAGATCATAAACGGCAGCGACCGCGGGATCCGCCATGGTGAGGAGGAAATCGTTGACCACACGAATTTCGGCGGGCTGCAATCTGCGGCGCAAGAGATGGCGGATAGGGTGGCTCCAGCGGCTCTGCCAGAACTGGGCAAACCCCGCCGCCATCTGCTCGCAAATGGCCCCCTGACAGGCAAGATCGAGATCCACGAAAGGAGCTTCCGGGTCCAGCCCGAAATATCGATCACCAATATTGCGGCCACCGATAAGCGCCAGCTTGCCATCCACCAGCAGCAGCTTGTTGTGCATCCGGTGATTGATGCGGCGAAAGGTGAAGAGCCCCTCCAGCAGCAGGGCCAGCGGCCGCCAGCCCCTTAACCAGAAGGGGTTGAACAGCCGCACCTCGATACCGGGATAGTGAGCCACCATCTCCAGAAAGCGGTTGTCCCCGGCATAGAGGTCATCTACCAGCAGCTGCACCCTGACTCCGCGCCGGGCGGCATGGAGCAGCTCGCCCAGCAGCAGCTTGCCGCTGCTGTCCTCCTCCCAGCTGTAATACTGCGCCTGGATCTGCTCGCGGGCGGAGCGGATCCACTGGCTGCGCACCTTGAGCGCCAGGGCCGGGTCGTCGATCAGGGCAAAGGATCCGGGGATCATCTTGTCATCCTGCTGTCATGGCCAGGTGTCATAACGCAGCAAGCCTCTTCGTATATCGACACTTTTCGTATCTCGAAACAGGGAGTTGCTATGGAACTGCACGATACCCCTATGCTGCGCTATCTGGGCCAGCTCCACCAGCCGGATCAAACACCCGGCACCGAGTCGGCCCACTGGTTCTTGCTGCACAGGGATGGTGGCTGGCCGCTACCGACCACGCCGGAGGCTCAACCGGTCAATCGGCTCATGGCTGAGCCGCTTCGATAGCCGCAGCCTTGCCCTCGATCTGGGGCAGGCTGAAGCGATAGCCAACATAGTACTTGTAGATGGTACCGACATAGTTGATCGGCCCCTGCCCCACCTCGTTGGCCACCAGCTGATCCACGTTGCCGAACCAGACATTGGGATCCAGCCCCAGCTTGCCCGCCTTGTCCCGCAAGGCCTGAACCCGGTTCGGCCCGGCATTGTAGGCCGCGAGCGCAAAGAGGTGACGGTTGAGCAGATCCAGATTTGGATCGTTGAAGTAGGTATCGAGGATCAGGCGCAGATAACGGCAGGCCGCCTCGACGTTGCCATCCAGCGTCGTCAGTCTGGCCCCCGTGATATTGACCTCGCGACCGGTGCTGGGCAGCAGCTGCATGATACCGACAGCCCCCTTCTCGGAGCGGATAGCGGGGTTGAGACCGGACTCCTTGTATGCCAGCGCAGCCAGCATCAGCCAGTCCAGCTCATACTGCTTGGCATACTTCTCCAGTACCTTGCGAATGGTTGCCAGCCGTCCCATGGGGTCAGGTGCCAGTATGTTGCTCATCTGGTCGCTGCGCGCCAGCAGGCGGCGCAGGGTCATGTCGCTATAGAGACTGTTGCGACTGGCCCCCGCCAGATAGCGGTTGACCGCTTTGAGCAGGTCCGGGCTGTTCTTGCGCAGCGCCCAGGCACTGGTGCCCTTGCTGCGCAGGGGGATCAGCTTGTGCGCCTTGAGGCCGGAGATCATCCCCCCCAGCCAGATCCGCCCCTTGTAGCTGTCGGTCACCGTCAGCGGAATGATGCCGGCCGCCACCATCTCCAGCAGATCGCCATCCTGCAGATACTCGGGCACCGTCTCGATATAGACAGGAGGCAGCCCCAACTCGCGAAACAACCAGTTGAGCTGGCGCAGACTCTCGCAATAGCTGGAGCTAGCGCGCACCCAAACCCGCCGGCCGGAGAGCTGGGTAATGCGGTTGAAGGCGGGCAGCGTGTTCTGGCTGACCACCCACTCCTCGATGGAGGAGATCAGCGGCCGGGAGAAGGTCACCTGTTCGCGCCGGGTGGGAGTCACAGTCATGTTTGCAGCCACCAGATCGCCGCGCCCCTCCGCCAGATAATCGAGCAGCTTGTCCTGCCGAACCGGGATATAGACCACCTTGAGCGGCACCTTCTCCCTGGCAAGATAGGTCTTGTTCAGCCAGCGCTCGAACCCTTGCAGCTGATTGACCAGAATGCCGTACTGGGCACCCTTGTCGAGGAAATAGAAACCGCGCTCATAGACCACCAGAGCCCTGAGCTCGCGCTTTTGCAAAATGGATTCGAGATCCCCGGGTTGGGGAAGACGCTGAGGCTTGAGATCGGCCGCCAGCAAGGGGAGAGACCAGAGAGCCAGCAGGCCCCAGATCCAGTGCCGCATCATGATGTTGTCGCCTTCTGTTGGCCGACTCGCGCCGGGCAAAACCGTCTGTGGGATAGAGTAACTATAGAACGCAGACCCACAGCAGAAGGGTCAACACGGCAGGACCAGCCTGCCGCGTCATCAGAGGGCTCAGATAGAGCGGGCCCGCATTTCGAAGATCAGTTTTTCGGCGGTGCAGGTAAATTGCAGGCGGGCTTTCAGGATCACGCCGTTGGCGCCCTGGGTCAGTTCACTGCTGCTCTTGGCTTCGGCAGTCACCTGCTTGGCCAGCGCTTCATAGGCAGCCAGCTTGGCACGGGCATCAGCCTCGGCAGCGGCTTCGATCACCAGTTCCATCACATCATCGCCTTCACCGATGATGGTGCCGATCTCGGCAAAACAGCCACAGCTGTCGCAGGTTTCGTTCAGTTCAACTTTCTCGTCAACAGACATACTTTTACTCCTACTGCTTATTTCGGATGACTCTCATCGTCACGCATGGCTTTACGAAAATCCCTGATGGCGGTTCCCAGATCCTCACCCGCACTGGCCAGACGCTTGCTACCAAACACCAGCACAACCACCAACAAGAGGATCAACATGTGCCAGATATGAATTCCACCGAGTCCCATAGGGATGCTCCTCAAAGAGAGATATCTATCAGTTGTATCAAAACAGAGCGCAAGAATTGTTGGGCAAAATCAAGGCGGGTGCAAGTGAGCAAATAAATCACTACAAAAAATAGGGCGACCCGAAGGTCGCCATATTGATTGTGCTACGTGTCCCCTCAACCGCTACATCCTGTACCAGTGGTTCATGCGAACCTGAGACCATTCGAGGATAAGATCGCCAAGATATGAAAACAAATGGTATAAATTCATCTTAGAATTGAAGGGGATTCATATCATGCTGCTGGAACAACTGGGTCGCATCGACCTCAATTTGCTGATTATCCTGCAGGTTCTGCTGGAGGAGCGCAACGGCAGCAAGGCCGCCAGACGACTGCACTTGAGTCAATCCGCCGTTAGCAAGGCGCTCGGCCGGCTGCGGGAAACCTTCGACGATCCCCTCTTTATCCGCTCCGCCTACGGGCTGGAACCGACCCCCCGTGCACTGGTGCTGCAACAGCAGCTGCAACCCATCCTGCTGTCGCTGGACAACCTGATCCAGCCGCCGGAGTTCGACCCGGCCAACTCGGATCGGGAGTTCGTCATCGCCAGCATGGACAGCGCCTTCACCCTGTTTGCCCCGCTCTACCTGAGCGAACTGAAGCGACAGGCCCCGAGATTGCGGCTGCGCTATGAGGAGTGGACCGAGAACAGCCTGACCGAGATGAGCCAGGGGCAGGTGGATATCGCCTTCACGGTACGGGAGAACTGTATCGACTCCGACTACCGCCTCGATACCCTGCCCGGCAGCATCTGCCAGCGACTGCTCGCCATCGATGGCCTCACCTGTCTGGTGCAGCAGCACCACCCCGCCCTGCAGGAGCCACGCTGGGATCTCGACCACTACCTCAGCTATCCCCATGTCCAGACCTACTGCGAAGGGCGGGATCGCTGGATGCTGGATCACAAGCTGGCAGAGCACGATCTCTACCGGCGTATCGAGGCGAGTGTTCCCTCATTCGAAGCAGCGCTGCGGATGGGCATGCACTCCGATATGATCGTCACCCTATCCAAGCTCTATGCCCGTCACGCGACCCAGGTCTACCCACTGTTGCAACTGCCGCTACCCATCGAGCTGGACAGCATCTCGCACCTGCTCATTTGGCATCAGCGTCATGAGGAAGATCCCGGCCATCGCTGGCTGCGGGAAACCCTGCTGACCCTGATCCTGAGTCAGCTGGAGTCACGCGCCGATCAAGGGGTGCCCGTTACCTGCAAGTAGTGGTGAACCCCGTCCAGCAGCATCTGCACGGAGATCATCACCAGCAGCATCCCCATCAGCCGCTCCACCGCAGTGAGTCCACGCTCACCCAGCAGCTTGTTGAATACCTCGTAGAACATCAGGATCACTGCGCTGGCGGCCCATGCCATGAAGAGCGCCAGCGACCAGTCCACCATGCGGGTGGGCTCCTGATTGGCCAGCAGCATCAACGAGGCGAGGATCGAGGGGCCGGCGATCATCGGGATCGCCATCGGCACCAGGAAAGGCTCCTCGCCCGCCGCCAGTCCGGTCACCCCCCCTTCACTCGGGAAGATCATCTTGATGGCGATCAGGAACAGGATGATACCGCCGGCAATGCTGACCGCTTCCTGTCGCAGGTTGAGGAAGCCGAGGATCTGCTGACCGACAAAGAGGAAGAGCATCATGATGGCCAGCGAGAAGAGCAGCTCGCGGATCATCACCTTGCGCCGCCGCTTGGGATCGATATGGCGCAGGATGGAGAGGAAGACCGGCAGGTTGCCCAGCGGGTCCATGATCAGAAACAGCATGACTGCGGCAGAAAAAGTATCCATACAACGCCCGGGCTACGCCTTGAATTGGGAAATGGGAGGGGGCGAAATATAGCAAAGGGCGAGAAGTTGAGCGAGCGCCATCACGCGCTCGCCAGGGGGTTAGCCGTGATTGCAGATCTTGTCGGCTCGGGTCTGGAAACCCTCACCTGCTTCGATGAACTTGCCGCGAGCGGCCAGGAAGTCGATCAGCTCTTCGGCATCCATCTCGCGGGCGCTGCAGGTATGAAAACGGGCATCGGCACCAAACCGCTGCGCCATCGCCTGCTTGAGGCTGGCACGGGTAAATTGACCATCCTGTTCCAGCATCATCTCCATCACTTCGTGACCATGTACCGATTGCGACATCTTGCACCTCAATAATGAACATATTTAATGTCAATTAAATCCTCTCCCGCCCGGAGGGATCTTGATATAGGCCAATAAATAACGGATTACCCTGCTGCGAGAGTGGCCAGCGACGCCGCTTTGTCGATAATGTGGCAACCCACTGCAGGGCTCGCTACACTAGCGCCCCATTTTTGGTCACCGCAGACATTTGATAAGGATATTGGCGCCATGCTGTTCCATGGAGAGGCAAGCAAACCCTGGCAGATCTGGACCCGTCGCCCGCTCTGGCTCAAGACCCTGATCGGCATGCTGACCGGGGTTGCCCTTGGCGTCGGCTTCGAGGAGCAGGCTCAGCTGCTCAAACCCATCGGCGTGCTCTTCGTCAACACCATCCAGATGCTGATGGTGCCCCTGATCTTCTGCTCGGTTATCGCCGGTCTCACCTCACTGCTCAAGGGCAAGGCGCTCGATCGTATAGGTATCAAGGCGAGCTGCCTCTACCTCTGCTCCACCGCCATCGCCATCTGCATCGGCCTGATGATGGGCTGGCTGCTGGAACCCGGCATGGGTGCCGACATGGGCCCTTACCAACGACCCGGCATGACCACACCACCGACTCTGGCCAGCGTGCTGAGCCATCTGGTACCGAGCAATCCGGTCGAGGCGATGGTGGACAGCAAGATCCTGCAGGTGATCGTCTTTGCCGTGGCGCTGGCGGTGGCACTCAATGCCTGTGGCCGCCGCGGTCGCCCCGCGATCCTCTTCTTCACCTCGCTGGCGGAGGGGATGTTCAAGCTGACCCAGATGGTGATGGCGCTGGCCCCGTACGGGGTCTGTGCCCTGATGGCCTGGATGACCAGCAAATATGGCATCGACCTGCTGCTGCCCCTGCTCAAGGTAATCGGCGCCGTCTATCTCGGTTGTCTGCTCCATGTACTCGGGGTCTACAGCACCCTGCTGCTCCTGTTGGCACGGCTCAACCCGATCCACTACTTCAAGAGCATCGTCGATGCCCAGGCGGTGGCCTTCACCAGCAGCTCCAGCAGCAGCACCCTGCCCATCAGCCTCGCCTGCGCCGAGAAGCGGCTCGGGGTCTCACCCGCCATCACCGCCAAGGTGCTGCCCATCGGCGCCACCATCAACATGGATGGCACGGCGCTCTATCAGGGGGTCACGGCCCTGTTTGTGGCACAGGCATTCGGCGTGGATCTGCATCTGGTGGACTACCTGACCATCATCAGCATCGCCACCCTGGCCAGTATCGGCACCGCAGGCACTCCTGGCACCGGGTTGATGCTGCTGACGCTTACGCTGACTGCGGTCGGACTGCCGCTGGAAGGGGTTGCACTGATTGCGGGGATTGACCGGGTGCTCGACATGGCGCGCACCGCGGTCAACGTCTCGGGGGATATTCTGGTTTCCGTACTGATCGCCCGCAGCGAAAATGAGCTGGATCTGGCGACCTATCACGATGAACACGCCGGGGAAGATATCGACGTCCCCCTGCGCTAGGGAGGATCAGTTGTCGTGGGGATCGTGATGGCAGCGCCAGCACACTTCGAAGTTGGCGCCGTTCTCCTCCCCGCACTGACCGCACAGCCAGCCGTTACCCTGGCGCTGCTGATAGCGTTCGATCACCCGCCCTGCCTTGCTGCGATCCTCGGCGCGTACCATCAGGGTCACCTGCAGCAGATCCGCCGCCAGCTCGCCAAAAGCCCCTGACAGACCGTCGCCATTGAGGCGTACCGGCACCCCTTCCGCCTCCAGCGCCCCTTTGAGAGCATGAGCCTCCAGAGTGTGAGAGGCGCGATAGAGATTGATCCAGTTATCCATAGCTCCCCCTTACAGCAGCTTGTCGATGCCGAACTCGGCCCCGTTCTCCACCATGAAATCGATGAACGCCCGCAATTTACGCGGCATAAGTTGTCGCTCCGGAAACAGCAGGTAGATCGACACCTTGGGTTGCTGCCACTCTGGCAGCACCGCGACCAGCTCGCCGCTGGCCAGCTCCTCCTGACAGAGCATGGCCGGGATCGAGGCCAGTCCGAGACCCGCCTTGGCCGCCTCGCGGGCACAGGTAATATTATTGACCCGAAAACGGGAGGGAGGGTCAACCAGCACCTCTTTGCCATCCAGCTCGAAGCACCAGTGGGAAGCGAGAAAGCCGTTGCTCACCGTCACCCGCTCATGGTTGGCCAGATCCTCCGGCCGCTTGATCGCCGGGCTGCGCGCCAGATAGGCCGGACTGGCACAGAGCAGCTTCCCGGTGCTCCATAGGCGGCGTGCGGCCAGATTGGAATCGCTCATATCGCCGATCCGCACCACCGCATCCAGCCCTTCGCTGATGGGGTCAACCACCCGGTTGGTCAGCTCCAGCTCCACCTGCAGGCCGGGATAGGCCTGTAAAAACTTGGCGACCAGGCGCCCGACCACCAACTGACCCGTCTCTATGGGCACGGCCATCTTGAGAGTGCCGGTCACCTCTTGCTGGCTGGCGCTCAACATCAGCTCCGCTTCCGTCAATGCCTCCACCGCCTTGCTGCAGTGCCGATAGTACTTCTCCCCCTCCTCGGTCAGGGTGAGCTGACGGGTGGAGCGATAGAGCAGCCGCACCCCGAGCCGCTGTTCCAGCTCGGCAATCCGCCGGCTGACCATCGCCTTGGTCATGCCCAGCTCCTGGGCTGCGGCAGTAAACGAGCCCTTGTCGACAATTCGTACCAGAATTAACGCAGCATTTAGGTCCATTGTTGCACCTGTGAAACTGTATATCTCGTGAACCAATACTAATCGAAACAGTCGAGCAGTGTTAGCCTGCGCCCCTTACGTTCAGGAATCTCCAAAATGAGTCAACACAAGAAAATCCCTCTCCTGGCCGCCATGATCCTGGCCCTGCTCGCTCTCCTCTTCTCCGCCTACTGGTATCTCCATGGCCGCTATTTCGAGAGCACCGATAACGCCTATCTCCAGAGCGAGGTAACCGGGATCAGCTCCAAGCTGCCCGGCTATATCAGCGAAGTGCTGGTGACCGACAACCAGCCGGTCAAAGCAGGCCAGCTCATCGCCCGCCTCGATGATCGCGAATACAAGACCAAGGTCGCGGAGGCCGAGGCCGATCTGCGCCTCAATCAGGCAACCGCCGAGAATCTGGCCGCGACCCGCATCCAGCAGCTGAGCCTGATCCAGCAGGCCGAAGCCAAGGTTGCCTCCGCCAAGGCCGAGCAGCTGCGCGCCAGCCAGCAGGTAAACCGGATCAGCCAGCTCAACCAGCGCCACTACAGCTCGCAAGACAGTCTGGATGAAGTGCGGGCTGGTCTGCAGGTCAATCAGGCACAGGCACAAGAGGCCAAGGCCGCCCTGCAGGCCGCCCGCGAACGGCTGCTGGTACTTGATGCCGAAGCCAAGCAGAATCAGGCCAAGTTGGCCCTGAGTGAAGCACAGCTGGATCAGGCCAGGCTGGAGCTCGGCTACACCGAGCTGCGGGCACCAGCCGATGGCATCATCGGCAAGCGCAGCCTGCGGGAGGGGCTCTACGTCCAGTCCGGCATGCAGGTCGCCAGTCTGGTGCCGCTGCAACAGGTGTGGGTCGAGGCGAACTTCAAGGAGACCCAGCTCGCCCATATGCAGCCCGGCCAGAAGGTCGAAGTGGTGCTTGATGCCTATCCGGATCAGCCAGTCGAGGGGGTCATCGACAGTCTGGCGCCAGCCACCGGTGCCAAGTTCGCCCTGCTGCCACCGGAGAATGCCACCGGCAACTTCACCAAGATTGTGCAGCGGGTACCAGTCAAAATCCGTATCCCCGAGCCGGGTCAGCTCGCCGGCAAGCTGCTGCCGGGTCTCTCCAGCGAAGTGACGGTAGATACCCGTACTCCTGATGCCATGACGGCCGCCAACTGATGGAACCCATTCCACGTCGCCACTGGATCGCGGTCATCGGCGGCCTTATCGGCGCCTTCATGGCCATCCTCGATATCCAGATAACCAACGCCTCCCTGAAGGACATTCAGGGGGCGCTCTCTGCCACCCTGAGCGAAAGCTCCTGGATCTCCACCTCCTATCTGGTGGCGGAGATGATCGCCATCCCCCTTAGTGGCTGGCTGAGCCGGGGGCTGAGCGTGCGCCGCTACCTGCTGTGGACCACGGGCGCCTTTATCGTCTCCTCCGTGCTCTGCTCCTTCAGCTGGAACCTCACCAGCATGATCGTCTTCCGGGCAATGCAGGGCTTCACCGGCGGGGCACTTATCCCGATGGCCTTCTCCCTCATCGTCACCCTGCTGCCGCTGCAGAAGCGGGCTACCGGCATGGCGCTGTTCGGTCTCTGTGCCACCTTCGCCCCGGCCATCGGCCCAACCCTCGGCGGCTGGCTCACCGAGCAGATGTCGTGGCACTACATCTTCTATCTCAACGTCCCGCCGGGACTGCTGGTGATGGCCATGCTGGCGCACGGGCTGGACAAGAAGGCGGTGGACTGGGAGGTGATCAAGCGGGTCGACCTTATCGGCATCGTCACCATGGCGCTTGGTCTGGGCGTGCTGGAGGTGGTGCTGGAGGAGGGTAACCGGGAGGACTGGTTCGGCTCGACCTTCATCGTGCGCCTGACCATCATCTCGGTCGTCTCGCTGGTCTTCTTCGTCATCAGCCAACTGCTGCGCCGCCACCCGCTGGTCAACCTGCGGCTGCTGCACAACCCGCGCTTTGCCCTCGCCTGTTTTGCCTACCTGATCCTCGGGATGGCCTTGATGGGCTCTATCTATGTACTGCCGCTCTACATGACCCAGATCCACAACTACAACGCGCTGGAGATTGGCGAAGTGCTGATGTGGATGGGGCTGCCCCAGCTGCTGGTGCTGCCGCTGGTGCCCAAACTGACCCACAAGGTCGATCCGCGCTATCTGGTGAGCTTCGGCTTTCTCATCTTCGCCGTCAGCTGCTTTATGAACGTCAACATGAGTGCCGACTATGCCGGGCCGCAGCTCATTCAGGCGCTCATCGTGCGGGCGCTGGGGCAGCCCTTCATCATGGTGCCGCTCTCTTTGGTCGCCACCGCCAGCCTGAGCCATGACGAGGTTCCCTCCTCCTCCACCCTGCTCAACGTGCTGCGCAACCTGGGTGGTGCCTTTGGTATCGCCATCATCGCGACCATGCTCGACAACGACACCCGTACCCATATGCTCCAGATCGGCAGTACCCTGCCCGCCAGCAGTATCGAGGGACAAACCTATCTGCTGCAGCTGGCCCAGAGCATGATGGCACAGGGGTCTGGCCCCGAGCTGGCCGAGCAGCAGGCGCACGCCATACTCGCCAACACCATCAACCGGGAAGCAGCCATCATGGCCTACAACCAGGTCTTCTACATCATGGGGATCTTCCTGCTGGTTGCCAGCGGTCTGATGCTGCTGCTCAAATCCCCCGCCCCGCGGGAAGCTGATGCCGAGCCGATAGAGGCGTGAAAAGCAGCCGGGAAATAAAAAGAAAAACGGGCCAACGCCCGTTTTTCTTTATCTGTTGCCTGCATTCAACTGCATGGCGTCATCCCGCCAGCGACCCCGCAATCAGGAACTGGGCGGCAAAGTAGCTGCTCATCACCCAAGCTCTGGCATGTGGGAAGGGGCGGCGGAAACGATCGAGCGCCAACATGCTGTCGGAGAAGAGGAACATCAGGGCACCAGCCAACGCCGCCGCACTGCCCGCGGTGAGCGAAGCGTGCCAGGCACCGGCAGCCACCCAAGCCATGCCAATAATCACCAACATGTAGCAGAAGACCGGGATCCGCATCTCCCCCAGCTTGCCCCACAACAGGCCAAACACCAGCGCGGCGATGAGCAGGAGCAGCAAGCCATCCACCAGATTGAGCACCAGCGGCCCCTGGGCAAAGCCGACTATGTAGCAGAGGTGCGCGACAAGAAATGCCGCCAAGCCCTGAATAAAGCGGTCGCTTGGCAGCATCAACAGCACATCGCCCGCCAGCGAGAGGCAGAGACCGAGCAGGATCCAGGCGTGGGAACCATCGTGGTCATAGCCCTGATAGCCAAACGCCAGCGCGATGATGAGCAGCATGGTCAGCGGCTTGCTGATATAGAACTGGCGGCTGTCTGAACCATAGGCGGCGCGGATGTGCCACCAACCGGAAGCGATGATCAAGAAACTCAATAACATGCCCTGCTCCTCACCCGTTGCTCGCTGTCATACGGCAACCGTTTTTATATCTGGGTGCAGGGTAACAAATTCCCCCACCGAGTGGCAGGGGGCGGATCAAAGGGTGAGACTAAGCCTAAAGTCTAATTGCCGCGCCATACCATTCAGGGCATAAGAGACGGGTCTGGAGGATCACCATGGAAGAAGCTATGAAAAACTATCTGCCCGCCATCGATATTATGATGTGCCATCTGGGGATCAGCTTTGAGCAGGCGTGTGAGCAACTGGGGCTCAGCCAGCAGGAGCAGCAGGCTCTGGATCAGTTGCAGCAACAGCAGAGCCAAGCCAACTAGCCCTCCCGTTATTGGATATCATGATGTGCCATCCGGGGATCAGCTTTGAGCAGGCGTGTGAGCAACTGGGGCTCAGCCAGCAGGAGCAGCAGGCTCTGGATCAGTTGCAGCAACAACAGAGCCAAGCCAACTAGCCCTCCCGTTATTGGATATCACGATGTGCCATCCGGGGATCAGCTTTGAGCAGGCGTGTGAGCAACTGGGGCTCAGCCCGCTGGAACAACAGACCCTGAGCCAGCTGCAAGAGCAGGATCACCCCGAATAAGTAGAGATGCTGGCGCCAAACCGGCGCGCAGGCTCAACCAAAGAGAAGACCGCCAAGTGGCGGTCTTCTCTTTTCTGCTTGTTCAGACAGGGGCTCTGGCAATACCTGCCAGCAGGCGACTCCAGTTGCGTTTGCTGGCGATGAAACCATCCCGCAAGGCGCGATATTCCAGCTGCACCTTGAGGCGGTCATAGCGCGCCAGCGCCTTGCGCTTGCGCAGCTCAAGCAGCCGCTTGCGACTGGCATAGTAGTGCTGCAACTGCTGACTCAGCTTGGCGTACTCCTCCTGCAGCAGTGCTTGCCACAGCTCGCGATCATCCTGTTTGACGAGCCTTGCCTGCGCCCGTTTGAGCTGCATCTCCAGCCTGGCCTGCTCGATGCGCTCCTCCGGCGATGAGCGCAGATCTCTCGCCAGCCCGCACCATGAGGCAAACCTGATCAGCCACTTGGTCGGATCAAACTGCCACCACTGGATACCGTTGCGGTAATCGTTCTCGAACAGATGGTGGAAATTGTGATACCCCTCGCCAAAGGTGAAAAAGGCCAGGATGCTGTTGTCGCGGGCAGTATTGCGATCCGTATAGGGCTGGCTGCCCCAGATATGGGCCAGCGAGTTGATAAAGAAAGTGGTGTGGTGCGTCATCACCATCCGCAAGACGCCCGCCAGCAACAACATGCCGAGCAGATCTCCGTGGATCAGACCAAACAGCAGCGGCAGGCCCAGATTGGTCGCCAGCACCAGCGCCAGATAGTGGCGATGCTGAAACCTGACCACAGGGTTGTTCTGCAAATCCCGCACATTGCTGTAATCACCATATTGTTCCCCCTGATACTCCCGCAGCATCCAGCCGATATGGGAGTACCAGAAGCCACGCCCCGCGCTATAGGGATCCTTGTCGTTGTCATCCACATGACGATGATGGCGGCGATGATCCGCCGACCAATGCAGCGCCGAGTTCTGCAACGCCAGCGCACCACCGATGGCAAACAGCCACTGCAACGCCGGATGAGCCTTGTAAGCCTTGTGTGACCAGAGGCGGTGATAGCCCGCCGTGATCGAGAGCCCGCTCAAACAGAACAGCAGCAGGAACGTGGCCCACTGCCAGAGATCGTAACCGTGGCTCATCCCATACCAGGGCACGGCAACCAGCGCCACCAGTCCGGAGAGAGAGAACAACAGGGTATTGGTGAGAATAATCGGGGGTCTAGCCATCTTCTTGCATCCTTTCAGCGAACAGCTGTTAGCCATTTTCCATGGCGACTTCACCAGGGTCAATGGTAAAAAAGTAGGATACAAACCTGATCCTGAGGCGCCTTCGGGTTATCATTTGTCCTCGTTAAGCTGAAGGTGACTGATTTCGTGGGTATTCGCGCTCAACAAAAAGAAAAAACCCGGCGTACATTGATCGATGCTGCATTCAGCCAACTGTGCGCCAACCGGAGTTTCTCCAATCTCAGCCTGCGGGAAGTGGCTCGTGAAGCGGGTATCGCCCCCACCTCCTTCTATCGCCATTTTCGCGATATGGAAGAGTTGGGCCTGACCCTGGTCGATGAGGGCGGTCTGACTCTGCGTCAGCTGATGCGCCAGGCACGCCAGCGCATTGCCGGTGGCGGCAGCGTCATCAGCACCTCGGTGCAGACCTTCATGGAGTTCGTCGAGAACAACCCCAATGTCTTCCGGCTGTTGCTGCGAGAGCGCTCCGGCACCTCGGCCGCATTTCGTCAGGCTGTCGCTCGCGAGATCCAGCACTTTATTGCCGAGCTGACCGATTATCTGGAGGCCACCACCCAGGCACCACGGGAAGATGCCTATATCCAGGCCGAGGCCATGGTTACCATCGTATTCAGCGCCGGTGCCGATGCGCTCGACATGACCAGTGAAGAGTGCCGGGCACTCTCCGATCGCACTATTCGCCAACTGCGGATGATTGCCATGGGCGCCGAGGTACAGAACCAGAAGCGCCGTGAGCCCCATCCATGACCACAGGACGGAGAACGATATGACTGAACAGCTTGTGATCCCCAAAAAACCGCTCGCCATGGCAATGCTGATCGGCATCTGTGGCGATGCGTCTCTGGCGGTGCTGACCAACGCGGTCGTACCCTTCTCCTTCTTCCCGCTGATCGCTCTCTGGCTGGCTGCCTATCAGCTGTTCCAGCACTATCGCCATGAACCCATGGTGGGCAATACCCCCATCTGTACCCTGCTCTGCTTCTTTATCGGCGCCTTCGGCCACTCGGCCCTGCTCAAGGTGCAATACCCGGAACTCGGCAGCAACTTCTTCTCTCTGATCATGATGCTGCTGCTGCTGGCGGTACTATCCATCAAACTGGGTCTAAGCATCGGCAAGAAAGAGAAACCCTGATTAGTCGACAAAGTGGTCACAATCACTTGATAGATAAAGAAAAGAGGCCTTCCCAACGGGAAGGCCTCTTTGTTTCCTCTACGCAGAATAATCCAGCATGACCATGCCGAGCAATCGCGGCATGGTGACCCTCGCCAAACGACTCGGCTTTACCATTGATGTCCAGATGGAGGAGGGGGTGGTCAATATGGCTCTTCCCTGTGGGGCTGTAGCCCAGTGATGGGGATGGGTGGCTG
>NZ_JBCGFC010000011.1:0-163342 GCF_038739615.1 Aeromonas sp. SER | reverse complement strand
TTGAGGCAGTTGAGGCAGTTGAGGCAGTTGAGGCAGTTGAGGCAGTTGAGGCAGTTGAGGCAGTTGAGGCAGTTGAGGCAGTTGAGGCAGTTGAGGCAGTTGAGGCAGTTGAGGCAGTTGAGGCAGTATCAAAATCTCTTAAAAGAAAAGCCGGGACAAGCCCGGCTTTTTCTTTATCACTCAGCAGCTGCTTCAGCAGCGGCCGGGCGGTCTACCAGCTCAATATAAGCCATAGGGGCGTTGTCGCCAGCACGGAAACCGCATTTCAGAATGCGAGTATAACCGCCGGCGCGCTCCAGGTAGCGCGGGCCCAGTTCATTGAACAGCTTAGCCACGATCGCGTTGTCGCGAGTGCGGGCAAATGCCAGACGACGATTAGCAACGCTATCAGTCTTGGCAAGGGTGATCAGCGGTTCAACTACACGACGCAGCTCTTTTGCCTTAGGCAGAGTCGTCTTGATGATCTCATGACGAACCAGGGAGCTGGCCATGTTGCGGAACATAGCCTGACGATGGCTGCTGTTCCGGTTCAGTTGACGACCACTCAAACGATGGCGCATGACCTTATCCTTCTAACTAAATCTGTGAAACCCGTAATCTGGATTACTCGTCAGCGATGCTGGCGGGCGGCCAGTTCTCAAGGCGCATGCCAAGAGACAGACCACGGGAGGCCAACACGTCCTTGATCTCAGTCAGGGACTTCTTACCGAGGTTAGGAGTCTTAAGCAACTCAACTTCGGTACGCTGTACCAGATCACCAATATAGTGGATAGCTTCTGCCTTCAGACAGTTCGCAGAACGAACTGTCAGCTCCAAATCATCGACAGGACGCAGCAGAATCGGATCAAACTCGGGTTTCTCTTCTTTCTTCTCGGGCACGCTGACATCGCGCAGATCCACGAAGGCTTCCAGTTGCTCAGCCAAGATAGTGGCAGAACGACGGATGGCTTCTTCAGGATCCAGAGTACCATTGGTCTCCATGTCGATAACCAGCTTGTCCAAGTCGGTACGCTGTTCCACACGTGCTGCCTCAACATTGTAGGCAATACGAACGATGGGGCTGAACGCGGAGTCCAGCAGCAGGCGACCAATCGGACGCTCTTCGTCATCGTTGTGAACACGAGCAGAAGCAGGCACATAACCACGACCGCGCTGAACTTTCAGGCGCATGCTGATTTCAGCATTTGCACCAGTCAGGTGGCAGATTACGTGCTCCGGGTTTACGATCTCGACTTCATCACCGTGAGTGATATCACCTGCGGTAACGGGGCCTGTTCCAGACTTGGTCAGGGACAGAGTTACCTCGTCCTTGCCTTCCAGCTTCACAGCGATACCTTTCAGGTTGAGCAGGATTTCAAGAATGTCTTCCTGTACACCTTCTTTGCTGCTGTACTCATGCAGTACACCGTCAATTTCGACTTCAGTAACTGCACAACCGGGCATAGAAGACAGCAAAATACGACGCAGGGCGTTACCCAGCGTGTGACCAAAGCCACGCTCAAGTGGCTCAAGAGTCACTTTCGCATGAGTCGGGCTAACTTGCTCGATGTCAACTAGCCGCGGTTTAAGAAAATCTGTTACAGAACCCAGCATTGTGTCCTCTCTTTAGAAGCTAGCTTTACTTGGAGTAAAGCTCGACGATCAGCTGTTCGTTAATGTCGGCAGACAGGTCGGAACGCTCCGGCAGGCGCTTGAAGGCACCTTCCATTTTAGCGGCATCAACCTCTACCCAAGTCGGCTTCTCGCGCTGACCAGCAACCTCAAGGGCAGCTTTGATACGCGCTTGCTTCTTAGCCTTCTCACGAACGCAGATCACGTCCTCAGGGGAAACCTGGAAAGAAGGAATGTTCACAACGCGGCCGTTTACCATGATGGCCTTGTGGCTCACCAGCTGACGAGATTCAGCGCGGGTAGCACCGAAGCCCATGCGGTATACGACGTTGTCCAGACGACCTTCCAGCAGCTGCAACAGGTTTTCACCGGTGTTACCCTTTTGACGGGCAGCGTCGCGGTAGTAGTTGCGGAACTGTTTTTCCAATACGCCGTAGATACGACGAACTTTTTGTTTCTCGCGCAGTTGCACACCGTAGTCGGACAGCCGCGGCTTACGAGCGCCGTGCTGACCAGGAGCGGTGTCAATCTTGCACTTAGAATCAATCGCGCGAACACCAGACTTCAGGAAGAGGTCTGTGCCCTCACGACGGCTAAGCTTAAGCTTAGGACCGATATATCTTGCCATCTTCTTTCTCCAACAATCCTAGACCAAGTAGCTACCAGCGTTACACGCGGCGCTTCTTGGGAGGACGACAACCGTTGTGCGGGATCGGAGTCACATCAGTAATGTTAGTGATGCGGAAACCAGCCGCGTTCAGGGCGCGGATGGAAGACTCACGACCGGGACCCGGACCTTTGACCATGACTTCCAGGTTCTTGACGCCATATTCTTTGGCCATCTCACCAGCGCGTTCAGCAGCTACCTGAGCAGCGAACGGGGTGGACTTACGAGAACCGCGGAAACCGGAACCACCAGAAGTAGCCCAAGACAGAGCGTTGCCCTGACGGTCAGTAATGGTCACGATTGTGTTGTTGAAAGATGCATGAACGTGCGCAATACCGTCGCTCACTTGCTTTTTAACGCGCTTGCGAGCACGAGTCGGAGTTTTAGCCATTTTCTACCTTCCCGTTACTTCTTGATAGCCTTGCGCGGACCCTTACGGGTACGAGCGTTGGTCTTGGTACGTTGACCACGAACAGGCAGGCTACGACGGTGACGCAAACCACGGTAGCAACCCAGATCCATCAAACGCTTGATGTTCATGGAAATCTGACGACGCAGGTCACCTTCAACGGTGAATTTACCTACTTGTTCACGCAGACTCTCGATCTGAGCTTCGTCCAGGTCTTTAATTTTCACATTCTCAGCGATACCGGCTGCGGCACAGATGGCCTTGGAGCGGGTACGACCGACGCCATAAATAGCAGTCAAAGCAATGACTGCATGCTTATGGTCAGGAATGTTAATGCCAGCGATACGGGCCACTATTCACTCCTACATATAGTAGATTACGACCACCACAAAGCCCGTGAGCGGATACGTGGCGGTCAACCAATACACAACAAAAGTTGGCTGGCTATATTAGCCAGCACAACTATTTGTTGCAAGTACTAACCGTAAAAAATTAGCCTTGACGCTGTTTATGCTTAGGCTCGCTGCAAATCACACGCACCACACCGTGACGCTTGATGATTTTGCAGTTACGGCAGATTGCCTTAACGGAAGCACGAACTTTCATTGCTTAACTCCGTAACTACGCCGACCTTTAGCGGCCGTAGCCCTTCAGGTTGGCCTTCCTCAGGACGTCACCATATTGATGAGACATCATATGGGTCTGAACCTGAGCCATGAAGTCCATGATAACCACCACGATAATCAGCAGCGAGGTGCCACCGAAGTAGAACTGTACGTTCCAGGCAGTCATCAAGAACTGGGGTACCAGACAGATAAAGGTTATATAGAGTGCACCTGCCAATGTCAGGCGAGTCATAACCTTATCGATATAACGTGCTGTCTGCTCGCCCGGGCGAATCCCCGGGATAAAGGCTCCACTCTTCTTCAGGTTATCTGCTGTCTCGCGGGGGTTGAACACCAGCGCGGTATAGAAGAAGCAGAAGAAGATAATGGCTGCTGCATAGAGCATCTCGTAAAGCGGCTGACCCGGCTGCAGGACCATAGAGACCTGTTGCAGGATGTCGGCTACTTTACCCTCGCCCTGACCAAACCAAGAGGTAATGGTCCCCGGGAAGAGGATGATGCTGGATGCGAAAATCGCAGGAATCACACCGGCCATGTTGACTTTCAACGGCAGGTGCGTGCTTTGCGCGGCGAATACCTGGCGGCCTTGTTGACGCTTGGCATAGTTAACGACGATACGACGCTGACCACGCTCCACGAACACCACAAAGTAAGTCACTGCGAAAACAATCAAGCCCAGCAACAACAACAGCAGGATGTGCAATTCCCCTTGACGTGCCTGTTCGGCCGTAGCGCCAATGGCATGCGGCAGACCAGCAACGATACCTGTGAAAATAATCAACGAGATACCATTACCAATCCCACGCTCGGTAATCTGCTCCCCCAACCACATCAAGAACATGGTACCGGTGACCAGACTCACAACCGCTGTGAAATAGAAGCCAAGACCCGGATTAGTCACGAGTCCATGCATCATATTCGGCAGACCGGTTGCAATACCAATGGCCTGGAAAGTTCCCAAAACCAGCGTGCCCCAACGGGTATATTGGCTAATCTTGCGACGGCCGGATTCACCCTCTTTCTTGAGTTCAGCAAGAGCGGGATGAACCACAGTCAGCAGCTGGATAATGATCGACGCCGAAATGTACGGCATGATCCCCAACGCAAGAATAGAAGCACGCGAGAGTGCACCACCACTGAACATGTTGAACATCTCAATGATGGTGCCCTTCTGTTGCTGGAACAACTCGGCCAGTACGGCGGCGTCAATACCAGGAATCGGCACATAAGAGCCTGCACGGAAAACGATAATCGCCCCGAGAACGAAGAGCAGACGGCTCTTCAGTTCACTCAGACCACCCTGTGCTTTAACATCCAATCCTGGTTTCTTAGCCATTGTACTGATTATTCCTCGATTTTACCGCCAGCGGCCTCGATGGCTGCGCGTGCACCTTTGGTGACGGACAGACCACGAACGGTCACAGCACGGTCAATGTTGCCAGACAGAACAACTTTAGCGAACACGATGTTTTTAGTAATAACACCGGCTTGCTTCAGAGTGCTCACGTCGACCACATCACCTTCTACCAGGGCGATTTCGTTCAGGCGCACTTCGGCAGAAACCAAAGATTTGCGAGAGAAGAAACCGAACTTCGGCAGACGGATTTTCAAAGGCATCTGGCCGCCTTCGAAACCGTTGCGAACTTTGCCGCCACCGGAACGAGAGGTTTGGCCTTTAACACCACGACCACCAGTCTTGCCCAGGCCGGAGCCGATACCACGGCCACGACGATGTTTTTCAGGCTTGGAACCAGCGGCCGGAGACAGAGTGTTCAGACGCATGCTTAGCCCTCCACCTTAACCATGTAATAAACCTGGTTGATCATACCGCGTACGCAGGGAGTATCTTCCAGCTCAACGGTGTGACCAATGCGACGCAGACCCAGACCACGCAGAGTCGCCTTGTGCTTGGGCAGACGGCCGATAGAGCTGCGAGTTTGAGTTACTTTTACAGTGTTAGCCATGTCGCATTACCCCAGAATTTCTTCAACGCGCAGACCACGCTTGGCAGCGATCTGTTCCGGTGATTGACCGTGAACCAGAGCGTCTACAGTTGCGCGAACAACGTTGATTGGGTTGGTGGAACCGTAGGTTTTAGCCAGCACGTTGTGGATACCAGCAACTTCCAGAACAGCACGCATAGCGCCGCCTGCGATGATACCAGTACCTTGAGAGGCCGGCTTCATGAACACGGTGGAACCGGAGTGAACACCTTTCACCGGGTGGTGCAGGGTGCCGTTGTTCAGCTCAACCTTGTTCAGGTTACGCTTGGCCTGTTCCATTGCTTTTTGAATAGCAGCCGGAACTTCACGGGCTTTACCGTAACCGTAACCTACACGGCCGTTACCATCACCCACCACGGTCAACGCGGTGAAGGACATGATACGACCACCTTTAACAGTTTTCGAAACACGGTTTACTGCAATCAGCTTTTCTTGCAGTTCGCCGGCTTGAGATTCGACTTTAGCCATCTTCGACTCCTAGCTTAGAACTGAAGACCAGCGTCACGTGCAGCAGCTGCCAGAGCAGCGATACGGCCGTGATACTTGAAACCGGAACGATCGAAAGATACGTTCTGAACGCCTTTGGCAATAGCACGCTCAGCGATAGCTTTACCTACAGCGGTAGCAGCATCTGCGTTACCGGTGTATTTCAGAGCTTCACTGATGGCTTTCTCTACTGTGGAAGCAGAGGCCAGAACTTCGGAACCGTTGGCTGCAATAACCTGCGCATAGATATGACGCGGGGTACGGTGAACAACCAGACGGGTAGCTCCCAGTTCCTGCATCTTTTTCCGAGCACGAGTAGCACGACGGAGACGAGCTGCTTTCTTGTCCATAGTGTTACCTTACTTCTTCTTAGCTTCTTTAGTACGCACTTGCTCGTTGGCATAGCGTACACCCTTGCCCTTGTAGGGCTCCGGAGCGCGGTAAGCACGGATATCGGCGGCGACTTGGCCAACCAGCTGCTTGTCAACGCCACGCAGAACGATTTCGGTCTGGGACGGGCACTCAGCGGTTACACCAGCCGGCAGCTCATGCTCTACCGGGTGAGAGAAGCCCAGAGCCAGAGCGACAGCATTGCCCTTGATGGAGGCTTTGTAACCTACACCAACCAGCTGCAGCTTGCGCTCGAAGCCTTGGGTAACACCGATTACCATGTTGTTGACCAATGCACGGGCAGTACCGGCCTGAGCGTCAGCACCAGCGATGCCGTCGCGCGGGGCGAACTTCAGTACATTGTCTTCTTTGGTCACTTCTACACCGGCGTGAATAGAACGAACCAGAGAACCTTTACCACCTTTGATGGACAGTTCCTGACCGTTCAGAGTCACTTCTACGCCAGCAGGAATAGTGACGGGTGCCTTAGCAACGCGAGACATTTCCGACCTCCTATTAAGCGACGTAGCAGATGATCTCACCACCCATGCTTGCTTTGCGAGCAGCACGGTCGGTCATCACACCTTTAGACGTGGACACGATAGCAACACCGAGACCGCCCATAACTTTCGGCAGATCAGTAGTGCGCTTGTAAATACGCAGGCCGGGACGGCTCACGCGTTGGATCAGTTCTACAACCGGCTTGCCCTGGAAATATTTCAGTTCAATTTCCAGTTCCGGCTTCACGTCACCAGCTACGGTGTAGCCAGCGATGTAACCTTCTTCTTTCAGCACTTTGGCAATAGCCACTTTCAGCTTGGAAGAAGGCATGGAAACCGCAACTTTGCTCGCCGCCTGACCGTTACGGATGCGGGTCAGCATATCCGCGATCGGATCTTGCATGCTCATAGTCTAACTCCCGAGATTCTTTACCAAGAGGCCTTTTTCAGGCCCGGAATTTCGCCCTTCATGGCATGCTCACGCACCTTGATGCGAGACAGGCCAAACTTGCGCAGGAAACCGTGCGGACGACCAGTAATGTTGCAACGGTTACGCTGACGGGACGGACTGGAATCACGGGGCAGCTGTTGCAGTTGCAGAACAGCATCCCAACGCGCTTCTTCAGAAGCGTTCATATCAACGATGATAGCTTTGAGCTCGGCACGCTTGGTTGCGTACTTGGCTACCAGCTTGGCACGCTTTGCTTCGCGCGCTTTCATGGATGTTTTAGCCATAACCCTAACCTTACTTGCGGAATGGGAAGTTAAAGGCAGCCAGCAGAGCACGGCCTTCTTCATCGGTATTCGCGGAAGTGGTGATGGTGATATCCAGACCACGGACGCGATCGACTTTGTCATAGTCGATTTCCGGGAAGATGATCTGCTCACGCACGCCCATGGAGTAGTTACCACGACCGTCGAACGCTTTAGCGTTCAGGCCACGGAAGTCACGGATACGCGGTACGGAGATGCAGATCAGCCGTTCCAGGAACTCCCACATACGCTCGCCACGCAGGGTTACTTTACAACCTATCGGGTAGCCTTCACGAATCTTGAAGCCCGCAACAGATTTGCGAGCTTTGGTGATCAGCGGCTTCTGACCGGAAATGGCAGCCATATCGGCAGCAGCATTTTCCAGCAATTTCTTGTCAGAGATCGCTTCACCAACACCCATGTTCAGGGTGATTTTCTCGATCCGAGGGACTTGCATGATAGTCTTGTAACCGAACTGCTTGGTCAGTTCACTTACTACATCGGATTTGTAGTAATCATGCAGTTTCGCCATCGTTAAACTCCAATTACTTCACAAGTTCGCCGGTGGATTTGAAGAAACGAACTTTTTTGCCGTCTTCAATCCGGAAACCAACGCGGTCAGCTTTGCCAGTGGCAGAGTTGAACAGCGCTACGTTAGATACATCGATGGGGGCTTCTTTGGTGACGATACCGCCAGCCTGACCCAGTGCGGGTACCGGCTTCTGGTGTTTCTTCACCTGGTTGATGCCTTCCACGATTACCTTACCTTTAGCAATCAGAACTTGAGTGACTTTGCCACGCTTGCCCTTGTCTTTGCCGGTAAGAACAATCACTTCGTCTTCGCGACGGATTTTAGCTGCCATCGTTCGACTCCTTACAGTACTTCGGGTGCCAGGGACACAATCTTCATGAACTTCTCATTACGCAGTTCACGGGTCACCGGGCCAAAAATACGAGTACCGATCGGCTGTTGGTTGTTGTTAAGCAACACAGCCGCATTGTTGTCGAAACGGATGACTGAGCCGTCCGGACGACGAACGCCTTTACGGGTGCGTACGACCACCGCGTTATACACATCACCTTTCTTCACTTTACCGCGAGGAATAGCTTCCTTGATGGAAACTTTGATGATGTCGCCGATGCCGGCGTAACGGCGGTGCGAACCACCCAGAACCTTAATACACATTACACTGCGAGCGCCGGAGTTGTCGGCAACACCCAGCATACTTTGCATCTGGATCATCTTAGTGCTCCGCTTTGTTTACTTCTTATCCCTTTCGGGATCTGGCTGCCTTCAAAAGGCGCGAAACTATAACACAGGATTTTTAGAAAAGGTAGCCTAAAAAACAAACGGCCCCTGAAAGGGGCCGTTTGGGCTAAAAAGTACCGATTAGGCCTTTTCTACAACGGCAACCAAGGTCCAGGACTTGGTCTTGGACAGCGGGCGGCATTCGCGGATTTCCACGAGGTCACCAGCTTTGCACTCGTTGTTTTCATCATGTACGTGCAGCTTGGTAGTGCGCTTGATGATCTTACCGTAGATCGGGTGCTTTACCTTGCGCTCGATGGCAACAGTGATGGACTTGTCCATCTTGTCGCTGATTACACGACCCTGCAGAGTACGGATTTTGTCAGTCATTACGCACCTGCCTTCTCAGTCAGTACAGTCTTGATACGTGCGACGTCACGACGCACTTGTTTCAGAGTGTGAGTCTGAGCCAGTTGGCCGGTGGAAGCTTGCATGCGCATGTTGAATTGCTCACGCAGCAGGCCCAGCAGCTCCTGGTTCAGTTCTTCGACGCTCTTTTGACGCAGATCTTGGGCTTTCATCACATCACCGTCTTAATTACGAAAGTGGTCTGAACAGACAGCTTGGCTGCGGCCAGGGCGAACGCTTCACGCGCCAGAGCCTCAGGTACACCGTCCATCTCGTACAGAACCTTGCCAGGCTGGATCGGGCAAACCCAGTATTCCACGTTACCCTTACCTTTACCCATACGAACTTCGAGGGGCTTTTCGGTAATCGGCTTGTCCGGGAACACACGGATCCAGATCTTACCCTGACGCTTAACGTGACGGGTCATGGCACGACGGGCTGCTTCGATTTGACGAGCAGTCAGCTGACCACGAGATGTCGCCTTCAGGCCAAAGGTACCGAAGGATACTTCGTTACCAGAGGTGGCCAGACCGCGGTTACGACCTTTGTGGGTCTTGCGGAATTTAGTACGCTTTGGTTGCAACATTTACCGAATCTCCTTACTTGGCAGCGCGGCGCTTGTTGTCACGCTTGGGCTTCGCAGGAGCTTGCTCTTGAGCAGCGGCAGCGTTGACAGCAGCCAGACCGCCCAGAACTTCGCCCTTGAAGATCCAAACTTTAACGCCGATCACACCGTAAGTGGTGTGGGCTTCAGAAGTTGCGTAGTCGATGTCGGCACGCAGGGTGTGCAACGGCACACGACCTTCACGGTACCATTCGGTACGCGCGATTTCAGCGCCGCCCAGACGACCGGAAACTTCCACTTTGATGCCCTTGGCACCCAGGCGCATTGCGTTCTGTACGGCGCGCTTCATAGCACGACGGAACATTACACGACGCTCCAGCTGGGAAGTGATGCTGTCGGCAACCAGTTTGCCATCCAGCTCCGGCTTGCGGACTTCGGAAATGTTGATCTGAGCAGGCACGCCAGCAATAGTGGCTACAGCTTTGCGCAGCTTCTCAACGTCTTCGCCTTTCTTACCGATCACAACACCCGGACGAGCGGTGTGAATGGTCACACGGATGCTCTTGGCCGGACGCTCGATGGTGATCTTGGACAAGGACGCGTTTTTCAGTTCCTTGGTCAGGAACTGGCGTACTTGAAAATCGCTGTACAGGTTGTCAGCGAAGTCTTTGGTGTTCGCGAACCAGGTAGAATTCCAAGGCTTGGTAATACCCAGGCGAATGCCATTAGGATGTACTTTCTGACCCATTGCTTATCTCCCAGCCTTAGCGTCGGATACCACTACGGTGATGTGAGCGGTACGCTTGAGGATACGATCCGCGCGACCTTTGGCACGAGGACGGATGCGCTTCATGGAGGGACCTTCGTCGACCATGATAGTAGCAACACGCAGGGCGTCGATGTCGGCGCCTTCGTTGTGCTCAGCGTTTGCAATGGCAGATTCCAGCACTTTCTTCACCAGAACAGCAGCCTTTTTCGGGCTGAAGGTCAGGATGTTCAGAGCCTTGTCTACGGACAGACCACGTACTTGATCGGCTACCAGACGAGCTTTCTGGGCAGAAGTACGGGCATAACGGTGTTTAGCGATAGCTTCCATCATTTATCCCTTAGCGCTTCTTAGCCTTCTTATCAGCAGCATGGCCGCGATAAGTACGAGTCGGTGCGAATTCACCCAGTTTGTGACCGATCATTTCTTCGGTAACGAAAACCGGAACGTGCTGACGACCATTATGGACAGCGATGGTCAAACCGATCATGTTCGGGATGATCATTGAACGACGGGACCAGGTTTTAACCGGCTTTTTATCCCCGCTTTCCACCGCTTTCTCTACCTTCTTCAGCAAGTGCAGGTCGATAAATGGACCCTTCTTGAGAGAACGTGGCATGGTGATTCCTCTATGTTAACAATTACTTGTTACGACGACGTACGATGTACTTGTCGGTACGCTTGTTCTTACGGGTCTTGAAGCCTTTAGCCTTCTGGCCCCATGGGGACACAGGCTGCATGCCCTTGTTACGACCCTCACCACCACCGTGCGGGTGGTCAACCGGGTTCATCGCCATACCGCGAACGGTCGGACGAATACCACGCCAGCGGTTTGCACCGGCTTTACCCAGTTGACGCAGCATGTGCTCGGAGTTACCGACTTCGCCGATGGTAGCGCGGCACTCGGCCAGAACTTTACGTACTTCGCCGGAACGCAGACGCAGAGTTACATAGTTACCTTCACGAGCCAGGATCTGGATGAAAGTACCAGCGGAACGAGCCAGCTGGGCACCTTTACCAGGCTTCATCTCAACAGCGTGAACGGTAGAACCGACCGGGATGTTGCGCATCGGCAGGGTGTTACCTACCTTGATTGCGGCATCAGCACCAGAAGCGATTGCATCACCAGCTTTCAGGCCTTTCGGAGCCAGGATGTAACGACGCTCCCCGTCTGCATACAGCACCAGGGCGATGTTTGCGGTACGGTTCGGATCGTATTCCAGGCGCTCAACTTTAGCCGGGATACCGTCTTTGTCGCGCTTGAAGTCGATCAGACGGTAGTGCTGCTTGTGACCACCGCCGATGTGGCGAGTGGTGATGCGGCCGTTGTTGTTACGACCACCGGTTTTGTCTTTCTTGTCCAGCAGAGCTGCAAAGGGCTTACCCTTGTACAGTTCCTGGTTGACGATCTTGACGACGTGGCGGCGGCCCGGAGAAGTAGGCTTGCACTTAACGATTGCCATTTTTCAGAACTCCTCTTACTCGGCTGCGCCCATGAAGTCGATGTCCTGACCAGCTTTCAGGGTCACATAAGCCTTTTTCCAATCGGAACGACGGCCTACGCGTGCACCTGCGCGCTTGGTCTTACCCTTCATGTTCAGGGTACGGACGGTCTCAACTTCGACCTCGAACAGTTTCGCAACTGCAGCTTTGACTTCCGCCTTGGTGGCATCAACAGCAACTTTGAACACGATAGTGTTCTGCTTTTCTGCAACCATGGTGCTCTTTTCAGAGATGTGCGGAGCCTTCAGAACTTTCAGCAGACGCTCTTCACGGATCATGCCAGCATCTCCTCGATTTGCTTAACTGCGTCAGCAGTCATCAGAACCTTGTCGAAAGCGATCAGGCTGACCGGGTCGATACCGGCAACGTCACGCACGTCAACTTTGTACAGGTTGCGAGCAGCCAGGAACAGGTTCTCATCGACTTCAGCAGTCACGATCAGAACGTCAGTCAGTTCCATTTCTTTCAGCTTGGCGATCAGTTCTTTGGTCTTCGGAGCTTCGATGCCGAACTTCTCAACAACGATCAGGCGCTCTTGACGTACCAGCTCGGACAGGATGCTACGGATAGCGCCGCGGTACATCTTCTTGTTTACTTTCTGGCTGTGATCTTGCGGCTTAGCAGCAAAAGTCACACCACCGGAACGCCAAATGGGCGAACGGATGGAGCCAGCACGGGCACGACCAGTACCCTTCTGACGCCACGGCTTTTTGCCGCCACCAGACACTTCAGAGCGAGTCAGCTGCGCACGAGTACCCTGACGGGCACCAGCGGCATAAGCAACGACAACCTGGTGAACCAGAGCTTCGTTGAATTCGCGCCCGAAGGTAGTCTCGGAAACTTCAAGAGCGCTCTTGGCGTCTTTCATTACCAATTCCATTACTATCTCCTCAGACGTTACGCTTTGACGGCAGGTTTAACGATCACGTTGCCGTTGGTTGCACCCGGTACTGCACCTTTGATGAGCAGCAGGTTGCGTTCAGCGTCAACACGAACCAGTTCCAGGTTCTGAGTCGTTACACGCTCAGCACCCATGTGACCAGCCATCTTTTTGCCCTTGAATACACGGCCCGGGGTCTGGTTTTGACCGATGGAGCCAGGTACACGGTGGGACAGAGAGTTACCGTGGGTCATATCCTGGGTACGGAAGTTCCAGCGCTTAACAGTACCGGCAAAACCTTTACCCTTGGATGTGCCGGTAACGTCTACCAGCTTAACGTCAGCGAGAAGATCTACTTTCAGCTCGCTACCAACAGTGAAAGTTTCACCGTTGTTCAGGCGGAATTCCCACAGACCGCGACCGGCTTCTACACCAGCTTTGGCGAAGTGGCCAGCTTCCGGCTTGGTTACGCGGCTAGCTTTCTTGGAGCCAGTGGTAACCTGAATAGCGTTGTAGCCGTCGGTTTCTACAGATTTGACCTGAGTTACACGGTTAGCTTCAACTTCGATAACAGTCACCGGGATAGAAACGCCATCTTCAGTGAAGATGCGAGTCATACCCACTTTGCGACCTACAAGACCGATTGTCATTGTTATCAACCTCTTTCCGTAATTAACCCAGGCTGATCTGGACGTCTACACCAGCTGCCAGATCCAGACGCATCAGGGCGTCTACGGTCTTGTCAGTCGGCTCAACGATGTCTACCAGACGCTTGTGAGTGCGGATCTCGTACTGATCACGCGCGTCTTTGTTGACGTGCGGGGAGATCAGAACGGTGAAACGCTCTTTGCGAGTCGGCAGCGGGATAGGACCGCGAACCTGCGCGCCAGTGCGCTTAGCAGTTTCAACGATTTCCGCAGTGGACTGATCAATCAGACGATGATCAAAAGCCTTCAGGCGGATACGGATTCTTTGGTTCTGCATTGACAGAGCTCCAATAGATAAAAGAACATAAATCAACACCGCCCGACCGAGATTACTCCCGCCAGAGGTGTGATTTTTCACGTTTCTCCCCATATCGGGGAGACTGTATGGCTGGTTCCCACAAAGGGGATACTCAGCAAGCAGACATATCGTCTGGCTGGCCTCATGGGCAAGCGGAGGGGATTATACGGATTTTTCAAATTTGCGCAAGTGAAGGCGAACAGATTGTGCGCAATTTTATGTGACAGATGGATCTCGCACTCACCGCCTCTGCTCCCCTGTCGGTAGCACTGACGACAAGCCGGCAAGCAGGCTGATAGACTGGGCTCCGCCTTCGTCAATGGAACGACTCCCACATGCTCAAAGATCAAAAGAAAGCCTATCAATATGGCCTCTGTGCCGTTGCGCTCTGGTCGACGGTCGCCAGTGCCTTCAAGATATCGCTCACCTACTTTGAACCGGTGCAACTACTGCTGGTCGCGGCGTTTACCTCGACCCTGACGCTGACAGCCATCGTGGCTAAGCAGGGTAAACTGGGTCTGCTGGGCAGCTACATCAAGGCACGCCCGCTTTACTATCTGGCGCTGGGTGTACTCAATCCCTTCCTCTATTACCTGCTGCTGTTCAAGGCCTATGACCTGCTGCCTGCCCAGCAGGCGCAGACCCTCAACTACACCTGGGCCATCACCCTCAGTCTGCTGGCCGTTCCCTTCCTCGGTCAGAAACTGCGTCGTCGCGATGGCGTCGCCATCGTGCTTGGCTACTTTGGCGCGCTGGTGATCGCCACCAAGGGGGATATATTCGGCCTGCAGTTCGACAGCCCGCTCGGCGTAACGCTGGCACTGGTGTCGACTCTGATCTGGGCCAGCTACTGGATCCTCAATACCCGCAATCAGGGGGATCCCGTTGTCAGCTTGCTGCTTGGCTTCATCATCAGCCTGCCCTTTATCGTCGCCGCGACCTGGCTGCTTTCCGATTTTGCCATGACCGCCTGGCAGGGATGGGCAGGCGCCATCTATGTAGGTCTGTTCGAGATGGGTTTCGGTTTCGTGCTCTGGTTGATGGCGCTGCGCCACGCCACCAACACCGCCCCCATCAGCAACCTTATCTTCATCTCGCCGTTTGCCTCGCTGGTGCTGCTCAACCTGCTGATCGGCGAAACCATTCACCCCGCCACCCCTATCGGGCTGGCCCTCATCGTCGCGGCCCTGCTTATCCAGCAGCTGAAATATGGCAAGCGCTATCGCAATACCGCCAAGCCACAAGCCTGACCAAGCAGAAGGGGCGTATCTCTCGATACGCCCCTTCTCTCAATCCATCCACTCCTGCGGCTGGTTCTTGGGTAACCGCAGCTCGACCAGCAAGCCACCCAGCTCGGATCGTCCCAACCTGATGGTGCCGTGATGCTGGGCCATGATCTTGGCTACGATGGCCAGTCCCAAGCCGCTCCCTCCCACGGTGCGAGCCACATTCCCCTGAGTAAAGGGCTTGAGTACCCGGGTGTAGTCCTGCTCCGGGATACCCGGGCCATCATCGGACAAGCGCAGGCGAACCCAGTGACCATCGTCTTTCAGCTCGGCATGCAGGCTGCCTGCCCCATAGCGTAGCGAGTTGCCTGCCAGATTGGTCAGCACCCGCCGCATACTGATCGGGTTGCAGACGACTCGCACCGCATCCTTCGGCAGGGCGAGGTCAACTTCGAGCCCCTGCTCGGTGTGCATCAACAAAGTGTCGTGTACCAGCTGAGTCAAATCGGCCGGTGAAAACTGCTGCCCTTCATCGGGACGGATGTAGTCGATGAACTGATCGATGATGGCATTCGATTCATCGATATCGGAGTTGATGCTCTCCTTGAGGTACTCGTCGCCCGACGACATCATCTCGGTCGCAAGACGAATCCGGGTCAGCGGGGTGCGCAGATCGTGGGACACCCCCGCCATCATCATATTGCGCTCCTCTATCAGGCTCTTGATGGAGTGCGACATATGGTTGAAGGTACGGGTCAGACGGCGAACTTCACGGGACCCCTGCTCGCCCAGCGCCTCGGGGAACTCCCCTTTGGCCACCGCAACGGCTCCCTCCTCCAGATCCTCCAGCGGGCGAACCAGCTGACGGGCAAAACGCCAGGCGGCAAAGAGGGTGATCACCAGCAGCACGCTCATATAGAGGATAAGCGGCTCGATATCGTCATCTTCAATCTCGGTCAGCCGGATTCGGACCCAGGTTTTGTTGGCCTGGGGAGGCTGGATCCAGATGATGTAGTGATCCTGGATCTCGACCCGCACCTTGGTCTTGCCACCAAGCTCGCGACTGATGTTCTCCTCCAGATAGGCATAGGGCTTGGAATCGTTAAGTCCATGCTGCTCCGCTTCGCTCTGGGTGTAGATATCGCTGCCGGTCGCCACATAGACCAGCGCCTCGGCGTCATCGCTCAGCGCCAGCTGATTGCTCTCGACCGGAAAGATGAGTTTGACCTGATTGGCAAGCAGGTGACTGATCTGCTTGACCGTCGGGGCCAGCAGATAGTTGTAGAAGGTAACGTAGGAGACTGCTTGATAGACGATCAGCACGGCCGCCAAAAACCAGAGCATGCGTGAAAACATGCTCCCGACTTTTTTCATGCTCTTTCACCATCAGGCACAAAGACGTAGCCCAGACCCCAGACAGTCTGCAGATAACGCGGCTGGGTCGGATCCTGCTCCAGCAGACGGCGCAGGCGCGACACCTGCACGTCGATGCTGCGCTCGGTGGCTGTGTATTCGCGACCCCGGGCCAGATTCATCAGCTTGTCGCGGGAGAGCGGCTCGCGCGGGTGGCTCACCAGCACCTTGAGCACGGCAAATTCACCGCTGGTCAGCGCCATCGGCTCACCATCGCGGCTCAGCTCGCGGGTCGCGAGATTGAGCTGATAGACCCCGAAGTTGACCACCTTCTCGGCGGCGGAGGGAGCACCGGGCAACTCGACGGTATGACGGCGCAGCACAGCACGGATCCGGGCCAGCAGCTCGCGCGGATTGAACGGCTTGGGCAGGTAGTCATCCGCCCCCATCTCGAGCCCGACGATGCGATCGACATCATCCCCCTTGGCAGTCAGCATCAACACAGGGATCTGGTTGCCCCCCTCGCGCAAACGGCGGCAGATGGAGAGACCATCCTCGCCGGGCAGCATCAGGTCGAGCACCATCAGGCTGAAGTTTTCACGGGTCAGCAGACGATCGGCCTGCTCGCCGTTGGCAACGCCACGCACCACGAACCCCTGTTCGGTGAGGTAGCGCTCCAGCAGGGAGCGTAATTTCAGATCGTCGTCCACCACCAGGACCTTGTATTGCTGCTGACTCATTGGATTGCCTCGTCGCCTTAATCTGCCTCCAATACTAGGGCGGGGCACTGCGGGAGCAAAGCATAAATATGTTACCGGTTATTGCTTGATGATTGCGGAAGCGGAAGTCAATCGAACGAAAATCGTATTGGCCATATCTTGTCGCAGCCACCCGGAGACCATGATTTCACTCGACAGCAGAGGGACAAAAGCTAATATTCCCGTGCAGTTAGCACCACCTCTCTATCAGACCAGGTCAGAGATCATCATGAAGACAAAGCTGATCACCCGCGAAGGTTACAACAAACTGAAGGAAGAGCTCGATTTCCTGTGGCGTCAGGAGCGACCCGAGACCACCCGCAAGGTAGCTTGGGCGGCCAGCCTCGGTGATCGCAGCGAGAATGCCGACTACCAGTACAACAAGAAGCGGTTGCGGGAGATCGACCGGAGGGTCCGTTACCTGCGCAAGTGTCTGGAAGAGCTGGGGATTGTCGATTACGCCCCCGCTCAGGAGGGCAAGGTCTTCTTCGGTGCCTGGGTCGAGGTGGAGAACGACGAGGGCGAGACCAAGCGCTTTCGCATCGTCGGCTATGACGAGATCTTCGAGCGCAAGGATTACATCTCCATCGACTCCCCCATGGCCCGCGCCCTGCTCAAGAAAGAGGTCGGCGACGAAGCCATCGTGCGCACGCCAGTCGGTGACGTCTGCTGGTATGTCAACGACATCAGTTACCCGCGCTAGCCCGTCCCCGATGCCAGCCATGTGGTTGGCATCCCCTCCTGCGCGCCCTATAGTGCTGGCACTTGGCGCCATTGAGCCAGACCCGACCACAGAGGTTCTTAACAGAAACCATGACACAGACTATCGAACATCTGATCGCCGCCGAGCTCAATGCTCGCCCGCAACAAGTCGAAGCCGCTGTACGCCTGCTGGATGAAGGCGCGACCGTGCCCTTCATCGCCCGTTACCGCAAAGAGGTGACCGGCGGTCTGGACGACAGCCAGCTGCGTACCCTGGAGAGCCGACTCGGCTACCTGCGCGAATTGGCAGATCGCCGCCAGGTGATCCTGCGCTCCATCGAGGAGCAGGGCAAACTGACCCCCGAGCTGGCCCGCGAGCTGAACGAAGCCGACAGCAAGACCCGGCTGGAAGACCTCTATCTCCCCTACAAACCCAAACGCCGCACCAAGGGGCAGATGGCCATCGAGGCGGGGCTGGAACCGCTGGCTGACCTGCTGCTGAGCGACCCGATGAAAGAGCCCGAACAGGAGGCGGTTCGCTTCCTCAACGCCGAGCAGGGGATCACCGACAGCAAAACGGCTCTCGATGGCGCCCGCTACATCCTGATGGAGCGCTTTGCCGAGCAGGCCGACCTGCTGGAGAAGCTGCGCGACTACCTGTGGCAAAACGCTACCCTGCGCGCTCGCATGGTGGCTGGCAAGGAGCAGGAAGGGGCCAAGTTCAAAGACTACTTCGAGCACGACGAACCGCTGCACAAGGCCCCCTCACACCGGGTGCTGGCCATGCTGCGGGGCCGCAACGAGGGTGTGCTCAATCTGGCGCTGGTCGCGGGTGACGATGAGGGTGCCAGCCCTTGCGAGGGGATTATTGCCCATCACCTCAAGCTCAACCTGCAAAATCGCCCGGCCGACAAGTGGCTGCAAGGGGTGGTGAGCTGGACCTGGAAGATCAAACTATCGCTCCAGATGGAGACCGAACTGATCGGTCGCATCCGCGAGTCGGCAGAGGACGAGGCGATCAAGGTATTTGCCATGAACCTCAAGGATCTGCTGATGGCGGCTCCGGCCGGCATGCGTTGCACCATGGGGCTGGATCCCGGCATCCGTACCGGCGTCAAGGTGGCCGTGGTCGATGCTACCGGCAAGCTGGTCGATACCGCGACTATCTATCCGTTCGAACCCAAACGCCAGCTCGACCAGAGCCTCAAGACCCTGAGCGAGCTGTGCCAGAAGCACAAGGTCGAACTCATCAGCATTGGCAACGGCACTGCCTCTCGGGAGACCGACCGCCTGGTGAGCGATCTGTTCGAACGCTATCCGACCGCCAAGGCGCAGAAAATTGTGGTAAGCGAAGCGGGGGCCTCGGTCTATTCCGCCTCCGAGCTCGCCTCTCTGGAGTTCCCGGATCTCGACGTCTCCCTGCGCGGTGCAGTATCCATCGCCCGCCGTCTGCAGGATCCGCTGGCCGAGCTGGTCAAGATCGATCCCAAGAGCATAGGTGTGGGTCAGTACCAGCACGATGTCGGCCAGAGCCAGCTGGCCCGCCGGCTCGATGCCGTGGTCGAGGATTGCGTAAACGCGGTCGGGGTAGATGTGAACACCGCTTCGGTCGCCCTGCTCAACCGGGTCTCCGGCCTCTCCCAGACCCTGGCCCAGAACATCGTCGCCTACCGCGACGAACACGGCGCCTTCCAGAATCGTCAGCAACTACTGAAAGTGAGCCGGCTCGGCCCCAAGGCGTTCGAGCAGTGTGCTGGCTTTCTGCGTATTCGTGGCGGCAGCAACCCGCTGGACGGCTCATCGGTACACCCGGAATCCTACCCTGTGGTAGAGCGGATCCTCGCCAGGCTGGAGCAGACCGTGGATAGCCTGCTCGGTAACAGCAGCCTGCTGCGTACCCTCAAGCCTGCCGACTATACCGACGAGCAGTTCGGTGTACCCACCGTCACCGACATCATCGGCGAACTGGACAAGCCGGGCCGCGACCCGCGCCCCGAGTTCAAAACCGCGACCTTCAAGGAAGGGGTGGAGAAAATCAGCGATCTGGTGCCCGAGATGGTGCTGGAGGGGGTGGTCACCAACGTCACCAACTTTGGCGCCTTCGTCGATATCGGCGTCCATCAGGATGGCCTGGTGCACATATCTTCCCTCACTGACCGCTTCGTAAAGGATCCCCGCGAGGTGGTCAAGGCGGGTGACATAGTGCGAGTGAAGGTGCTGGAGGTGGACGTGCCGCGCAAGCGGATCAACCTGACCATGCGCCTTGACGAGAAGGCTGGCCAGCCGGCACGCAAACCGGCCGAGCCGCGCCACTCCGGTAACACCAAGCCGAAACAGGCGCCCCGGCAGAGTGCTCCGACCGAGGGTGCCATGGGCAACGCCTTCGCGGCCGCCCTCTCCAAGCTGAAGAAATAAGCACCCCAGAAATGCAAAAAGCCCCGCAAGGGGCTTTTTTGTCACTGTTACTCAGCGTTATTGGGCCAGTGCGGCCAGAATGGCGTCAGCCTCCTGATGGGCTGCCAATACCTCCCGCAGCCGGTTGAAGGCCTTGCAGGCCTCCTGCGGGTATTTGCCGTAGGAGACCACCCCTGTGTGGCTCCAGCCTGCAGCAAGCATCACTTTCTTCTTGAAACTGGTGCCCTCGGTGCCACCACCACCCAGCTGCATCAGAAATTGCTCCATCTGCAGATGGGCCGGCGGTACACGGGAGAAGGTAGTGAAATCTTCCGGTTTGACTTCATCGAAATGCATGACAGCTCCTGTAAAAATAGGATGGGCCTGATCTTCAGGTTAGTTGCAAAAATGGGGTGTGCTGCCGAAAGTTGCTGGCACTGCGTCAGATGCGCAGACTAAGTGACTGGTTTGCAGCCGGGCTCACAGACTGCTGATAGCGGTTGGCAATCACCTGATTGCGCTTGTCCATGTAAGCGCTCAGCACCCCATCCGTACTATTGCTGCGTTCGGCCATCAGCTCTTTGCGCGCTTTGGCTTCGCTGGCAGCGGCACTGCGCGCAACCGACAGATCCTGAGCTGATGGCTCGGCAGGGGCCAGCGCTGCCGAACGGATTTGCTGCATTTTGGTGATGGTGGCAGCAGCATCACCGGGCACTGCGCTGGTGTCTATCTGGACTTCACCGCCGGTCGCATAGCGCTTGCCATCCGGCCCCTGAGTAAACTGGTAGGTCGGCATTCCCGCATAGCTACCGCCGGCAGAGTGGTGCGCCTGTTCATGGGTGCGCACCTCCTGATCCCGATCGGCCAGATCCTGAACCTGTTGCTCGTGCCGCCTTTGCTGTTCCTGCTCTTTATTATTCGGGTCTTGTTGCTTACGCTGACCATCCTCCCCCGTCGCTTCGACAAAACGGTGGTCGAGGGGGTTTTGCACTGTGGATTGATTGCCTTCCCGACTGCTCTGGGCGGCAGGGTTGGTGTTGGTCGCCTGACCGGCTTTGGATTTCTCTTTCTGGGAGCCGACTTCAGATTCGGCAACGGAGGCTTGGCTCGAGCGAGCCTGCGGGATCAGTTCTGCCCGGCGATTATCCGTCCGGGCCGCTTCCACTTGAGGTTGCAGCTGCGTCGGAATAAGGGGGGGTAGACTGACATTGATGTTCATCTCACACCCGGATGTCGATCAGGGTTCCCATCATGTCGCTGGCAGTCTTCATCACCTTGGCGGAGGCTCCGGCTTGCAGCTCGGCAGACTTGAGGTTTATGAGCTCGTCCGGCACTTGCACCTGATCCCCGCTTGGCGTGTTGAGACGGGCAAGCTGGCCGGATGCCCGATCGGCAACCTGCTCGGCTCGCTGGAATCCCTGCAGGCCACTGTTAAAGGCGGATTCAATACGCATGGCGTTACTCCTCTGATCACAGCTTAATTATCCGCCAGACCAGAGGATTAATGAAGCTTTGCGGCTATTTTTTAGCCAACAAAATCTCGAAGGATTTCAATGAATTCGTCAGGATGGGAAATAAAAGGTGCATGTGAGGCCTTGCTGAAGGTGACGCTTCGACTAGCGGGATAGCGTTCATCCAGCAGAGGAATGGCTGCTTTGGGCACCAGTGAATCCAGCCGACCATAGATGCGCAGCCAGGGCAACGCCAGGGATACCAGGTCATCGCGCAGATCAATATCAGCCAGCAAACCGAGCCCCGCTTCCAGTGCTGCGAACTGGGGAGCAGGTCGTTCCGCAAGCCAGTGGCGCAGCTGGCGGATATCATCCCGAGCATGTTCGCTGCCCATCGCCTGGATCGCCAGAAAGCGCTCTATGGTCTGGCGAAAATCCCCTGCCAGCATCTGGTTGAAGCCGGTCAGTACCTTGGGGGCAATCCCTGGCCACTCATCGCGGGCCATAAAGCAGGGGGAGCTGGCCACGGTGACAAGGGAGTGCAGCCGCTCGGGATGAGTCAGCGCCAGCCGGCTTGCCACCAGACCTCCGAGTGACCACCCCACCAGATGGCACTTCTCTGGCAACACGGTGGCGACCTGCTCCGCCAGCCATGGCAGGGTATAGTCGACCCCCTCGGCCAACGGGCTGTTACCAAAGCCGGGCAGATCCACCAGATGAACCCGGTAATGTACCGCCAGCTGCAGGGCGATGCCGTGCCACACTGCGCCGTTCATACCCCATCCGTGCAACAGCACCAGATCGGGTCCCTGACCAAACTGCTCTACCGATACGCTCATCTAGACTCAAGATCCCTGTTCATGCTCTTGGGGTCAGCATGTTAAAGCGCCTGCTTGCCAAAGCAAGTCCACTGTTCGGCAGCCACGCCGACTGGCAGGGGAGCTGCCTGCTCTGTCGGCAGCCTTGTGATGAGGAACCTTTGCTATGCAGCTGGTGTCGGCAGTCCCTGCATCAGCCACAGCAGCGCTGTCGACTCTGCGCTGCGCCGCTGCCGGAAGAGATACAGACCGGGGTAGTATGCGGCCGCTGCCAGCGCAGGCCACCGCCGTGGGAGCGACTCCAGGTGATCGGTGACTATCAACCGCCCTACCCGGCCCTGATCCCGCGCCTGAAGTATTCGGGGCAAATTCTGCTGGCCCCCCTGTTGGCCCGCTTGCTGGCAGATCATCTCGATTGCGATGGCCTGCCAGAGGCGATTATTCCCGTCCCTCTGCACTGGTGGCGTCAGTGGTGGCGCGGCTTCAACCAGGCGGAGGAGATCGCCAGTCACCTGAGCCAGCTAACCGGAATTCCTTGCGATAACCGGCTGCTGCGCAGGATCAGAGCGACGCCACAGCAGACCAAGCTCAGCGCAGGGCAGAGACGGCGCAATCTGCGCGGCGCATTTCACATTGCGCCGCACCACTATCGCCATATCGCCCTGTTAGATGACGTGGTTACCACCGGCGCCACCGCCGGTCAGCTTACCCGCCTGCTTCATGAGAGCGGGGTCACAAAGGTGGAGGTCTGGGCCATCTGCCGCACCCAGAGGCATCTCAAGTAGCCATCGGCATGCTACCCAAGCCTTGCTAACCGCGTTATCATGAATACCCTAGTCGTACACTCAGGTTTATGAGGATAGTGATGATCAGCATTTCCGACGCCGCCCAGGCCCATTTCCGTAAACTGCTGGAAAAACAGCCTGATGGCACCAATATCCGGGTGTTTGTGGTCAATCCGGGAACCCAGAATGCCGAGTGTGGCGTATCGTATTGCCCACCCGATGCTGTGGATCCGGAAGATCAGCACCTGCCTTTCAGCGGTTTCGACTGCATGGTCGATCCCCTGAGCGCCCCCTTCCTGGTGGATGCCACCATCGACTTCGTTACCGATCAGATGGGCTCCCAGCTCACCCTGAAGGCGCCGAACGCCAAGATGCGCAAGGTTGCCGACGATGCCCCGCTGATCGAGCGCATCGAGTACACCCTCATCTCCGAGGTGAACCCCATGCTGGCCGGTCACGGCGGCAAGGTAACCCTGACCGAGCTGACTGAAGATGGCTACGCCATCCTGCAGTTTGGCGGCGGTTGCAACGGCTGCTCCATGGTCGATTACACCCTGAAAGAGGGTATCGAGAAGCAGCTGCTGGAGAAATTCCCGGGCGAACTCAAGGGTGTCAAAGACGCCACCGAGCACCAGCGCGGCGACCACTCCTACTACTGATTTGCAGCCCTTGTGGCAAAACATGCTGCAAAGAAAAGGCCCCGCCATCCGGCGGGGCCTTTTGCATGGGCAATCGGCAGATTACTCGTCCTTCTTGTCGCGCGACAGCAGGGCGATGGCGGCCTCTTTCGGGTTTTTCCCCTCATAGAGCACCTTGAAGATCTGTTCGCAGATGGGCATCTCGACGCCGCAGCGCGCCGCCAGCAGATGCACCTCGTTGGTGTTGCGATACCCTTCCACCACCTGACCGATCTCGGTCATGGCGGTGTCGACATCTTTACCGGCGCCGAGCGCCAGTCCGAAGCGACGGTTGCGCGACTGGTTGTCGGTACAGGTGAGCACCAGATCCCCGAGCCCGGCCATCCCCATAAAGGTTTTGGCATCGGCTCCAAGGGCGGCACCCAGACGCTGCATCTCCACCAAACCCCGGGTGATGAGCGCGGTTCTGGCGTTGGCGCCAAAACCCAACCCGTCGGAGAGACCGGCACCGATGGCGATGACGTTCTTCACCGCCCCACCCAGTTGCAGACCGACAAAGTCCGGATTGGTATAGACCCGGAACGAATGGCCACAGTGCAGCAGATGGGAGAGATCGTCGGCGAAATCATCGTGGGTCGAGGCAACCGAGATGGCGGTCGGCATACCGGCAGCCAGCTCCTTGGCGAAGGTGGGGCCGGAGATGACCGCCAGCGGCATCTCGTCACCCAACACCTCGCGGGCCACATCCTGCAGCAGGCGGCCACTGTCAGGCTCCAGCCCCTTGGTGGCCCAGGCGATACGGGTATCGGGGCGCAGGAAGGGTTTTACCTGAGTCAGCACCTGGCCGAATACGTGGCTCGGCACAACCAGCAGCAGTACGGGGGCAGCCTGTACCGCACGTTGCAGATCCGCAGTCAGCTGCAGATCAGCAGGAAAAGGGACATCCGGCAAAAATGCCTTGTTGCAACGATCCTGTTCCAGCTCGGCGAGATGGGCAGGGTCATGACCCCACAGCAGGGTCGGATGACCGTTGCGCGCCAGAGAAATGGCAAGGGCGGAGCCGTAAGACCCCGCCCCCAGGACCGAGATAGCGATCTGGTCAGCCATTATCAGGCTTCCGCAGTCGCCTGCTGGGCCTGAGCTTGCGCCATGTGCTGGGCAAACAGGGCATCGAAGTTGACCGGTGCCAGGTTCAGCTGCGGGAATGAACCCTTGCTCACCATGTTGGCCACGGCTTCGCGGGCATACGGGAACAGGATGTTCGGGCAGAAGGCAGCCAGGCAGTGAGCCAGTTGCGGCTCCGGCAGGTTGCCGATGGTGAAGATACCGGCTTGCTGAACTTCGCACAGGAAGGCAGTTTCGGTTTCCAGCTTGCAGGTGACGGTCAGGGTCAGCACCACTTCGTAGACGCTGTCAGCCAGGATGTTGGTCTTGGTGTCCATGTCCAGCTTGACGTCCGGCTGCCACTCTTTCTGGAAGATGTGCGGGGTGTTGGGCGCTTCGAAAGAGACATCCTTGGTGTAGACACGCTGGATGTGGAATTCCGGTTGTACTTCCTGGTTGTTGATCTCGTCAGCCATTTCGTTTGCTTCCTTTTATATGGATAAGTGGGCACAGGCCCTGCTTGAATCAGCGTTAATCAGCGCTTCTTGGTGACCGGCAGATTTTCTGCACGCCACTGGGCCATGCCACCGCCGAGCACATATACCTGCTGGAATCCGGCCTTGCTCAGTTGACGACCTGCGCCGCCCGCAGTCATTCCCGACTCGCATACCACTATGATGGGGGCATCTTTATGCTTTTCAACCGGGCCCAGGTTATTGCTCTGGATCTGGGTGAGCGGCAGGTGCTGGGCACCGGCCAGATGGCCCTTGGCGTACTCTTCCTGACTGCGAATATCCACCACGGTGGCGTTTTCACGGTTGATCAGCAGGGTCGCGGTGTGGTTGTTGACGGTTTTTACCGGAGAAAAACGGGCACGCACAGTGGTGTAAACCAGAGTGCCTGCCAGGCCGAACCAGGCTGCGGTCAGCAGCGGGTTGCGAGCCGCGAAATCCAAATACTCTTGCATCTTCTACTATCCAGGGATCAAGACAAGGGCCCGAGTATACATGGGGGAATAGCCAAGATCAGCCATCTTGGCGGGAAAGCGCGAGCAGGCTCCCATCACGATTCGGTATGTTGCACCCCTGAAACGGCGCTGTGCGGAGCCGAGGGGGTCGCCCTTGGCTATCAGGTGACTATTTCGGCAGATGTAGTAATATTACGCTAGTTTCATTTCCCGCATTTTTTCCAATCCGAGAGGACATAGTCTTATGTCAACAGCTAAGAAACCTTTGGTTCTGGTCATCATGGACGGTTGGGGCTACAGCACCAAGCAGGAGTTCAACGCCGTCGCTGCCGCCAAGACTCCCAACCTCGATCGTCTGGCCCGTGATTACACCAGCACCCTGATCTCCGGCTCCGGCCTGGATGTCGGTCTGCCGGATGGCCAGATGGGCAACTCCGAAGTGGGCCACGTCAACATCGGTGCCGGTCGTATCGTCTATCAGGAGCTGACCCGCATCTCCAAAGACATTCAGGACGGCCCCTTCTTCGAGAACGTGGAGATTGCCAAGGCTGTTGATGCTGCCGTGAGCAACGGTAAAGCCGTTCACATCATGGGTCTGATGTCTCCGGGTGGCGTACACAGCCACGAAGAGCACATCATGGGCATGATCGAGATGGCCGCCAAGCGTGGCGCCGAGAAGATCTACTTCCACGCCTTCCTGGATGGTCGTGACGTACCGCCGCGCTCCGCCCAGTCCTCCATCGAGCTGTTCGACGCCCTGTTTGCCAAGCTGGGCAAGGGCCGTTTCGCCTCCATGATCGGCCGTTACTACGCCATGGACCGCGACAACCGCTGGGATCGCGTGCAGCAAGCCTATGACCTGATGACCCAGGGCAAGGGCGAGTTCACCGCTGAAAGCGCCACCGAAGCACTGGCTGCCGCCTATGCTCGCGACGAGAACGACGAGTTCGTCAAAGCCACCCGTATCGGTGAAGCTGCCCCGATGGTTGACGGCGATGCTTTGATTTTCATGAACTTCCGTGCCGACCGCGCCCGTGAAATCACCCGTGCCTTCGTTGACAGCGACTTCACCGGCTTCGCCCGTGTTGCCCAGCCGAAACTGAACTTCGTGATGCTGACCGAATACGCGGCCGACATCAAAACCGCCTGTGCCTACCCGCCGACCGCTCTGGTCAATACCCTGGGTGAGTGGCTGGCCAAGCAGGGCAAAACCCAGCTGCGCATCTCCGAAACCGAGAAGTACGCTCACGTCACTTTCTTCTTCAACGGTGGCGAAGAGGCCTGCTTCACTGGCGAAGATCGCGAAATCGTCGCCAGCCCGAAAGTGGCTACCTATGACCTGCAGCCGGAGATGAGCTCCGAAGAGCTGACCGACAAGCTGGTTGCAGCCATCAAGAGCGGCAAGTACGACGTCATCATCTGTAACTACCCGAATGGCGACATGGTTGGTCACACCGGTGTGTTCGATGCCGCCGTCAAAGCCTGTGAAGCCGTTGACCACTGCATCGGTCGCGTTACCGACGCGCTGGCCGAAGTGGGTGGCGAGTGCCTGATCACTGCCGACCACGGCAACGCCGAGAAGATGATGGATGAAGAGACTGGTCAGGCTCACACAGCCCACACCAATCTGCCGGTTCCGCTCATCTACTTCGGTCGTAAAGCCGAGGTTGCCGAGGGTGGCAAACTGTCCGATCTGGCCCCCACCATGCTGACCCTGATGGGTCTGCCGGTGCCGCCGGAAATGACTGGCAAGCCCCTGATGATTCTGAAATAATCCTTCCCCATGCGGGGATGCGAAGTTATTTCACCAAAAACCAGTCGCGTCGGCCTGTTGGCCGGCGCGCTGTTTTTTTGCCTGTCATTTGGCGCCAGCAAACCGGTTTTGGCCGCCAATCAGCAGCTGGGCGCCATGCAGTCCCAGATCAAGGAACAACAGCAGACCATCAAGCTCAGCAAGCAGGAGCTGGCCAAGCTCAACGCCCAGCTCAAAGCTGACGAGCAGGCCATCTCGGCCGCTGCCGCCAAGCTTGATGAGACCAGGCAACAGCTCAAGCAGAACCAGCAGAAGCTGGCCAATCTGCAAAAAGACAAGCTGGCGCTGGAGCAACAAGCCAAACATCAGAAGCAACTGCTGGCCAAGCAGGCGGAAAGCGCCTTCACCGCCGGCAGTCACGATTACCTCAAACTGCTGCTCAATCAGCAGGATCCGGCCAAACTGAGCCGCTCCCTCGACTACTACGACTACCTCAACAAGGCGCGCATCGAAGCCATCGAGGCGCTGCGTGCTACCCGCGACAAGCTGGCGAAAAACCAGCAAGCCACCAAAGAGACCGAAAGCAAGCTGCAGGCCCTGCTGAGTGAACAGCAGGAGCACCACCAGACCCTGCTGGCCAGCCAGCAGAGCCGGGCCAAGGTGCGCAACCAGCTGCAGCAGTCGGTCGAGGATGACGAACAGAAGCTGACCCAACTGGTCAAGGCGGAGAAAGCGCTGAAGGCCCGACTGGAAGAGCTGCGTCGCAAACGGGAAGAGCAGGAGCGCCGCGAACGGGCCGAACGGGAACGGCTGGCCAAGCTGAAGGCGGAACAGGAGCGTCAGCGCCGTCTGGCAGAACAGCGCCGTGCCGAGCAGCAGCGTCAGGATCAGGCGAGCCAGCAGGAGGTCGCCAGCACCAAGCCGGAGCGCGGTTCCGGCATCAGCAGCGCCGGCCACTACACCGGGCTCAAGACCAACGGCAGCCTGCGCTGGCCGGTACAGGGGCCGATCCTCATCGCCTACGGCTCGCCGCGTACCGCCGAACTGAAGTGGAAAGGCACCCTGATCGGCGCCAGCGAAGGCACTCAGGTCAAGGCGGTCGCCCCGGGTCAGGTGGTCTACGCCGACTGGCTCGACGGCTTCGGTATGCTGCTGGTGATCGACCACGGCAGCGGCTACATGAGCCTCTACGGTCACAACCAGTCGCTGCTGCGCCAGGTGGGCCAGAATGTGGAGCAGGGCGAACCGGTGGCGCTGGTCGGCGACAGCGGCGGACAGGACAGGCCCGGCCTCTACTTCGAGATCCGCTATCAAGGCGAGGCCATCAACCCGACCAAATGGCTGGGCAAGCGCTCGTAACGCCGCGCACCAGCCCACATCAGCCAAAAGCCTGCCCTGCGCAGGCTTTTGTCATTCAAGGGGAAGAGGCTCCTCCCCTCTTTGGTGAAAAATTACATATTTTTCAGTCAGCTCAGGGGAAGACGATCAAACCGACCTGCTCCAGCAACGTCTGCTGCTGATCCTCGTTAATCATCACCCCCTGCAGATCGATCCGGCGCAGATCCAGCCCCGGCAGATCGCACTGGCGCAGGTCGCAGCCCTGCAGGCTGAAGCTGCTCCAGTCGATCTGGCCAAACTCGGAACCACTGAGATCAGACCCTGCCAGCGAGGCGCCGAACAGGTTGGCCCCCTGCCAGCGGTTGCCACTGAGCTCGCACTTCTCCAGCAGGCAGCCTTCGAAACTGGCATAGCTGAAGTTGTTGCCGGTCAGGTGCGCCTCGCAGAAGTAGCTTTTGGCGGTGATCCGGTTGGCAAAACTGGCATGGGCAAAGTTGATGCCTACCGCCTGACAGTCGCGCAACTCCAGCCCCAGACACTGGCTGCGACTGCAATCGACCATGGTGAGATCGCAGCGCAGAAAGCTCGCCTCACGCAGATCGCAGCCCTGCATCAGACTGCTCTGCTCGCTCTCCCGATCGTAGAAGCTGCAATCGACGAAGCGGCTCTCGCCAAGATCGAGCCAGGAGAAGTCACAGCCGATAAAACGGCACTCCGAGAAGTGCTCCCCCTCCACTTCATCCTGCGTGAAACGCACCTGTGCGAACTGCTTGCCTTTTACCATCGGAAATCTGCCTCTTTACGGTTTCATATGCTGACTTTCGCCGCCAAAAACGGTAATGTTACAAGTAACATTCATCCTGGATACCGTCATGAGCCCCACTCGCAAGCGCCGCCCCACCCTGCAGGATATCGCCGACCTGACCGGGGTCACCAAGATGACCGTCAGCCGCTATCTGCGCGATCCGCAGACCGTGGCCGAGGGCACCCGCGAACGGATCGCCGCAGCGGTGGAGGAGCTGGGCTATATCCCCAACCGGGCGCCGGACATTCTCTCCAATGCGACCAGTCGTGCGATCGGGATCCTGATCCCCTCCCTCTCCAACCAGGTCTTCTCGGCGGTGATCCACGGCATCGAAGCGGTGACCCGGCCGGCGGGTTACCAGACCCTGCTCGCCCACTACGGCTACAGCCCGGAGCGGGAGGAGGAGCAGATCGCCTCGCTGCTCTCCTACAACGTGGATGGCCTGATCCTCTCCGACAGCCGCCACACCGAGCGCACCCGCAAGATGATCGCCACTGCCGGCATTCCGGTGGTGGAGACCATGGATCTCCCCCCCGACCCCATCGACATGGTGGTCGGCATGGATCACAAGGCGGCCGCCCGGGCCATGGTATCAGAGATGCTGCGCCGGGGCCGACGTCAGGTGGTCTATCTCGGCGCCCGTCTCGACGTGCGGACCCAGCTGCGGATGGAGGGCTACTATCAGGCGATGCAGGACTTCGGCCTCACCGGCCAGCACCTGCTGACCGAGCAATCGTCCACCTTTACCCTCGGCGGCGAGCTGCTCGATCAGGCGCTGGCGCGCTACCCCGACCTCGACGGCATCTTCTGCACCAACGATGACCTGGCCGTCGGCGCCCTGCTGCAGTGCCAGAGCCGCTGGATCCCGGTGCCGCAGCAGATTGCCATCGCCGGCAGCAACGCCCTCGACATCGGCCATGCCATGACCCCCAAGCTGGCCAGTATCGTCACCCCCCGCGAAGAGATCGGCCGCGAAGCGGCCACCATGCTGCTCGCCCGCCTCGGCGGCAAACCGCCAGCCGAGAGCCGCAAGGATATGGGCTTCACCCTCTATGAGGGGGAAAGCCTCGGCTGATCCCTTGCCATCATGGCGCGTTGGCCCGTCATGATGGCGCATCCTGCCACCGCTTCTCACCATCCTCTGCTCTATGCTGGCCCGGCATTCCAGCCACATGTCAGGAGCAGAAGATGAACAACACCGAACGATTGCAAGCCTGCCTGCAGCGCGTTGTCTGCGATCCCCGCTTTACCCTGGCCGAGCTCGACCAGTGGTTCACCCCGGATTACTGCCAGCAGGTGAACGGCGAGCAGCTCGACTACGCCGCCTTTCGCCAGCACATCGCGACGCTCAGAGATCATCTGGCCGAAGCCACCATCGAGTTTGTCGCCACCATCGCGCAAGGGGACAGGGTGCACTCGACCCATGTGGTACGAGCCACCCGCCACGATGACGCCCCGCTGGTCTGCAAGGTGAGCGGTCTCTTCACCTTTCGCGACGGCAAGATCTGCCAGACCGACGAGGTGACCTGCCTGTTGAGCGGCAGCGAGCAGGATGCCGACATAGGTTCACGACGCTGAGTCGCGCCGGGCGAAACGCTGGAGCGCGCGGGAGAAGGCGGCGGGGTCTTCGTAACCGAGCAGGTCGGCAATCTGCGCCGATGTGAACCCCTGATACTGCAACTGGCGGGCCCGCCCCATCACCACCTGCTCGCGCCACTGGCGGAAGGTACAGCCCAGCTGCTGAAGGCAAAGCCGGTTGAGGGTGCGCAGCGAAGCGCCGCAATCCATGGCCAGCTCGGCAAGCGTGGTGTTGATGGAGGGAGCCTGACAGAAGCGCTCCAGCACCCGCAGCAGGCGCGGATCGAGGTTGGCCGCCAGCGCAGGCTGGGCCGCTTGCGGGGCAGCTCGCGCCAACTCGTGGCCAATCACCGTCAGATAGGCCTCCCGCTCGGCCCCCTCCTCCAGCTCGCTGAGGCGGGCAAAGAGGCCGGCCAGCAGCGGTGTCACCTGGCGCAGGCCAAAAGGGGCTGATACGGAAGAGGCGGTATAGACAAGCGACAGGCGAGAGTGGCGCAGCACGCGAAATTCGTGCTCCCAGCCCGCCGGAATAAAGCAGAGCTGGCCGGCAACCAGCAGCTCGCTGGCAGCACCGCCGGTGATAACGCCGCCACCGTCGTGCATGTAGCAATACTGGGCCTGCGGATGGCTGTGCAGCGGAGTGAAGTGCCCTTGCGGGCAGGAGCGATGGAGAAAGGACATGTCGGCCAGCCGGATAAGAAACCGACCACGACCATAAGGGAGCAGACGGCACCCTGTAAATGGCTTTTCCGCCGTCATAATGGCCAAAAGAAGCAGGCCACCCGAGGGTGGCCTGTTCGATTTATCTACACGACTTGCGCTTAGCGTTTAACCAATTCAACCGCTTCGCGGGAGAGGCGGGTCACCTCTTCCCAGTTGCCGCTCTTGACCGCATCGGCCGGCAGCATCCAGGAGCCGCCGACGGTGGCCACGCATTTGAGTGCCAGATAGTCGGCCACGTTTTTCGGGCCGATACCGCCGGTCGGGCAGAACTTCACCTGGGGCAACGGCGCGGCAATGGCAGAGAGCGCCTTGGTGCCGCCGTTCGCTTCAGCCGGGAAGAACTTCAGATGGTCGTAGCCCGCTTCCAGCGCCTGCATCACCTCGGAAGGAGTGGCAACGCCCGGGATCAGCGGTGCAGTGCTCTTGGCGGCGTGGGCCAGCAGGGCCGGCGTCATCCCCGGGGAGATGACGAAACGGGCACCGGCAGCAACTGCTGCGTCAAACTGCTCGCAGTTGAGCACGGTACCGGCACCGACCATGGCATCCGGCATCGCCTTGGCGATGAGGGCGATGGCATCGAGCGCCACCGGGGTGCGCAGGGTGATTTCGAAGACAGAGATGCCGCCGTCAAGCAGCGCCTTGGCCATCGGCAGGGCCTGATCCAGCTCGTTGATAACCATCACGGGTACCAGCGGGGAGGCGGCAAACACCTCGGCCGGGGTCACTTTCCAGTTCTGCATAGCTCTTCCTTAGTCAAAGATGGTGGCGCCACACTCGGCGCTCGATACCGCGCGACGCATCACGCTGAACAGTTCACGGCCCCACCCCTCTTGTTCCAGAGTGAGGTCAATCTCGGCCTGGGTACGGCCACTCAAATCGGTCAGGCAGTCGAGGCTGCCGTTTACCGCGTCAACCCGCAGCAGGTCGCCGTCAGCCAGCAGGCCGATGGCCCCGCCGTGCAGCGCTTCCGGGGTGACGTGGATGGCGGCCGGGATCTTGCCGGAGGCACCGGAGAGACGGCCATCGGTGACCAGCGCCACCTTGTAGCCTGCCTTCTGCAGGTTGCCGAGCACCGGCATCAGCTTGTGCAGCTCCGGCATGCCGTTGGCGGCTGGGCCATTGTGGCGCACCACAATCACGGCGTCCTGATTGAGATCGCCCGCCTTGTAGGCCGCTTCTACCGCATGCTGGGAGGAGAAGACCCGCGCTGGCGCCTCGATGACGCGATACTCGGGAGCTACGGCGGAGACCTTGACCACGGCGCGGCCCAGATTGCCCGCCAGCAGCTTGGTGCCGCCGGTGGCCTGGAATCGGCTACCGGAAGGCGACAGCACGCTCGCATCGCCGCTCTCACCGACCGGCTGCCATACCAGCTGGCCGTCGACCAGAGTCGGACGGCTGAGGTAATCCTGCATCTCGCCAAAGACCGGGGTGGCATCCATATGGATCAGCCCCTCTTCGGCCAGACGGCGCATCAGACCGGGCACACCGCCCGCCTGTTCGAAGGCGTTGACGTCGGCCGGGCCGTTCGGGTACATGCGAACCAAGAGCGGCACCACGTCGGAGAGATCGCTGATGTCATCCCAGGTCAGAACCAGACCGGCGGCACGAGCCAGCGCCACCATATGGATGCTGTGGTTGGTGCTGCCGCCGGAGGCGAGCAGGGCCACCAGACCGTTGACCAGCGAGCGCTCATCCAGCACTTCGCTCAGCGGGCGATAGGCGGGGGAGCCTGGGATCATGGCGCTGATGCGGCGTGCCGCCTCAACGGTCAGGGCATGGCGCAGTTCGCTGTGCGGGTGGACGAAGGCAGAGCCCGGCAGCATCAGGCCCATGGCCTCGAACACCAGCTGATTGGTGTTGGCGGTACCGTAGAAGGTGCAGGTGCCCGCCGCGTGGTAGGCGCCGCACTCCATCTGCAGCAGGGCGTCGCGGCCCACTTCACCGGCGGCGTACTGCTGGCGAACCTTCACCTTCTCGTCATTGCTGATACCGCTCGCCATCGGGCCGGCCGGCACGAAGGCAGTCGGCAGGTGAGCGTGGGAGAGGGCCCCCATGATCTGGCCCGGAGCGATCTTGTCGCAGATGCCAAGCAGCAGGGTGGCATCGAAAGTGTTGTGAGAGAGCGACAGCGCGGTTGCCTGAGCAATCAGATCGCGGGAGAAGAGGGACATGTCCATCCCCGGCTGACCCTGAGTCACCCCGTCGCACATGGCGGGCACGCCGCCGGCAACCTGAGCACTGTGGCCCAGCTCGGCCAGCGCGCCCTTGATGATATCCGGATAGCCCTGATAGGGCTGATGGGCACTCAGCATGTCGTTGTAGGCGGTGACGATGCCGACGTTGGCACGGGTCATGTCGAGGATGCGACCCTTCTCGTCACTGCTGCAGGCGGCCACGGCGTGGGCCAGGTTGCCGCAGGCCAGTGCGGCGCGGGTCTTGCCCTGCTCGGCCTGACGCTGGATGCGGGCCATAAAGGCCTGACGACGGGCGGCACTGCGCTCGCGGATGCGGGCAGTGACGTCGGAAATTACCTTATGAATCATTGGGCTTGCTCCAATGCTGTGACGGCGCGGTCAACCACCTGTTCGAAGGTGCCGTCGATATCGATGTGGAATACACCGGCTTCGCCATCCGGGCGCTCCAGAGTATCGAACTGACTTTGTACCATGCTTTCGCGCATGAAGTGGCCCTTGCGGGCACGCATCCGCTCGAGGATCAGCGGCTGGCTGCCATCGAGGAAGATGAAGCTGACCGACTCGTTGCCTTCGCGGATCTGGTCGCGGTACTTCTTCTTGAGGGCGGAACAGACGATGATGCCGGTCTCGTTCTTCTGCTCGAGACTGTAGGCGGCGTCGCGGATCCGCTCCAGCCAGGGGGCGCGATCCTCATCGTTGAGGGGGTTGCCGCCAGCCATCTTCTGGATGTTGGCCTTGGGGTGGAGATCATCACCATCGATGAACTTGGCGCCCAGCGCTTCTGCCACCTTGAGGCCCACGCTGGATTTACCGCTGCCACATACACCCATCACGATAATGCACTTACCCGCCATAATTTGACCTCTGTCCCACTTTTCAAAAAACCAGCTGTTGATGGGTTCTAATCTAGCACGTTACCGGTAACATGTTACCGGTAACGATTAAAAATGTGAAGTCTGCCACAGACTGAGCAAACCCATAGTCACCTGGGCATATGATGTTGAGCCCTTGCCATAAATCTAAATAAATCATAAAGATATGGTTTGTCGACGGATCGACAGGGTGTCACTACCGAACTTGGATTAAGGAACGCATAACAATGTCTGACCTCTCCCTGATCATGACGGCCGCCGGCTCGATCGTGCTGCTGCTCTTCCTGGTGATGAAGGCTCGTCTGCACGCCGTCGTCTCCCTCATTCTGGTCTCCATGGTGGCCGGTCTTGCCGCCGGCATGAACCCGGCCGACATCGCCGCTACCATCCAGAAAGGGATGGGCGGCACCCTCGGCTTCGTCGCCGTGGTGGTGGCGCTGGGTGCCATGTTTGGCAAGGTGATGGAAGTGACCGGTGCCCTCGACCGGGTGGCTCACACCCTGCTCGGCAAGTTCGGCGTCAAGCGCGCCAACTGGGCCATGGCTCTGACCGGCTTTGTCTGCGCCCTGCCGCTCTTCTTTGACGTGGCCGTGGTGCTGCTGATCGGCGTCGCCTTCGCCATCGTCCGTCGTGGCGGCGGCAGCGTGGTGAAGATCGGTATCGCCCTGCTGGCCGGTATCGCCACCTGTCAGGCCTTCCTTATTCCGGCGCCGGGCCCGATTCTGGTGGCTTCCCAGCTGGGTGCCGACTTCGGCTACATGATCCTGTTCGGCCTGATCGCCGCCGTACCGGCGCTGATCCTGGCAGGCCCGCTGTTCGGTGACTTCATCAGCAAGATCGTCGATGTGCCGCTGCCCGCCGATGCCCAGAACAGCGTCCACGATGACAGCAAATCTCTGCCCTCCTTCGGGCTGGCCATGGGCCTCATCGGCCTGCCGCTGCTGCTGATCGGCCTCAAGACCATCGTCGGCCGCTTCGTCGAGGCGGGCTCTACCCTGCACAACTGGCTGGAGTTCATCGGTCACCCCTTCACCGCCATCATGGTCGCCTGCCTGGCCGCCTTCTATCTGCTGGGTATTCGCCGCGGCATGTCCCGTGACGAGGTGATGAGCGTCTGCAACAGCGCCATCCAGCCGGCGGGCGTCATCATTCTGGTTACCGGTGCCGGTGGCGTGTTCAAGCAGGTGCTGGTTGATTCCGGCGTGGGTGCCGCCCTTGGCAACATGCTGGCCGACTCCGGTCTGCCCATCGTCGCGCTGGCCTTTATTCTGGCCGCCGCGGTGCGGGTGATTCAGGGCTCCGCCACCGTCGCCATGCTGACCGCCTGTGGTCTGGTGCTGCCGATGCTGGAGCCGCTCGGCCTGAACGGTGCCCAGCTGGCTGCCGTCACCATCGCCATCGGCGGCGGTGCCATCGTGCTCTCCCACGTCAACGACTCCGGTTTCTGGCTGGCCAACCGCTACCTCGGCCTCTCCGAGAAGCAGACCCTGCAGACCTGGACCGTGATGGAGACCATCATCGGCACCACCGGCGGCGTGATGGCGATGATCATTTACAGCTTCCTCTGATCACTGCCAACGCGCACAAAAAAGGCCTCACTTGTGAGGCCTTTTTCATCTTTCTGACGATTCTTTCTTTGGCTGAGAGGGCGAGATTGCTAGAATCGCCTATTCATCGCTCCGAGTGGAACGCTTAACCCCGTGATTTCAGGTCTCTCTATGCATTCATCGGCCCATTATCGACAACTGCTGACACGCCTGCCCCAGATCGCCGTCGCGGCAGACCAGTTTGAAGTGCTCTACAGCGCCAAGGATTTCAAGCGCCGCATTCTTGCACTCATTGCCAGTGCTACCCAGCGTATCTATCTGGTCGCGCTCTATCTGCAGGATGACGACGCGGGTCGCGAGATCCTCACCGCCCTCTACGAGGCCAAGCAGCGCAACCCGGCTCTCGACGTCAAGGTGTTCGTCGACTTCCACCGTGCCCAGCGCGGCCTGATCGGCAAGGGCAAGCAGGGTGGCAACCACCTGATGTATCAGGAGATGGCTGCCCGCTACGAGCACAAGATCGAAATCTACGGCGTTCCGGTCAAGGGGCGCGAGCTGCTCGGCGTGTTGCACCTCAAGGGCTTCATCTTTGACGATGCGGTGCTCTACTCCGGTGCCAGCCTCAACGACATCTACCTGCACCAGCAGGATCGCTACCGCTTCGACCGCTATCACCAGATCATCAGCCCGGAGCTGGCCCGCAGCATGGTCAACTACGTGGATGACCTGTTCGTGAAGAGCGACGCGGTGCAGCGACTGGATCGCAGCGACGTGCCCAGCGCCAAACAGCTGAAGGGGCCGATCCGCCGCTTCAAGCTGAGTCTGCGTCAGGGGCAGTACCGCTTCGCCACCATGCCGGTCAACACCCAGGAGGTGGCCATCACCCCGATGGCGGGTCTGGGCAAACGCAACAACCAGCTCAACCAGATGATCCGCAATCTGGTGCGCTCCACCGAGCGGGAGATCTTCATCTGCACCCCTTACTTCAACCCGCCCAAGGAGTTGAGCAAGGATATCGAGGATCTGCTGCAGCGCGGCTGCAAGGTAACGATTGTGGTGGGCGACAAGACCGCCAACGACTTCTTCATCCCGCCGGAGGAGAAGTTCTCCACCATCGGCGGCCTGCCCTATCTCTACGAGACCAACCTGCGCAAGTTTGCCGAGCGCAACCAGCATCACATCGATGATGGTCGTCTCAACCTGATGCTCTGGTGCTGCGAGCGCAACTCCTACCATCTCAAGGGGATCTTCGTGGATGACGAGTGGGCCCTGCTCACCGGCAACAACCTCAACCCGCGCGCCTGGGCGCTGGATCTGGAGAACGGCCTGCTGGTGCACGATCGTCGCCACCACCTGCGTCCCCAGTTCAATGCCGAGCGGGAGAACATTCTGGCCAACACCAAGCGGATCAGCCACTTCGATCAGGTAGAGCAGATCCACGACTACCCGGAGCAGGTGCGCAAGCTGTTGGGACGGATCCACCGGGTCAAGGCCCATCTGCTGCTCAAGCGGATCATCTGACCCCGGGGCGCGCCGCGCCCACCCAGCCCAACGGCAATCAGACCAAGGCCTCCCGTTTTCGGCAGGCCTTTGTTATATCCGCCATTTCCCCCGCGTTGGCAGCCCTGCCAGCAGCAACTCGGCTTGCATCGGCCCCTCAACAACCCCTATCATCTGGACATATTTACAGTGTTTTCGGGCATCTAATTGATGAAATTGGATAAAATTCCTCTCGACAGCCTCAAGGGTGTCGGCAGCAAGATGCAGGAGAAGCTCGAGCGGCTGGGACTGGCCACGGTACAGGACCTGCTGTTCCATCTCCCCCTGCGCTACGAGGACCGCACCCAGGTGTGGCCCATCGGCGATCTGCCGCCCGGGCTGCACGGCGCCGTCGAGGGGGAGATCCAGGACACTCAGCTGGTGATGGGGCGTCGTCGCATGCTGGTCTGCCGTATCAGCGACGGCACCGGTACCCTCACCCTGCGCTTCTTCAACTTCACCGCCGCCCAGAAGAACAGTCTGGCGACGGGCCGCCTGATCCGCTGCTTTGGCGAGGTGCGCCCCGGCAAATACGGGCTGGAGATGGCCCACCCCGAGTACAAGCTGCTCGGCGAGGAGCAGGCCGGCCAGACCGAAGAGGCGCTCACCCCCGTCTACCCGACTACCGAAGGACTGCGCCAGCTCACCCTGCGCAACCTCACCGATCAGGCGCTGGCCCAGCTCGACCTCTATGGCGTCGAGGAGCTGCTGCCCGCCGGCCTCTATCCCCACCAGATTGAGCTGGCCGCCGCTCTGAAGCTGCTGCACCGTCCGCCCCCCTCGGTGGCGCTGCCGCTGCTGGAAAGCGGCCAACATCCGGCCCAGCAGCGACTGGTACTGGAGGAGCTGCTGGCTCACAACCTCTCGGTCTTGAAGGTGCGTGCTCAGGCACAAACCCAGCTGGCCCGCGCCCTCAAACCGGCTCCCGCGCTGGTCGAACAGCTGCTCGGCGCCCTGCCGTTCAAGCCCACCGGTGCCCAGAGCCGGGTGGTGGCCGAGATAAGCAAGGATCTGCAACAGAGCCACCCCATGATGCGGCTGGTGCAGGGTGACGTGGGCTCCGGCAAGACCCTGGTCGCAGCGCTGGCCGCCCTGCAAGCCATCGGCAACGGCTGTCAGGTGGGTTTGATGGCGCCGACCGAACTGCTGGCGGAACAGCACGCCATCAACTTCGCCAAGTGGCTGGAGCCGCTCGGCATCGGAGTCGGCTGGCTGGCGGGCAAGCAGAAAGGCAAGGCGCGGGAGGAGGCGCTGGCCGCCATTGCCGATGGCAGCGTCAAGATGGTGGTGGGCACCCACGCCATCTTTCAGGAGCAGGTGGTGTTCCAGCGCCTGGCGCTGGTCATCATCGATGAACAGCACAGATTCGGGGTGCATCAGCGCCTCGCCCTGCGCGAGAAAGGGGAGCGGGAGGGGGTACATCCCCATCAGCTCATCATGACCGCCACCCCGATCCCCCGCACCCTGGCGATGACCGCCTATGCCGACCTCGATACCTCGGTCATCGACGAGCTGCCGCCGGGCCGAACCCCCATCACCACGGTAGCGCTGCCCGACAGCCGTCGCGGCGATGTGATCGAGCGGGTCAAGCTCGCCTGCACCGAGGGCAAGCAGGCCTACTGGGTCTGCACCCTGATCGAGGAGTCGGAGGTGCTGGAGTGTCAGGCCGCCGAGGATACCGCCGCCGAGCTGCAGAACCTGCTGCCCGGCCTGCATATCGGGCTGGTACACGGCCGGATGCGTCCGGTCGAGAAACAGCGGGTGATGGAGGAGTTCAAGGCAGGCATACTGCAACTGCTGGTCGCCACCACCGTCATCGAGGTGGGGGTGGATGTACCCAACGCCAGCCTGATGATCATCGAGAACCCGGAACGGCTCGGGCTGGCGCAGCTGCACCAGCTGCGCGGCCGGGTCGGACGCGGAGCGGTAGCCTCGCACTGCGTGCTGCTCTATCATGCCCCCTTGTCCAAAACGGCCCAGAGCCGGCTCGGGGTGCTGCGTGAGACCAACGACGGCTTCCTCATCGCCCAGCGCGATCTGGAACTGCGCGGCCCGGGGGAACTGCTCGGCACCCGCCAGACCGGTCTGGCCGATCTCAAGATCGCCGATCTGGTGCGGGATCAACCGCTTATTCCGCAGGTACAGAAGATGGCGCGCTTCCTTATGGATAGGCATCCGAGTCATGTCGAACCCTTGATACGGCGCTGGCTTGGCTTACGGGATCACTATTCCAATGCCTGACCTGCGGAATCTCGCTGCCAACGCCTGATCACTCAACCAATACAGGAGGAAAGCACTTATGAATTCCTGGCTACGCGGCCTGCTCTACACCTTTGCCTTCCTGCTGCTCTTTGTCTGGGTTGTCCTCGGTCTGTTCGACGCCGAGCGCGCCAAAGGCCCCATCGCCAGCTGGATCAGCCAGCAGACCGGCGTACCGGTCACCATAGGGCGGCTGGTATTCAACCCGCTCCACCCCTACACCCTGCTGGCGGAGCAGGTGCGCTACGGCGATGCGGTTTCTCTCGACAAGATCTATCTGGAGATCGAGAGCATCGACTGGCTGAACCGCGATGTGCGGATCGCCCATCTCGACCTCATTCGCCCCGCCATCAAGCTGCCGCTGCCCAACCAGCTGCCCAGCCTGCCGGTGCACTCCCTCTCCATCGGTGACAGCACCATAGACCGGCTGAGCCTTGAGAGCGACGGGCTGACCCTGCGCGGCCTCAACGCCACCCTGAGCGACTGGGATCTGATCGATCCGAAACGCCAGCCACAGGCCAACCTGACCCTCAACATCGGCCAGCTGGAGACACCACAGTTCACCTTCGCCCGTCTCAGCCTGAAAGGGCGGCTGGAGGGAGAGGTGCTGCGCAGCGACAAGCTGGTGACCAACCTGTTCGACGGCCTGCTGGAGAGCGGCATGGTGCTCGACTGGCCGGCTCGAACCCTCGAACTGCACGATCTCAAGGCGCGCGGCATGCGGATCGAACTGGGGGATCTGGCACAGCACCAATTCCCGCTGCGGCAGGTATCGCTGGATCGCGGCCAGTTCGACCAGGTGAGTATCAACTCCATCGAGCAGGAGCTCTCCTTCAACAACTTCAGTGGCCAGCTCACCGCCTTCAACTGGCAGGCGGGCAACCAGCCCACCGGCTATCTGAGCGGCACCCTGGGCGACATGGGGCGCGGCCTGTTCCAGCTGGAGGGGATCAAGGGCAAGCTCGCCTTCTCGCCCCAGCAGCTCGACGGCGAACTGCAGGGCAAAGCCTATGAAGGGGAGTTCAATGTCGAGCTCTCCCTCGATACCCAGCAGCAGAAGCTGACCCTGAAAGACGTGGCGCTGAGCGGCATGGATATCAGCCTGCCGCAAGGTTGGTGGCAGGATTGGCAGGGCTGGCGCCCGCAGCAGGTGGATATCCGCAAGCTGGCGTTCGACAAGCTCAAGGTGCTCTCCTTCGACGATTCCATCCCTCTGTCTCTGACCGGCTGGCAGCTCTACCTGAGCGATCTCGCCCTGCGTGGCAATCAGCCCGGCCCGCTGCTTGGCCGTGCCCGTATCGAGAGCAAGTGGTTCGAGCTGGTGTGGGATGGCCTCAGCGCCCGCAACGGTGAACTGGATGGCGAGCTGACCCCCAGCTCCTGGCAACTGGGCAAGCTCACCAGCTCGCTGCAGGATGAGGGCAGCCTCAGCATGAGCGGCCAGTGGGCACGCGAACCGGGCCAGAGCAGCACCCTGCAGTTGAAGGCGACCAAACTCGATCTGGAGCAGTGGGGCAAGATGTTCGGCTCTCCTGTCTCCTTCTCCGGCAAGGCAGAGCTGAGTGCCGACCTGCAGGCGGAGCACGGCAGCGCACCGGGTGAGTGGCGCAGCACCCTGCAGGGCAGTTTCGCCCTCGACGCCAACGAACCCTTCTGGGACAAGGTGAAGATAGACCCGCTGCTGGATCAGTGGTTCAAGCAGGCAACAGCGCCGGCGCTCAATCCGGATCAGCTGTGGCAGGCGATGCAGGGTGGCGATACCCCCTTCTACCGCGTCAGGCTGCAGGGCAAGATCGACAAGGGGCAGCTACAGCTCGAACAGGCTGGCGCCTCCACCATCACTCACCTGCTGGGTGCGCAGGGCGGTATCGATCTGGTCAAGGAGCAGTGGCAACTCGATCTGGGAGTACTCAACGGCAACCGCTGCGCCGAGCTTATCGGCCAGTGGCGCGGCCCGCTCACCGCGCCTACTCTGAGCTGGGATTTCAAGCAGAAGCCGGATGGCTGCGGCTGGGAGACCGGGGTGCGCTACCCGCCGCAGGGCAACAGCGCGCCACTCTGGCGACCGGCTCCTGCGCCAAAAGCCCAAGCCCAAGCCCAAGCCCAAGCCGAGCAGGCGACCAACAGCCCGCAAGGGTAAAACAGACAAGGCCTCATGATGAGGCCTTGTTTGTTTTGTGGCGAAGCACGTTGCCGTTAATGGCCCGGTCGCTTGACCGGCTGCACCACGTAGTGACCGCAGAACTCCGCCGCCAGCTTGCCGCCGCTGAACAACTGGATATTGAGGCTGAAGGTGGCAGGCTCGCCCCGTTTGAGCGGCTGCAGCACGGCGGGCATCCCCTCGCGGGCCACCCGCGCCTCCGGCTCCTCATCGACCGGGCCATGATATTTGATGGTGCTCTCGGCCAGCACTGGTTCGCCCACCAGCCCCTCTTCTTTAAGTTGCAGCCAGATTAGTCCCCAACCCGCCAGCACACACTGGCTGTAGACACTGCCGGCAAACATGCTGCCGTGCACGTTAAGGTTGGCCGCCAGATTGGCCTTGAGGTGGAAGGTCTGGCCATCGTAGTGGCTGATGTGCATCCCCATCTTCTCGCTGATGGGCACCCCGCGCGACCAGCGGGTGGTGAGATCCTGACACCACTCCGGCCGATACTGGATAGTCTGCAACGGGCTCAGGGATTTGATCATCTGGCGATGGGGAATGCGGCCAAAGGAGACGGGGCCGCCCCCCACTTCGAGAAAACCACACTTGCGATAGAACTCCACCGCCTCCTGACGGGCGTTCATCACCAGCCGTTTCACCTTCTCGCTGCGGGCCAGCTGCTCGAGATCCTCCACCATTTTGGCGCCCAGCCCCTGGCCGCGATATTCGGGACGCAGCGCCATAAAGCGGATCTGCGCCTCGTCGCCACCGATAAAGAGGCGACCCACCGCGATGGGGGTGCCATCGGGTGCCAGCATCAGTCGGTGAATGGCAACGGAGTCGTATTCGTCCCGCTCGGAACCGACGGGCAGATTGAAGGGTTTACGCAGAAGTTCCCAGCGCAACTGGTAATAGGCATCCAGCTCGGCGGCTGTCTGAGGGGTGACTACCCGATACATAGTTTCATCCTTGAGTTTGCGCCGACTGGCAGATGGAAGGGCTTACACAGACGTTTCCAGCGCAGCTCGCAGTAAGTACCCGGCTCGGCTGCCGTTTGGGGGGTGACCACCCGGTACATAGATCGATCCTTGAGTTACACTGGTCGGAAACCATCTTGCCGTGCAAATTCATGGACTTCAATCTGCAAGCGTACCAAGCCGATCACTTGTTGCACCTCAGCGTCAAACCCCAGCGCCGCCTCACCGTGCAGGAAAATGAGCAGCACCGCTGGCTGGAGATAGACGGTGTGGTGCAATCTGCCATGTCGCTCGCCGACCCCGCCGCCCTCTGTCTGCCCCATCAACGGGTCATCGCCAGCCTGCTGCCGGAGCAGGCCGGGCAGATCCTCGAACTGGGGTTGGGTGGTGGTGATCTCACCCGCCATCTGAGTCAGCGCTGGCCCGATGCCCGCCACGAGTGCGTCGATCTCGACGAAGAGGTGCTGACCGTTTATCAGCAGTTTTTCCAGCATCAGGAGAGCGATGAACGCGCTGCTCCGGCACTCCATCAAGCCGATGCCCTCGCCTTTCTGGAGCAGAGCGAGCAGCAGTACGACCTCATCCTGCTCGATCTCTTCAGTCAGGATGGCAACCCGCTGCTGCTGTTTCAGGAGCGGCTCTACCGGGCGCTGGCTCCCCGCCTCTGCGGCACTCTGGTCATCAACCTGTTGCCGCGCACCGAACTGGAGCTAACCCACGCCCTGACACTGATAGAACAGTGGATTGGCCCGGCCACCCCCTATCCGGTCGCAGGGCTCATCAACGTGATCGTCCACGTCATACCGCGGGATCAGGCATCCTCAGACCTGTAGCCAGAAGGTAACCGGGCCGTCGTTGACCAGCGCCACCTTCATGTCGGCGGCAAAACGCCCGGTTGCGGTCGGGATGCCGCTGGCAGCAGCCTTCGCCACGAAGTAGTCATAGAGGCGTTCGGCCTCGCTCGGGTGGGCACCGCAGGAGAAGCTGGGGCGCATCCCGCTCTTGGTATCGGCCGCCAGGGTAAACTGGGAGACCACCAGCAGGCTGCCACCGATCTGGCTGACATTGAGGTTCATCTTGCCGTTCTCGTCACTGAAGACCCGATAGCCGCTCACCTTGTGCAGCAGTTTGTCGGCCTTGGCCTCATCATCACCCTGCTCCACCCCGAGCAGCACCAGCAGCCCCTGACCGATGGCGCCGGTCACCTCCCCTTCGACGGTCACGCTGGCCTCGGAGACCCGCTGAATCAGTGCAATCACATCCCTCTCCTCTCAAAACAGAACGACCGCCCCGGCTCGATTGCAGGGGCGGTCGTCGATGCTACCAATAAACCGGTGGCCAAGGCGATGGCTTAGCCCAGCTCCTCGCTCGCCGGCTTCTCGTACTCGCCGAGGCAGGCGGTAGTCTCCGCACCAAGCAGCACCACCAGCCAACTCAAATAGACCCAGACAAACAGGATCGGGATGGTGGCAAGCGCACCGTAGATCGCCTGATAGGAGGGGAAGCTGGTGATGTAGATGGCAAAGCCGCGCTTGGCCAGCTCGAACAGAGTCGCCGCCACCAGCGCGCCGATAAAGGCGTGGGCCAGCCGCACCTTGCAGTTCGGTACCACGGTATAGACCAGCAGGAAGGTGAGCACCGAGAATAGGAACGGCAAGCCGCGCAGCAGCAGATAGCCGATGCCGAACAGGCTCTCGGCGCCAAACAGCCGCAGCGAGAAGATGTAGGAGGAGATGGCGATACTGGCCCCGATAAGCACGGGCCCCAGGGTGAGGATCATCCAGTACATGGCAAACGCCTGCGCCAGCGGGCGGCCTTGGGTCGAACGCCAGATGTAGTTGAGGTTCTTGTCGATGGCGGAGATCAGCATCAGCGCCACCACCACCAGCGCCCCGATCCCCACCGCCGTGGTGTTGGTGGCATTGGCGACGAAGCCGTCGATGTACTCCTTGAGCACCTCTCCCGCCGTCGGCACGAAGTTGTGGTAGACGAACTGCTCCATCGCCTGTTTGAGGCTCTGGAACACCGGGAAGGCGGACATCATGCCAAAGACCACGGCGATCATCGGCACCAGTGAAAGCAGAGTGACATAGGCCAGATAACCGGCAGTGACCGTCAATCTGTCCTGCTGGAAACGGCCCCAGACAAACTGGGCAAAGTGGCGACCATCATGGCGCAAGAAGGAGAGGGCGTGGGCCAAACGGCCGCTGACAGGCTGCTGCATCTTGATTCTCGTTAGCGTCATAGTGGCAATATTGTGTCAGAGGAGAGCGCTGTTTGACCACCTTTGAACCCGATTTGCCCCCATCTCCCCCAACCTGTCACCCGTATGGCGTCTCTGGCTGTCGCCAGAAGCAGAGATAAAAACGGCCCCGCTATGGGGCCGTTTGCAACGCCGGATTACAGCATGTAGTCCACAGGCAGCTCGATGCGGGCGACGCCGGAGGCCACCGCCGCCAGCGCTACGGCGCGGGCAACCCGCGGCAGCAAACGGGCATCCATCGGCTTGGGAATGACGTAATCCTTGCCGAAGGCGAGCTCGCTGACCCCGGCGGCGGTCAGCACCTCGGCCGGCACCGGCTCCTTGGCCAGCGCGCGGATCGCCTCGACCGCGGCAATCTTCATGGCATCGTTGATACGGCTGGCACGGGCATCGAGGGCGCCGCGGAAGATGAAGGGGAAGCAGAGCACGTTGTTGATCTGGTTCGGGTAATCGGAGCGACCGGTGCCCATGATGAGGTCGCTGCGCACCCCGTGGGCCAGTGCCGGTTTGATCTCCGGATCCGGGTTGGAGCAGGCGAAGATCACCGGATTGGGCGCCATCAGGGCGACCGCTTCGGCGGGCAGCACATCGGGGCCGGAAACACCGACAAACACATCCGCCCCTTCGATGACATCCATCAGGGTGCGCAGCGGGGTCTCGTTGGCGAAGCGCTGCTTGTACTTGTTGAGATCGCTGCGGCCGGTGTGGATAACACCCTGACGATCCAGCATGAAGATGTTGTGCGCTCTGGCGCCACACTTGATCAGCAGGTCCATGCAGGCGGTGGCGGCAGCCCCCGCTCCCATGCAGACGATGCGGCTGTCGCTGATGAGCTTGCCCTGGATCTCCAGTGCATTGAGCAGACCGGCGGCGGTGACGATGGCAGTGCCGTGCTGGTCATCATGGAACACCGGAATATCGCAGCACTCGATCAGCGCCTGCTCGATCTCGAAGCACTCAGGTGCCTTGATATCTTCCAGATTGATGCCGCCGAAGGTATCGGCGATAGCCGCCACCGTGTCGATGAACTGCTGGCTGGTCTCGTGCTTCACCTCGATGTCGATGGCGTCGATGCCGGCGAAGCGCTTGAACAGCAGGGCCTTGCCCTCCATCACCGGCTTGGAGGCCAGCGGCCCCAGATTGCCCAGACCCAGAATGGCGGTGCCGTTGGAGATGACGGCCACCAGATTGCCCTTGCCGGTATAGCGGTAGGCATCGGCCGGGTTGGCAGCGATCTCGCGCACCGGCTCGGCGACCCCCGGGCTGTAGGCCAGCGCCAGATCGCGGGCGGTTTCGGCGGGTTTGGTCAGGGCGATGGCAATTTTGCCCGGTACGGGCTGAGCGTGGTAATCGAGTGCTTCTTGACGCAGATCGGACATGGGGGACCCCGATGTGGTTGGTGCAAATGAGGTGCCGGCAGGGGGCACGCAGAAGGGCGGGGATCATAAAAGAAAGCGGTGGGCATGCCCAGCAGATCATGCTGCCATTAGCCAGATCAGACCAGTTCGTTTAGCACCATCCCCCAGTCACAGATACCACTTTAGTTATAGATACTGCATTACAGGTGAAAAATGGCGGCAAGTTACCCTGCCGCCATCATGTGACCCTGCGTGACGACTACTGACCCGAGTAGACCGGCAGCAGGTTCGCCATCGCGAGGAAGTGGAACAGTGCGGTCGCCAATCCGAACAGGATCAGCAGCCAGGCCACCAGCTTGCCACCCGGGGTGACGAAATGGGGGGCTGCGCTGCCACCGGCTGCCCGGGCGCGGAACTTCAGCACCAGCAGCGCCGGAATGAGACAGGTCCACACTGTGGCCACCGCGCCGGCATAACCGATGGCCAGCAGGAAGCCGAACGGGAAGAGCAGGGAGAGCAGCAGCGGTGGCAGGAAGGTAACAGCCCAGCTCTTGCAGCGACCGGCACGACTGTTGTCGAACTTGAACAGATCCGCCAGATAGTCGAACACCCCGAGCCCCACCCCGATAAAGGAGGAGAGAATGGCCGCCATGGAGAAGCCGTTGATGGCGCTGGCTACCTGCTCCGACTCGATGACGCCGGAGAGCGCCTTCAGCAGCACGTTCACATCGCCGCCTTGGGCAATCACGGGGGCAAACTCCTGACGGGGCAGGTTGCCGAAGATCCCCAGCAGCCAGAGCACATAGAGCGCCAGCGCGATCAGGGTTCCCCCCAGAATCGCCCACTTTGCCTGCCGCTCGTTCTGGTAGTAGGCGCGCAGGGAGGCGACCGAGTGGTGATAGCCAAACGAGGTGAGCGCCACCGGCAGCATCGCCATGGCATAGGGGGCGTAGTGACTCTCGCCACCAGCCAGATCGAGCAGGGTCGGCAGCTTGATATGGCCTAGCAGACCGGTCACGCCGAGGGCGAAGCTGATGATCATGAAGGCGATCAGCACCACAGAGATGCGGTCAACGGCGCGGGTCGAGTGCCAGACCACCAGCGAAAACACTGCCACGAACAGCACGGAAGCGAGCTTGCTGTCGATCCCCAGAATCCCCTGCAGGATGGCACCCGAGGAGGTGATGTAGGCGTAGAGCAGAATGCCACCGACAAAGTAGACCGAGAGATTGTTGAAGAAGTTGAGCCGCTCCCCCAGCAGTTCGCGGGTCACGGTATTGAAGGAGACGCGCATGTCGTGGTGCTGGAAGGCTTCCAGCAGCATCCAGCCGGAGAGGGTCATCATCACCATGGTGACGGTCAGTGCCAACACCGACCAGAGGGTCCAGGCCCCCGCCCCCGAACTCGGCAGACCGAGCATGCCAGCCCCCACGCAGACGCTGGCGATAATGCAGGCGCCCCCCAAAATTGATGGTTTTTTCTTCATAATCCCTTCTTTTTCTGACTGGTTATCTATCCGCGGTAAACAAGACCGCGGCATGATGCCAGCCTTTGCCCGGGGAAGCACCTCAATATGGGCCAAAGGGAGGGCTGACGGCATCTGACTGGCCACAGCCAGCGCCATCAGCGCGAAGCCAAGAGGTTCAATCCATTACGGGGATCCCGGCTTTTGCCTCCGCCTCTCGAGCGATGGCCTCGGTCATCCCCTGAAAGATGAAGAGGTGGAACGGCAGCATGGCGAGCCAGTAAGCCAGCCCCCATGCGCCCTGCGGATGCCAGTGGGCTGTGACCCGGATGCGGGTCAACCCGGACTCCTCCGGCAGGATGTTAAACTCCAGCCGACCCACGCCCGGGGCCTTCATGTTGAACAGCAGATCGAGCCTGCGCCCCTCATCGACTCCGAGGATCTGCCAGGAGTCGAGCATGTCACCCTTCACGAAGCGATCGGGATTGCTGCGGCCACGGGTGCGTGCCGGACCACCGATAAGATGATCCATCCATTCGCGCACCACCCACAGCTGGTTCATGTAGAAGTAGCGCTTCTCGCCCCCCAGCTGCTGCAACACCTGCCACACCACCTCGGGGGAGGCGAGACAGATGGCATCGCCGCTGGCGGTACGGTCATAGAAGCCATATTCGGGATGGCGCCAGCGCAGGCCGAGCGGCGTCTCCTGCCCCTGCTGCTCGGCCCCCAGCTTCTGCTCCAGCGCCAGACTCTCGGCCAGTGCCTCGTCGAAGCTGAGCAGGGTCTGCGGCAGCAGGGCACGCAGCGGGCCGTCATCGGCAGGAATGTCGTGCTTGAGGCCACCCACCAATGCCTTGGCCACCGGCTGCGGCACCGAAGTGACAAACTGCAGCCACCAGGCGGAGAGACGCGGACTCAAAAACGGGATGGGAATGATGGGACAGCGCTTGCCGATATGGGCGGCGAACTTCTGCAACTGCTGTTGATAGCTGAGCAGTTCTGGGCCGACCGCATTGAAGATGCGGCCATCCACCTCGTCGGCTTCCACCAGCCCGCCCAGATAGTGCAGCAGGTTGGACAGCGCAATCGGCGGCGTGCGCGAGCGCACCCACTTCGGCGTCACCATCATCGGCAGGTTGAACACCAGATCCCGCATCACCTCGAACGCCGCCGAGCCCGGGCCGATGATAATGCCTGCGCGCAGCTCCACCGTCGGTACGCCGGATTCACGAAACAGCTCGCCACAGTGGCGGCGGGAGTTGAGATGGCGACTGTTGCACTGCTCCGGCTGGATTGCCCCGAGATAGATGATGCGGCGCACCCCGGCAGCGCGGGCGGCGGCAGCAAAGTTCTTCACCCCCTGCTGCTCCAGCCGGTGAAAATCGGCACCCGCCCCCATGGCATGCACCAGATAGAAAACGGTATCGATGCCCGCCAGCGCAGGCAGCAAAGTGATGGGCTTGAGGCTGTCGGCGAGGCGAAACTCGACACCCTCAGGCAAGCGGCAGGGACGGCGCGCCCCGGCAATCACCCTGTAGCCCAGCGTTTGCAGGTGAGGCACCAGATAGGAGCCTATATAGCCCGCAGCCCCCATCACCAGACAGTTTCTCATCCTCTCTCCCCTTCCCTTGTCGTCCCGGCCACCGGGCTGGCAACCTGAATGCCCATCATCCAGCCTCACCGTCACTTTGCAACATGGAACTAACAATTCTGCCTGTTAGTCCGATTTGGTGTTAATCCCGGTTCATTGTCTGGTCGATAACTGACCAGATGTATAGCGCCGAGGGCGAAGATATGCGCATCGATCACTACGACCTCCAGGGGGAGGTGCAATACCGGCAGCAACAGGCGCAGGCCCGCAAGGTGCGCAGACTGGGGCCGGTCGCGCCGCAGGCCAATGGCGTGAGCGGAACTGCCGCCACACCGTCATCCGGCGAGCAGCGAACCACCCTGATGCAAGCCAGTGCCCTGACGCTGCAAGCCAGCAGCCGGAGCAATACCCAGACTCCCCCGCAGACGACAGCCGCACCAGCCAAAGCGGAGGGGAGCAGAAATCAGGAGGAGAACGGCGTTCCCAACGACGGGCTCGACAACCACCAGCGGCTTATCAAGCTGATGATCGAAGCGATGCTGGGCCACGAGATAGAGCTACCGGATCCGATCAAACCGACCGACCAGAGCGCGGAGGGGGTGAACTCCCCGACGGGCGACGGCAGTCAACCCGCCGCCGAGCCGGATCAACTGGTGGAAGTAACCGACAGCCTGCTGCAAAAGGAGCAGCTCAACGTAGTCGCCTCGGCCAGCATAGAGACTCAGGATGGCCAGAGCCTGCAACTTGATCTGGGTTTTGTGCTGGACTGGCGCCAGCTCGATATCAGCAAGCGCCGCACTACCCTCAATGCCCTCAAGGATCCGCTGGTACTCAGTCTGGATGGAAAAATCGCCGGCCTGACCGACGCCAGAGTCAAGTTCGACATCGATCAGGATGGCAAAGAGGACAGCCTGCCGGGCTTGAGTGAAGGCAGCGGCTTTGTGGCGCTGGATCGCAACGGTAACGGCACCATAGATGACGGCGGCGAGCTGTTCGGGGCCCGCTCCGGCAACGGTTTTGGCGAGCTGGCAACCCTGGATGAGGATGGCAACGGGGTGCTGGACGAGCGAGATAGCCAGTTCTCGGCGCTGCAGTTCTGGCAGCCGGAACACTCCCCCATCGCTCTGGTGGAGCTGGGGATCGGCGCCATCCTGCTCCACCCCCTCGACACCCCCTTCAACCATCTGGGGGAAAGCGGCAATCAGGGGGTATTGCGCCAGTCCGGCCTCTATGTGACCGAACAGGGCAAGGGCGGCTGGGTGCAGCAGGTCGACCTGCGAGTCTGAACCCGACTCCCGCATGGCAAACCCGGTCGCTGACGAAGCACGCCAGCGACCGCTGCACCGTCAACGACCAGAACCTGACTCAGTTCAGCTCGGTGGGGTCTATGTCAAGGCTCCAGCGTACCCGCTTGGTCTCGGGCCACCCCTCCAGCTCCTTCACCGCCCAATCGAGCAGCTGGGCCAGTGGAGCCCGGTTCGGCCCCTGCACCAGTAACTGCATGCGGAACTTGCCCGCCTTGCGCTCCATAAAGCCGCTGATGGGCCCGAGCACCTGAACATGGGGATAGCGAGCGCTGCGCAGGGTATCGGCGAGGCGGCTGAGGAACAGCTGCACCTCGTCACGGCCATTGGCCTCGGCCCGAAACAGTCCCTGATAGCTAAACGGCGGCAGCCCCAGCAGGCGACGCTCTTTCAGCGCCGTGTCGGCGAAGTGGCCGTAACCGTTCTGGGTCAGATCCTGCAGCAGGGCGTGCTCGGGATGGTGGCTCTGCAGCACCACCAACCCGGGCTTGCTGGCTCGACCGGCACGGCCCGCCACCTGGGTGTAGAGCTGGGCCAGCTTCTCGGCGGCGCGAAAATCGGCGCTGAACAGGGCGCCATCCACATCCAGCAGCCCTACCAGGGTCACATCCGGGAAGTGGTGGCCCTTGGCCAGCATCTGGGTGCCGATCAGGATCTTGTACTTGCCCGCCTTGATGTCGCCGAGGTGGGTCTCCAGCTCCCCCTTGCGACGGGTGTTGTCCCGATCGATGCGCACCACCGGATATTGCGGGAAAACGGTGCCGAGCAGCTGCTCCAACTGTTCGGTGCCCACCCCGGAGCCGATGAGCTCGTTGCTGCCACACTCGGGGCAGTGGTGGGGCAGCGGGCGCACGCTGTCGCAGTGGTGGCAGTGCAGCCGTCGCCCGGCCTGATGCCAGGTGTACCAGGCATCACAGCGCTCGCAGGCGGCGCTCCAGCCACACTGGTGGCAGATCAGGGCCGGGGCATAGCCGCGGCGGTTGAGAAACAGCATCACCTGATTGCCCGCCGCCAGATGCTCCGCCATCAACTGCTCCAGCTGAGGGGAAAGCCCGGCCTGCAACCGCACGTTTTTGATATCCAGGATCACCTGACGGGCGGTCTGGGCATTGCCGGCGCGGCGAGTCAGGGTGAGGTGGTGATACTTGCCGGTGCGAGCGTTGTGCAATGTCTCCAGCGACGGGGTAGCCGAGCCAAGCAGGATGGGAATGCCGGCACGATGGGCCCGCATCACCGCCAGATCCCGCGCATGGTAGCGAAAACCGTCCTGCTGCTTGAAGGAGCCGTCGTGCTCCTCGTCGATGATGATGATGCCGAGGTTGTGAAACGGAGTGAACACCGCAGAGCGGGTGCCGATCAAGATGGCAGCGCCGCCGTCGCGGCAGGCGAGCCAGGCGTCGAGCCGCTCCCGATCGTTCATGGCCGAGTTCATCGCCACCACCGGCACGTTGAAGCGGCGCCGGAAGCGGTTGATGGTCTGCGGGGTGAGACCGATCTCCGGCACCATCACCAGCGCCTGCTTGCCCGCCTTGAGCAGCGGCTCGAGGATGCTCAGGTACACCTCGGTCTTGCCGGAACCGGTGATGCCATCCAGAAGGAAGGCTCCGAACTTGTCGCTCTGGCTGGTAACGGCAGAGACGGCCAGCGCCTGCTCGCCGTTGAGGCGCAGCCCCTCCCCCGGTTCAAAGCGGGTAGCCCAATCGCCATCGTGGCTCGGCTCCAGCGAACGCTTCTCCAGCAGCCCCTTCTTCTCCAGCGCTGTGAGGGCTGCGCTCTGGATCTCCTCCTGCTTGAGGGCTGATGGCGTCTGCGGCCCCTTGCGCAGCAGGGCGAGCGCCTGCTGCTGCTTTGCCGCCCGCTTGAGTTCGTTGAGATCGATGGCCATACCAGCCTCGGTGGCAAACCAGAACTCCAGCTCGCGATAGGCGGCAGGCTCCCCCTTGCGCACCAGCACCGGCAGGGCGTGCGGCAGCACCTCTCCCAACGGGTGCTGGTAGTAGCTGGCGCTCCAGTTCATCAGAGCCAGAATGTCGGGCCCCAGCACGGGGGCGCTATCCAGCACCCGTTTGATAGGTTTGAGCTTGTTGCGAGGCACCTGGCTGTCGGCCGGGTGATCCACCACCAGCCCGACCAGGGTTTGCGGGCCGAAAGGGATCTCGACCCGACAACCGGGAGCAGGTAACGGCAGGGGGGAGAGATAGTCGAAATGACGGCGTAGCGGCACCGGTACAGCCACACGAACCAGATCCAGCGTTTGGGAAGAATTCACCAGAGGTTGCCTATTTTTTCTGCGAAGCCACTTGCCTGATCTCAGGCATTTCCTATATTATTCGCAGCCTTTGAAACTGTGTTCAACAATCGTGTGGTGTCCGACAAGAGATCGGATGGCGACACGGCCTATTACTTTGAGGTTGTCCATGAAAGCTGGTATCCATCCTGACTACGTAGCCATCACCGCCAAGTGCTCTTGCGGTAACGTCATCAACACTTTCTCTACCATCGGTAAAGATCTGAACCTGGACGTGTGCTCCGAGTGCCACCCGTTCTACACCGGCAAGCAGAAAGAAGTTTCTAGCGGCGGCCGCGTAGACAAGTTCAACAAGCGTTTCGGTGCGATGACTTCCAAGAAGTAATTCTACTTCTGACGAATTCTGAAAAAGACGCCTTAAGGGCGTCTTTTTTGTTTCTATGCTCTTCCAATCATTCACGTTTTCCGTCAGTCAGGCTCAGTGCCCGCGCTCGCGCACCCTGCGCAGATAGACATATCCCTCCCCCGGACTCCCCCAGCGCGCCTTGCCCGCCACATCATAAGCCCGATCCAGCAGTCTGACGCTGTTGGGGCCAATCCAGACATGCTGCACCAGCGTGCTGGCGCCACCGAAATCGGTAGCGCAGTGACCAACCCGGGTATGACCGGCATATTCACCGGATGGCGTGCGGCTCAACCAGATCTCGCAGCCACGGCGCAGCGATAGTTGCTGGGGGGTGAGGCTATCGAGCAATTCCGGATTGTGCCAGGCGCCGGCAAAGTCGGTGGCCCGCGGCATGGTCAGCTCGGCCATCAGAATGCGTCCGTCAGGACTGGGGGAGAAACGGTAAATCCGCTGGCGGAAGGGGCGAACGGCACGCAGGGTCAGGTATTGCTCGGCATAGACCCAGCGATAACCCTGATAGCCACGCCAGATCTCCACCAGACGCAGTTCAGCGCTGGTAAAGCGGTCGTCGTATCGTGCCTGCTCCTGGCTCGAAAAATCACCGCTGAACCAGCTGAGCAGCGGCTCCATGCCGGAAACAGTGGCCCGGGACGATACTCCTGCCGATACCAGACAGGAGCAAAATAGCCCGAATACGGCCACCAGCAACTTTGTCATCGAATCCTTCCGAATCATCATAGTGGCGGCGATTATATGAGCGAAGCTGCTCAATAGCAGCCATTACGATCAAATGATTGCCACTCTGGTGAAAAAACCTCGCAAGGATGCCCGCCCGATCACTAAACCCGGTATTTCGCGACCGCCTGATTCAGCAGCTTGGCCTGCTCGTTCAGCCCCTGACTGGATCTGGCATTCTCCGCTGCCATGGCGCTCGACTCCTGTGCAATGTCGCGGATGTTGTTGACGTTGCGGTTCACCTCGTTGGCGACCAGGCTCTGCTCCTCGATCGCTGCCGCAATCTGGGTGCTCATATCCATGATGTGGGTAACATCCTGAGTGATCTGCTCCAGCAGCGCCCCCGCCACGTTGGCCTGATCGGAACTGCGACTCCCCTGCTCGCGGCAGGTCGCCATCACCTCGACGATACTGCCGGTCTGCTTCTGCAGCGAGCTGATGATGCCGGCGATCTCCTGAGTCGATTTCTGGGTTCGGATGGCAAGGCTGCGCACCTCATCCGCCACCACCGCAAAACCACGCCCCTGATCCCCCGCCCGTGCCGCCTCGATCGCCGCGTTGAGGGCCAACAGGTTGGTCTGCTCGGCAATACCGCGGATCACGTCAAGCACCGAGCCGATGGTCTCGCTCTCTCTTTGCAACTGGCCAACCTCGCGGGAGGAGTGCTCAAGATTGTCAGCCAGCAGGCGGATCTGGTCGACGGTGTTCTCCACCGCACTGCGCCCCTCCATCGCCTTGTTGTTGGTCGCCTGGGCATTGTTGGCGGCCTGCTCGGTGTTGCGGGCGATCTCCTCTATGGTGGAACCCATCTCGGTCGAGGCGGTGGCCACCATGTCGGTCTCCTGCAGCTGACGAGCCGCACCCTCGCTGGTACGTTTAACGTTGTCCGAGAGGTGATCTGCCGCCTCCGTCAGGGTATGCACGCTCTGCTTCACATCGCCGATCAGGTTGCGGAAGCCGCCCAGCATCACATCCAGGTTACCCGCCAGTTGAGCCATTTCATCGGCGCCCTGCAGCTCGATCTTGAGGCGCAGGTCATTATCCTGGCGAATGCGATTGACGGTATCATTTACCCGGCTAATGGGACGATCGATGCTACGACCCAGCAGCACGCTCATGATACCTATCAGTACGATGATCACCCCGCCACACATCAACATCAGGGTATTGAGGCGAGCAGTCTGCTGATCCAGCTCACCGGCGATATGCTGGTCGACGGCAGAGAACACCTGCTCGGTCTGATGAACCAGACCCCGCATCTGGTTGCGCAGCCCTTCATCCTCATTCAGCCCCAGCACCTGCATACCCTGCACCAATGCGACAAAGTCCTCCCGATACTGTTCACTCGCCTGCTCCAGCTTGCCACGGTCGGCCTCCGGCAAGGCGGCCAGACTCTGCTGAAAACTCTTGTGCAGAGTCTGGAAACGGTCGAGATACTGGACATCGGATCGCAGCATGAAGTCTTTCTCCGCCCGTCTCAGCTGCAGCATGGTGATGAGCAACCCCTGCTGATCCAGCTTTTTGAGGCCATCTTCCACTTCATGCACGGCAGTCCGCAGCTTGCCATAGAGCCCATCCTCCGGCCCCAAACCAATCTTCTGCTGCTGGGCAACCAGCTCCAGAAATGCCTTGCCGTAAGCCGCCATCTGCTGATCCAGCCTGGCCAGATCGGCATGCACTGCAGCCAAGTTGTCGTCACGGCCCAAGGTCTCGTCCAACTGGTGGAACTGCGTCATGACCTCATTGAAATGGTTAACGAAGCTCAGATCCTTGCGCAACAGGAAATCCTTCTCGGCCCGCCGCAGATTCAGCATGGCGATCTCCAGCCCGTCCACATTGCGCTGGGCTTGTGTCAGGCTGCGGGTGACCTGACTCGAATAGATAAAGAGGCCGCTCAGTACCACCATGGCAATGGCAACCAGTACGGTATTCAGAATCAACTTATGACGGATCAGCACGATGCACCTCTCACCTGTACGGATGAACTGCATTGAGCTTATGCGGAAAACGTTATCCCTGTGGCTGTTCAAGGAATATTCATTGAAATGCCGGTCTCACTCCTTATACTGGATCCACCTGTTTCCAGCCGTGGATTTGACACTATGGAATACAACACTTCAGAACTGTGCGACATCTATCAGGACATGGTGGATGTGCTCGAACCCATGCTTTGCTCCTTCGGCGGCCGCGCCTCTTTCGGCGGCGTCATCACCACCGTCAAGTGCTTCGAATCGAACGGTCTCATCCGTGAGCTCGTCAAAGAGAACGGCGTTGGCCGGGTGCTGCTGATCGATGGCGGTGGCTCCATGCGCCGCGCCCTGATCGACAGCGAGATAGCCACCACTGCCGCTGAAAACGAGTGGGAAGGGATTGTCTGCTACGGCTGCGTCCGCGAAGTCGATATCCTCGAAGATCTCGACATCGGCATTCAGGCGCTGGCAGCCATTCCGGTCGGTGCCGACAGCAAGGATGTGGGGGAAACGGATCTGCCGGTCAATTTTGGTGGAGTCACCTTCCTGCCTGACGATCATCTCTACGCCGATACCACAGGGGTGATCCTCTCCCCCGAGGCACTCGACATCGAGTAAGCCACAGACAGAGTGACGACGGGAGCCTTGGCTCCCGTTTTTTATGTCTGTAACTTGCTGAAAAATGACAAAAAAAGAGGGCCAGATAAACTGGCCCTTAACTGGAAGCAATGTGAGCAATGTCGTGCCTTCACAAGAAGTCCATCACGTTGGAACGGATGAGGCCTTTCCCGGAAAACAAGTTAACGATAATCATTCTCATTTATTTGAGCAAGCTTTATTTGTCAATCAGGCAAAAAAATTGGCCGCCGTTAAGGGTGGCCAATTTCATCAGGCTTGTCGGACTGCGGATTGCAACCCGGGCAATCCTGCCTCTCCCACCAGCTTGCGACTGAGATAGCGCAGCAGCACGCCGTAGAGCGGCACGAACAAACCAAGGCTAATCAACAGCTTGAACACATAGTCCACGGTCGCGATCTCGACCCAGTGCTCCGCCATGAAGGGGTCGCTCGTGCGCCAGAAGGCCACACTGAAGAAGGCGATAGTATCGACCATGTTGCCAAACAGGGTGGAAGCAGCTGGCGCCACCCACCAGTGCTTGAGCAGACGCAGGCGGTTGAATACCACCACGTCCATAAACTGGCCCACCAGATAGGCCATAAAGCTGGCCAGCGCTATACGCGCCACAAAGAGGTTGAACTCGGCCAGATGGCCCACCCCCTGGAAGCTCCCTTCAAAGAAGAGTACTGAGAGCACATAGGAGATGGCCAGTGCCGGCAGCATCACGGTCTGGATTATCTTGCGCGCCAGACCGGCACCGAAGATCCGCACCGTCAGGTCGGTCGCCAAAAAGATAAACGGGAAGCTGAACGCACCCCAGGTGGTGTGAAAACCGAAGACGGTGATAGGCAGCTGAACCAGATAGTTGCTGCTGGCAATAACGAGGATATGGAACAACGACAGGCGAACGAGCGCCGTTTGGTACTGCTCAGGGGTCAAATTCATCTTGTGACCTTTTTGGTTAATGGGGTTAGGGAACCCATATCGCCACCATTGGCGATAAGCGAAGCGCGAGATTATACGCCCCGCACGCGATAGTTCAATCTTTATGCTGTCTGGCAAGCCAGAGCAGCGCCTCCCGACCTTCAGGACGCACCGCCTCCAACCAGCAGCCGCTGTAGTGCTCAAACTCCAGTCTGAACTGGCTCCCCTCGAAATCCAGCAACCAGCTATGGCGATCGGCACCGACATCCCGCTCCAGTGGATGCAGCTCCCACGCCTGCAGCAGCGCCCCGGCCAAGGCCGGAAAGGTGTCCCAATCGAGAGCGGGGCACGTCAGCATGACAACTCCGGCATCGCTATCTATCTGCTTGATCTGCCATCTCATTCCAAATCTCTCAACTGCTGCAGGATAGCTCGCCACCGCAATACCATGCCGGTTGCGGGGTAGCGAGATCCTCATATTCGGGTTGCTCATCATAGGGGCGTTGCAAAGCGGCAAACAAGCGCTCGAACGGCTGCATATCGCCCGCCTCGGCAGCATCGATCACCTGCTGGGCCAGCGCATTGCGCAGCACATATTTGGGATTGATGGCACCCATCCGCGCCTTGCGCATGGCATCTTCGCTTTCTTCGCGCACCAGCCGCTCCCGGTAACGAGTCAACCACCCCTGCCACGCAGCGGGGTCGGCTAATAACACCAGCAAGGATGCCGGCCATGCCCCCTCTCCAGTCACCTCACCGAGCCGGCGCAGGAACAGGTGGTAATCCACCTTGTGGGCCGCCAGCAAACGGAACAGCTCGCGGAACAGCGCCGGGTCATCCTCCTCCCACACTGCCAGCCCGAGTTTGGCCCGCATCAGTTCGGAGTAGTGCAACATCAGCTGCTGCTCGTACTGGGCCAACGCCGCTGCCAGCGCATCACCGTCGACATGCCCCGCCAGCGCCTGCGCCAGCTTTTGCAGATTCCAGTAACCGACCGCCGGCTGCTGATCCAGCGCGTAACGACCCGCCGGATCCGAGTGATTGCAGACAAAGTCCGGCACATAGGCATCGATAAAGCCGTAGGGGCCGTAATCCAGCGTTAGGCCGAGCAGCGACATGTTGTCGGTGTTCATCACCCCGTGACAGAAGCCTGCCGCCTGCCATTTGGCAATCAGCCGCGCGGTGCGACGCACTACCTCGGCAAACAGTTCGGCGCAATTCTCCAGCTCGGGGAAGTGGTGGCACAGCAGATAATCGATAAGCAGCGGAATCTTCTCCCCCTGCCCGCTCCAGGCGAAATACTCGATATGACCGAAGCGCAGGTGGCTCGGGGCGGTGCGCAGCACGGTCGCCCCCGTCTCCACCTGTTCGCGGTAAACGGGTTCCTGGCTGCCCACCAGCACCAGCGCCCGGGTGGTCGGTATGCCAAGGGCATGGAGCGCCTCGGAGGCCAGATATTCGCGAATGCTCGAGCGCAATACGGCGCGGCCATCGCCAAAACGGGAGAACGGTGTCTTACCCGCCCCCTTTAGATGGAGATCCCAGCGCTGGCCATCTGGCGCCTGTTGCTCACCCAGCAGCAGCGCCCGGCCATCGCCAAGCCGTGGGCTATAGCCGCCGAACTGATGGCCCGCATACACCTGCGCCACCGGCTGCATGCCGGGCAGCAATTTCCCTTCGCCACAGCAGGCGATCCAGTCAGACTCGCTGACGCCTCCCAACCCCAGCTCTGCCAGCAAAGCGCGGTTGAGGTGAAGTAGCCGGGGTTGTTGTAGCGGCTGGGGCGCCACAGGTTCACAGGCCCAGGGCAGTTCGCTCGCAAAAGTGTTGATCAGCTTCATGGTTGTGCCATTCATCCCTGAGTATGCTCGTGTCACTCTTTATACTGCCGTCAGCAGGCTGTCCGCCAACCGGCAATCCTCATTTGTTCAATTCAAGGAGAAGAAGATGCAAAAGTGGCTATATGCCCTGCCCCTGCTGGCTCTGGCCTGGGTTCATCAGGTCAAGGCAGCCGATATCGAAGCGGGCAAGACCAAAGCGGCCGTCTGTGCTGCCTGTCACGGCGTGGAAGGCAAGGCGATGATCCCCAACTACCCCCATCTGGCCGGGCAGAATGCCGCCTATCTGGTGAAACAGCTGAAGGCTTTCAAGGATGGCAGCCGCAAAGAGCCCCTAATGGACCCCTTTATGGCACCACTCACCGATGCGGATATGGAGAATCTGGCAGCCTATTACGCCAGCCTCAAGTAATCTGCTGCGCCCGACTGTCGGGCGCCTCCCCGTTGGCGAAGCATCCATTCGGCCGTGCTTCGCCAAGCTTTCTTACCGTCGGCAATAGTCGATGATCAGGTCCATAAAGGCTTCACCGAAACGCTCCAGCTTGCGGTGACCGACGCCGTTGACCGCCAGCATTTCCTCCTCGGTCATCGGCATCAGCTGTGCCATCTCCACCAGTGTGGCATCGTTGAATACCACGTAGGGCGGCACCTCTTCATCTTCGGCAATCTGCTTGCGCAGGGCGCGCAGCTCCTTGAACAGCCGCTTGTCATAGTTGGCATTGTCGAGCAGGCCATTGCGCTTCTCCTTGCGGCTGGAGATGGGCTGCAAGCGGGGCACTGCCAGCTCCAGCTTCACCTCGCCACGCAGCACGGGGCGGGCCGCTTCGGTCAGTTGCAACACCAAGTTGCGGGTAATGTTCTGGGTCAGCAGCCCCTTGTGGATTAGCTGGCGGATCACGCTCATCCAGTATTCGTGGCTCTGATCCTTGCCGATGCCGTAGGTCGAGAGCTTGTCGTGGCCATGATCCTTGATGCGCTGGTTAAGCGAGCCGCGCAGCACCTCCACCACATAACCCACCCCGAAATTCTGCCCCACCCGCCAGACGCAGGAGAGCGCCTTCTGAGCATCTTCGGTGCCGTCATAGCTCTTGGGCGGATCGAGGCAGATATCGCAGTTGCCGCACGGCTTGTCGTTGTACTCGCCGAAGTAGTTGAGCAGCACCTGACGGCGGCAGGTCTGCGCCTCGGCAAAGGCCGCCATCACGTTGAGCTTGTACTGCTCCACCTGCAGCTGCTGAGGATTCTCGATGTTGTCGAGCAGGCGGCGCACCCGACCGATATCGGCAGGATCGTAGAGCAGCAACGCCTCGGCCGGGGTACCATCACGCCCGGCGCGACCGGTCTCCTGATAGTAGGATTCGATGTTCTTCGGAATGTCGTAGTGCACCACGAAGCGCACATTGGGCTTGTCGATACCCATACCGAACGCCACCGTCGCCACCACTATCTCGATGTCATCCTTGAGGAAGGCCTCCTGAGTCTGCTGACGCAGCTCGAGCGGCAGACCGGCATGATAGGGCGCCGCCTTGCAGCCGTGGCGGGATAGCCGCTCGGCCACCTCCTCCACCCGGTTGCGGCTGGAGCAGTAGACGATGCCGCAGTTGCCCTTCTGGCTCTGCACGTAGCGCAGCAACTGCTCGGCCGCCTTGAACTTCTCCACTAGGCTGTAGCGGATATTGGGGCGATCGAAGCTGGCAGTGTGGATAAAGGGATCGCTCAGCTCCAACCGGTGCAGCATATCGCTGCGGGTCGCCTCGTCGGCAGTCGCAGTTAGCGCCACCACCGGCACCTGCGGGAACCACTGTTTTAGCCGGCCGAGCGCCGCATACTCCGGTCGGAAGTCATGGCCCCACTGGGAGACGCAGTGCGCCTCGTCGATGGCGAACAGCCCGAGCGGCAACTCGGCCAGCCGGTCCATAAACTCGTGCTGCAGCAGTCGCTCGGGGGAGACATAGACCAGCTTGATCTCGCCACGACGCATGGCAGCGAAGTTCTGGATCATCTCCTCCCGACTCAGGGCCGAGTTGATGTAGACCGCCGCCACACCGTTGGCGCGCAGGCTGTCGACCTGATCCTTCATCAGTGAAATGAGGGGAGAGACCACCACCCCGAGCCCTGGCCGCAGCAGCGCCGGGATCTGGTAACAGAGCGACTTGCCGCCGCCGGTGGGCTTGAGCACCAGCGCATCGCGCCCCGCCACGATCTGCTCGATAATCTCGAGCTGACCCGGCCGGAACTGCTGATAGCCGAAGACCGCCTGCAGCAGGGCAAGCGGACTCTCTGGCTGAGGATCTGGCAGGGTTTCGGCAATCGCGGTCATGGGCTCTCCTTTGGGGTCGCCATTCTAAAGCAGCCGCCGCCCACAATAAACCTGCCATTGCGACTGTTAAAGAACTGTTGCAGACTGGCTGGAGCTTTTACTCGGCTTTGCAAACAGGGAGCGGATTCAAGGAATGAAACAGATGCTCAAGAAGATGGCGCTCAGTGGCATTGCCAACCTGTTCGCCGAAAAGATGCCCTTCAACAAACTGATCGGCATGCAGGTGACCCACTACGACTTCGACCGGGTGGAGCTGCGCATCAAGATGGAGGAGAAGCTGATCGGCAACCCCTTCCACAACATCCTGCACGGTGGCGTCACTGCCAGTCTGCTGGATGTTGCAGGTGGCATGATAGTCGCGGCCTCCTGCATCGATGAGCTGGAGGATTTTTCCCCCAGTTATCTCAAGGAGCGCTTCTCCCGCCTCGGCACCATAGATCTGCGGGTGGACTATCTGCGACCGGGACGCGGCAACGAGTTTATTGCCACCGCCCACATCATCCGGGCCGGCAGCAAGGTCGCGGTAGCCCGCATGGAGTTGCACAACGAAGAGGGGACCCATATCGCCTTTGGGACCGGCACCTATCTGGTAGGCTAAACGCCATTAATGCATAAAAAGCACTCTGCTAATCCACTTTTAATCATTAGATTCCCTACCCCCTCTGGTTAAAGCAGGTCCATACTCATAGTCGGGATTGTGTGCAGAGGGAGGATTGCAGGTGATGAGTGCGAAACTGGCCATCAAACCATCCAGAGCCTTGTTGACACAGCTCGAGTCCATGCTCGACGAGGTGCAGACACCCGAGTGTCGCCACTGGTTGGAACAGGAGCTTGAGGGGTATTCTCTCTCCTCACCCTTGCCTTGGTATCGCATCGTCCCCTGTCGGCAACGCGGTCACTTTCTGGACCTGAAGACGGGAAAATATTTGACCTGTCATATCAACAGTCAAACGCTAAGCCAACGCGATCTGGCCCAAATTCAGTTCATTTATGCCCGTGAACCCGCCGCCCACTATTTGCTGCAACGCAATTCCGGTATTGAGCCCTGGCCAGAACAGCTGCTGGAAGATTATCAGGAGCAGTTGATCCCCGGCCACCTATGCCTGCAAGCCTGGCATGAGCCCGTGATTTCATTACGTGAACAACTGATGGAGGGAATCGAACATTTTATTTGTGAGTACCCCAAACACGCGGCCTTGCTGCCCCAACACAGTTTAAAGGCTTTGCGGCATCAGCACTGGCATATCTGAACAAGCGCCTGGCGCGCAAGGAGGGCACCATAGACAATAACCATAACGAGATTGCCACAATCTAGAGTGCCGGAGTCAGAATAGACTCCACCAATGGGCCACCAAGCGGTGGCCCTTTTAATATCCGTGGTTTTGCTTCAACCCCGAATACAGCAAGTGAAATCACTCGGCCAATTGGCAGGTCGGCAGGTCGGCAGGTCGGCAGGTCGGCAGGTCGGCAGGTCGGCAGGTCGGCAGGTCGGCAGGTCGGCAGGTCGGCAGGTAAAGTGAATCGAGAAAACAGGAAAGCGAAATGCAAAAAGGCCGCTCTATTGAGCGGCCTTTTCAAATTTGGTCGGTGTGAGAGGATTCGAACCTCCGACCCCTTCGTCCCGAACGAAGTGCGCTACCAAGCTGCGCTACACACCGATGTCTGCGGGACGGGAATTTACCGAAAGGGCCGACCCGACACAAGCCTTTTTTGCATTTAAAGGGAAAAAAAGTGCAGTTCGCTCAACTATTCAGCACTCTTCACCCCCGTTTACCGAAATGCAGCCGGATGGTGACATTCCGCTAACTCTGCCTCAAGGCAAGCGCAGCGACACGGGCCCCAGCAGACGACGTTGCCAGTCAGTGACGGTGCCGTGCTCCAGCCAATCCGCCGCATGCTGACGCCAGTTGGGCGAGAGGGCCGGATTCTCCAGCAGCAACAACAGATCTGCTTCGTTACGTACCTGATTGAACAGGATATCGGCGGTGCGCTTTACCGTCAGCTCCGGGTAAGGCTTGTCTACCAGCTCCATGGTCGCCTCGGGTGTAATCATCCCCTCCTCCAGCACCCGCAGCAGCCAGCCACAACGGCCGCTCAGCTGCATCACCTGCGACATCTGGCCATAACCGAAACGCTGGTTGAGCTTGAAGCAGGGCGATCTCGGCTGACTTATCTGGATCAGTACCTCACCGAGTCGATAGACATCGCCAATACAGGCCTGCGTCTCGGTCAGACCGAGGCCAGAGAGGTTCTCGCCAAAGGCGGCGGGTTGCCAGGGAGTGCGGGGAGCAGGAAGACCCAACGCAGTTTGCCAGGTCTGCCACCAGGGATAATGGTCAGCTGGATAGAAGTGGAGCGCCCGATCCGGGCCGCCGTGATGACGCTGATCGCTCTGCTCATCCTCTTCCAGACCGACAAAGGTGCAACGAACCGGCACGGTCACCGCCTGCTTGTGGATGGCAGAGACAAGGCCGGGCACCAGCTCGGTGCCGCGGCCGCTAAAAAGGGAGATCCGCATTCTCATCCTCCGGGTTGACGAGAGAGTGCGGATCTTAACACGAGGTCAGGCAACCGCCTGCATCTGGGTGGTCATGGCGATCTCGGCACGGCGGCGCTTCTCCGCCTTGGCCATCAGATACCAGCTGCCAAAGGTAAACAGCGATACCGACAACAAAATCAGGCTGGCGACCGCGTTGATCTCCGGTTTCACGCCGAGCCGCACCGCCGAGAAGACCTCCATCGGCAAGGTGGTCGAGCCCGGGCCGGAGACGAAGCTGGCCAGCACCAGATCATCGAGCGACAGGGCAAACGACATCATGCCACCCGCCGCCAGCGAGGGGGCGATCATCGGGATGGTGATCAGGAAGAACACCTTCCATGGTTTGGCCCCCAGATCCATGGCTGCCTCTTCGATGGAGAGATCCAGCTCGCGCAGGCGCGCCGACACCACGATCGCCACATAGGCGGTACAGAAGGTGGTGTGGGCGATCCAGATGGTCAGCATGCCGCGCTCGGCAGGCCAGCCCACCAGCTGGGCCATCGCCACGAACAGCAGCAGCAGCGACAGACCGGTAATCACCTCGGGCATCACCAGCGGCGCCGTCACCATGCCGCCGAACAGGGTGCGGCCACGGAAGTGCGGGATCCGGGTCAGCACGAAAGCCGCCACCGTCCCCAGCGCCACCGCGGCGATCGCGGTATAGAAGGCGATCTCCAGCGAGCGCAGCACCGAACCGATCAGCTGCTTGTTGTCGAGCAGGCCAAAGTACCACTTGAGCGACCAGCCCCCCCATACCGTCACCAGCTTGGAGGCGTTGAAGGAGTAGATCACCATGATGACCATGGGCAGATAGATAAACAGCAGCCCCAGCCAGAGCATCAGCTTGGCAAAACCAAAACGTCTCATCATGCCTTGCCCTCCAGCTCTTTGGCCTGGTTACGGTTGAACAGGATTATGGGGATGATCAGCACCGCCAGCATCACCACCGCCAACGCAGAGGCCACCGGCCAGTCGCGGTTGTTGAAGAACTCCTGCCACAGCACCTTACCGATCATCAGTGTCTCCGGGCCGCCCAGCAGTTCCGGGATAACAAACTCCCCCACCACCGGAATGAACACCAGCATGCAGCCGGCGATGATGCCGTTCTTGGAGAGCGGCACCGTGATCTGCCAGAAGCGGGTCAGGTTGCGGGCTCCCAGATCGGATGCAGCTTCCAGCAAGCTCTGGTCATGCTTGACCAGATTGGCGTAGAGCGGCAGCACCATGAATGGCAGGTAGGAGTAAACGATGCCGATATAGACCGCCAGGTTGGTGTTGAGGATCTGCAGCGGCTCGTGGATCAGACCGATGCTCAACAAGAAGCTGTTGAGCAAGCCGTTGTTGCTGAGAATGCCCATCCAGGCGTAGACCCGGATCAAAATCGCGGTCCAGGTCGGCATCATAATGAGCAGCAGCAGAACGGTCTGGGTCTCCTTGTTGGCTCGGGCGATGGAGTAGGCCATCGGATAGCCGATCAGCAGACAGAGGATGGTGCTGATAAGGGCCATCTTGAGCGAACCAAGATAGGCGGCGATATAGAGCTCATCCTCCTGCAACATCAGGTAGTTGCCCATGTTGAGCAGGATGGTGAGCTGGTTGTCGGCCCAGCTCACCACGTCGGTGTACGGCGGGATCGCCACATCCGCTTCGGCAAAGCTGATCTTCAGCACGATGATGAAGGGCAGCAGGAAGAAGAGGAACAGCCAGAAGAAGGGGATGCCGATCACCAGCTGGCGACCCCACACATGCTTCAGTCGTCTCAATGCCTTCATGATTGCAGCACCACGCCGCTGTCATCTTCCCAGTAGAGGAACACCTGGTCATCCCAGGTTGGCCGTTTGCCGTGGCGTTCGGCATTGGCGATGAAAGCCTGAACGATTTTGCCCGAGGGCAGTTCAATGTGATAAACCGAGTGGCCGCCCAGATAGGCGATGTCGTAGACCTTGCCTTTGGTCCAGTTGAAGTCCGGATGCTCGATCTCCGCCGGTTTTTGCAGGCTCATCAGCAGCTTCTCCGGGCGCAGGGCGTAGGTCACCTTCTTGTTCTCGGCACGGGAGCTGATACCGTGGCCCACATAGATGGGCTGCTCCAGATCGGCACAGGCGATGATGGCATGGTCCTGCTCATCCTCCACCAGCAGACCGTCGAACAGGTTGACGTTGCCGATGAACTCGCACACCAGCCGGCTGGCCGGGGTTTCGTAGATATCCATCGGGCTGCCGATCTGCTCGATGCAACCGAGGTGCATGATGGCGATCCGCTCTGCCATGGTCATCGCCTCTTCCTGATCGTGGGTCACCATGACGCAGGTCACCCCGACCCGTTCGATGATCTCGACCAGCTCCAGCTGCATCTGGGAGCGCAGCTTCTTGTCGAGCGCCCCCATGGGTTCATCCAGCAGCAGCAGTTTGGGGCGTTTGGCCAGCGAACGGGCCAGTGCCACCCGCTGGCGCTGGCCACCTGAGAGCTGGTGCGGCTTGCGGCGGGCATACTGGGTCATCTGCACCAGCTTGAGCATCTCCTCAACCCGGGCATCGATCTCCGGCTTGGGCAGGCCATCCTGCTTGAGGCCGAAGGCGATGTTTTGCGCCACCGTCATATGGGGGAACAGGGCATAGGACTGGAACATCATGTTGATGGGACGCTCGTAGGGCGGCATATCGGTGATATCGACACCATCGAGATAGAGCCGCCCCTCGGTCGGACGTTCGAAACCGGCCAGCATCCGCAACAGGGTCGACTTGCCGGAGCCGGAGCCACCGAGCAGGGCGAAGATCTCCCCCTTGTTGATGTTGAGCGATACGTTATCGACAGCCAGCGTTTCATCGAACTGCTTGCTTACCCGATCAATCTTGACCAGCACTTCTTTACGCTGCTGGCTGCCCTCGAGGGCTTTCTTGTAGGCACTGGAGGCTATCGCCATTACCAAACTCCCCAACGTGATATCGACCTCGCGGCCGATCCATAAAAGCAATTTGGCGCCCCCGAACGGGCACCAAGGTTAGGTTCCGGACTTGACCTTGCTCCAACTCCGGGTCATCAGCCGCTGGATTGCACGAGGATGTTCCTGAGAGACATAGAGTCGTGCCAACACCGGCTGAGGTGGATAAACAGATTGATCATCGCGCACCTTCTCATCCATGAACGCCGCCGCCCTGGCATTGGGATTCGCATAGCCCACATAGTTGCTGACCTTGGCGATCACCTCGGGCTGGAGGACGTAGTTGATGAGGGCGTGCGCCTCTTTGACATTGGTGGCATCGGCCGGGATCGCCATCATGTCGAACCAGAGATTGCCCCCCTCCTTCGGGATGCTGTAGGCAATCTTCACCCCCTTGCCGGCCTCGTTGGCCCGCGCGGCGGCCTGCAGAATGTCGCCGGAGAAACCCGCCGCCACGCAGATATCGCCGTTGGCGAGATCACCGATGTACTTGGAGGAGTGGAAATAGGCGACATAGGGGCGCACCTTGAGCAGCTGCTCTTCGGCCCGCTTGATGTCCGCCGGCTCATGGCTGTTGGGATCGAGCCCCAGATAGTTGAGGGCGGCAGGGATCATCTCGTCGGCGGAGTCGAGGAAGGCGACGCCGCAACGGGAGAGCTTCTCCATGTTTTCCGGTTCGAAAATAACCGCCCAGGAGTCGATCTTGTCGACCCCCAGCACAGCCTTGATCTTGTCGACGTTGTAGCCGATACCGTTGGTACCCCAGAGATAGGGCACGGCGTATTGATGGCCCGGATCCACCTTGTCGAGCTGGCTGAGCAGCACGGGATCCAGGTTGGCCATATTGGGCAGCAGGGATTTGTCCAGCTTCTGGAACGCTCCCGCCTTGATCTGTTTGGCCAGAAAGTTGTTGGAGGGCACCACCAGATCATAACCGGTACGCCCCGTCAGCAACTTCCCCTCCAGGGTCTCGTTGGAATCGAACACGTCATAGACGGTCTTGATCCCGGTCGCCTGCTGGAAATCGCTGAGGGTGGTCTCGCCGATATAATCAGACCAGTTGTAGAAATGGAGTTCAGTTGCTGCCTGAACGCCACTTGCCAACCCCATGGTCAGGGCAATGGTTGCCAATCTGGTTGTATGCACGGTTTCAGTTCTCCTGTGTTTAGTGGTTGACCGTCTGCGCATCCTCTCGCGCGGCCCATCCCGAAAGATGGCATCACTACCCTCCCGGCCGAACTGCGGACCGGGAGGGGCACTCGTCACTTACTTGCCGGACTTGATCTTGGTCCAGCTGCGCGTCATCACACGCTGCACCTTGGCCGGCAAATCCGGGAAGGTGTAAATCTTCTGCATGGTCTCTTCGCTCGGATAGATACCCGGGTCGTTGCGGATCTCCGCATTGACCAGCGGGGTCGCCGCCTTATTGCCGTTCGGGAATTTCACCACGTTGGTGATGTTGGCGATCACCTCGGGCTTCATCAGGTAGTTGATAAAGACGTGGGCGGATTCGACGTTCTGGGCATCGGCCGGGATGGCGATCATGTCAAAGAAGCTGCCAGCCCCCTCTTTCGGGATGGTGTAGGTCAGCGACACGCCGTTGTTGGCCTCCGCCGCCCGCGCCTTGGACTGCTGCAAGTCACCGGAGTAACCGACCGCCACGCAGAGGTTGCCGTTGGCCAGATCCGAGATGTACTTGGAGGAGTGGAAATAGGCGGTATAGGGACGGATGGAGAGGAACAGTGCCTCGGCCTTCTTCAGCTCGTCCGGCTTCTGGCTATCCGGCTTGAAGCCCAGATATTGCAGAGCGGCCGGCAGCATTTCGGTCGGCGAGTCGAGGAAGGAGACACCGCACTCCTTCAGCTTGGCCATGTTCTCCGGCTTGAACACCAGATCCCAGGAGTTGACCGGCGCATCGGCCCCCAGCACCGCCTTCACCTTCTCGGGGTTGTAGGCATAGCCGATGGTGCCCCACATGTAGGGGATGGAGTACTGGTTGCCCGGGTCACTCGGCTCGAGCGCCTTGAGCAGGGCTGGGTCCATATTTTGCCAGTTGGGAAGCTTGGACTTGTCCAGTTTCTGGAACACGCCCGCCTTGATCTGCTTGGCCAGGAAGGGGTTGGACGGCACGACGATGTCATAGCCCGATTTGCCGGCCAGCAACTTGGCCTCCAGCACCTCGTTACTGTCGAACACGTCATACACCACCTTGATGCCCGTCTCTTTCTGGAAGTTATCCAGGGTATCCGGCGCGATGTAGTCGCTCCAGTTGTAGACGTGCAACACCTTCTCGTCGGCCATTGCTCCGGCACTTGCCATGACCAGAGCCACAGAGGCAGCGATCACTCCCGTTTTGAAAGACATCATCCTTGTCTCCTAAGCAAATTGTATGCGCATGCCAACCTGCCCGGCCGCACCTCAACCCTTCAGCTTGGCGGCTGTCAGATCCAGACTGAGCCTGGCGAGCTTGACCAATTCATCAACCTGTTCCTCGGTGATGACCAAGGGGGGCGATATGATCATGGTATCGCCTACCGCCCTCATCACCAAGCCATTGTTAAAGCAGAACTCCCGGCAGGTCATCCCCGCATTTGCGTGGGCTGGAAAACGCTGGTTGGTCTGTTTGTCCTGCACTATTTCCAGTGCGGCAACCAGTCCGCGGCCACGGGTTTCCCCTACCAGCGGATGGTCGGCCAGCTCCGCCCAGCGGCGCTGCAAATAGGGGCCGATGGTATCATGGACGCGCTTAACTATGCTCTCCTTTTGCATAAGCTGGATATTGGCAACCGCCACCGCACAGGAGACCGGGTGACCCGAATAGGTGAAGCCGTGGTTGAACTCGCCCCCCTCCTCCACCAGCACCCTGGCGACCCGATCGCTCACCATGACGGCGCCGAGCGGCAGGTAACCCGAGGTGATCCCCTTGGCCAGACACATCAGATCCGGCTTGATGCCAAACCCTTCGCTGGCAAACCAGTGACCGGTGCGGCCAAAGCCGCAGATCACCTCGTCGGCGATGAGCAGGATGCCGTAGTGATCGCAGATACGCTGGATCTCGGGCCAGTAGCTGTCGGGCGGAATGATGACGCCGCCCGCTCCCTGGATCGGCTCGCCGATAAAGGCAGCTACCTTGTCCACCCCCAGCTCCAGAATCTTCTGCTCCAGCTGGCGAGCACGCTCCAACCCGAATTCGTGGGCACTCATCCCCTGCCCTTCACCGAAGTGATAGGGCTGGTCGATATGGACTATGCCGGGAATGGGCAGGTTGCCCTGCTGATGCATCCCCTTCATGCCACCCAGACTCGCCCCCGCCACGGTGGAGCCGTGGTAGGCGTTGTGGCGGCTGATGATCACCTGCTTCTCCGGCTGCCCCTTGCTGGCCCAGTAGTGGCGCACCATCCGCAGCACGGTGTCGTTGCACTCGGAACCTGAGCCGGTAAAGAAGACGTGGTTGAGATGGGACGGCGTCACTTCGGCCAGCAGGGTGGCCAGCTCGATCACCGGCGGGTGCGCGGTCTGGAAAAAGAGGTTGTAGTAGGGAAGCTGCTCCATCTGTCTGGCCGCGGCATCCACCAGCTCCTGCCGACCATAACCCATGTTGACACACCAGAGTCCCGCCATGCCGTCCAGAATGCGCTTGCCCTCGGAGTCTTCCAGATAGACGCCACTGGCCCTGGTGATGATACGGCTGCCCTTCTTGTTCAGGGCCTGAAAGTCGGTAAAGGGGTGCAGGTGGTGGCTGGCATCCTGTTGCTGCCACTCACGGGTAGTCTGTTGCATTGTTAGCTCCTCGGTTCCTTCGATTTAGCTGGTTCTGTTCGTCAATCATCAGGAGGGCTGCCACTCCCGCAGTCACGGTCACTTTCGGGCGACCTGCGGCTGCAGCGCGGCTTGCTCCTCGCGTTCTTAATTCGAGCCAAAAAACTGTTATCAACCATGCAACCAGAGCGGTGGCGAGCCACTTTTCGCTCGCAAACATCCGCGGGGGGAGGCACTCCTCCATCCCGTATTACCGGTTACAGGCAGGGGAGGCAGCCTGCCTCCCCGGTGCGGACGATGCGTGGCCGGCACGCATCCGGGTCAGACGTTCAGCAGCAGGAACTCGCGCTCCCAACGGCTGATCACCCCGAAGTAGGTCTCGTACTCTTTGCGTTTGACCGCCACAAAGGCACGGGTAAAGCGCTCGCCCAGCATCTCCTTGATGGGGTCGCACTGCTCCAGATGGCTGAGGGCCTCCTCCAGCGAACGGGGCAGGCTGTAGGGCAGCTCGTAGGCGCTCGATTTCATCTCCGGCAACGGCTCCAGCTTCTCCATCATGCCGAGATAGCCGCACGCCAGAGTGGCGGCCAGCGCCAGATAGGGGTTGGCATCGGCACCGGCGAAGCGGTTCTCCACCCGGCGGGCACTGGGGTCGGAGAAGGGCACGCGCAGGCCGCAGGTGCGGTTTTCCACCCCCCACTGGACGTTGCGCGGCGCGCTCTCGCCGAAGGTGAGGCGGCGGTAGGAGTTGACGTTGGGAGCCAGCAGGGCGGTCACCGCGGGGGTGTACTTCTGCAGACCGGCGATGAAGTGCATGAACAGCTCGGAGTTGCCGCCATCCGGGGTACCGAACAGGTTGCGGCCGTTCATATCCTCCAGACTCTGGTGGATGTGCATGGCGGAGCCCGGCTCGTTGCTCATCGGCTTGGCCATGAAGGTGGCGTAGATGCCGTGACGGTGGGCCGCCTCGCGCATGGTGCGCTTGAACAGGAATACCTGATCGGCCAGATCGATGGCATCCCCGTGCAGGAAGTTGATCTCCATCTGGGCGGCACCGGACTCGTGGATCAGGGTATCCACCTCCAGCTCCTGCGCCTCGCAGTAGTCATACATATCCTCGAAGATGGGGTCGAATTCGTTGACCGCATCGATACTGAACGACTGGCGGGCGGTCTCCGGGCGACCGTTGCGGCCGACCGGCGGCATCAGCGGATAGTCGGGATCTTCATTGCGGGTGACCAGATAGAACTCCAGCTCGGGCGCCACCACAGGTTTCCACCCCTGCTTCTCGTAAAATGACAAAACGCGACGCAGCACAGAGCGCGGCGCGATGTCGATCAGCTTGCCGTTGACGTCGAAACAGTCGTGGATCACCTGGGCAGTCGGCTCCAGCGCCCAGGGGACAAAGCGGATGGTATTGGGGTCGGGATAGAGCTGCATGTCCCGCTCCAGCGGGTCGATCATGCTGTCGTCATCCGGATACTCACCTGTCACTGTCTGGGTGAAGATCACCTCGGGCAGTCGCATGCCCCCTTCGCGCAAAAACTTGTTGGCTGGAATGATCTTGCCCCGGGCGTTGCCGGTGAAATCCGGGAACAGACACTCCACTTCCGTGATGCGATTGCTCTCCATCCAGCCCTTGATACTGTCCATGTTAAACCCCGACTCTACGGTTGCCATTGGCAAGGGTGTCTAATATATGGAACACCCTTGTTATAAAATTGTAATCAACACCACCATAAAAGCCCGCCATGAAGGGCAATGTCAAGGGTGTGTGTTTAAAAAACTATAAATAACGGCGCATATAATGACCAATGCGGCACCAAATACTAAACACTCGTGGCCTCGCCTCTCGCCAGTGCAAAGCCGGTGCCAACCGGCCAGAACCAGATGTCAGATCCCGTCAGATCAGCCGCTAAAGAGGCCATTTTTTTGCAAAGGCGCACAATCCGTATCCTATTTGCTTTGCTTGGCTGCTTTTTTTTGGTACAAGGCCCGCCCTGATTTGCACTCTCTTGCATGAAAACGGTGCAAATCGGGATACAAGGGCTTGGTCTGCAGGCAGACAGCCCCCATAAACAGGGATAATTGGGTTAGTAAACTGACTGGTAGTAAATCGTATGTGTGATTTCATGACTGAAGACCAACTGGCCTTTTACAAGGGACAGATCGAGCGCCAGATCCTCGAACTCGAAGATCGCCTCAACTCCCAGGCCAGCCAGGCCATCGCCACCGACACCAACGAGATGGCCGATGAAATTGACCGTGCCAGCATCGAGGAAGCCCGCCGTCTGGAGCTGAACCGCATCGAGCACGACAAGCTGCACCTGCGCAAACTGCGCGGCGCGCTGAAGCGCATCAGCGAAGGAGATTTCGGTTACTGCGAATCTTGCGGCGACGAGATCTCTCTCAAGCGTCTGCATGCCCGTCCGGAGTCCCGGTTCTGCGTCGAGTGCCAGAGCACCAAGGAATTCAACGATACCCACGTGTTCCGCCGCGTCGCCTGATCCCTCTCCGGGAAACCACTCTCCTCTGGCAGCAATAGGCGGTCGACAAGCGAGGGCCAACGCCTGAATCTTGCACACCGCGCCGCAGCAAGAGGGTGAAAAGTTCTGTTAGACTCCGGGCACGTCCCGGACTCTACAGGAGAACAGAGAGTGAAATGGCTCATCAAACTGTGTTTGTGCCTGCCGCTGCTGGCACAAGCACAGGTTCTGACGGTCAAGGTGCCCAGTCGCCCCGTCAACAATCTCGATCAGGAGTACCAGTACAAGCTGCTGGAACTGGCCCTGACCCACTCCGGTACCCCCTTTCGCATCCAACCTGTCGAGCTTGATCTCAACCAGTTCACCCTCCAGCAGCAGCTGAGCAAGGGCAAGACCATCAATGTCTTCTGGATGGGCACCTCCAGCGCGCTCGAATCCTCCCTGCTGGCCGTCCCCATTCCGCTGTTTCGCGGTCTGGAAGGGCTGCGCCTCTCCTTCATCCACGCTGATGCCCAGGAGAAGTTCAACCAGATCAATACCCTGGCTGATTTGAGACAGATGAAAGCGGCGCAAGGAGTCGGTTGGGCCGACAACAAGATTCTGGAAAGTGCCGGCATCCCGACCTACTCCGGTCGCTTCAGCACCCTGTTTCGCCTCATCAACGACGGCGACAAGGTCGATTTCTTTCCGCGCGCCATGGTGGAGATCTTCGCCGAGCGCAGCGAGCTGGTGGCGCAATACCCCAACCTCGCCATCGAGCAGCATCTGCTGATCCGCTACCCCTTCGCCCAGTTCTTCTTCGTCAGCCCCGAGTACCCCGAACTGGCCAAGGCGATCCAGACCGGCCTTGAGCGGGCCTATGCCGACGGCAGCTTCATGCAGTTCTTCCGTGAAAACCCGAAGATCCGCGAAGCGCTGGCCAGCGCCAATCTCGACCAGCGGGTCACCATCCAGCTGCCCAACCCCGATATGACGCCGTTGCTCAAGAGCATTCCGGCACAATATTGGGAATACCCTCCGCAGGGATAAGCTGCCAGCCGCCCCGTCAGGGGCGGTGCTGTTTTTGCCCCTATCAATGCTGATGCAGCCGGACTCCCCCTCTTGGGATCGGACCAGCGCCTGTGACAGCCGCTGACGGGCGCAGAGCTGCGCCTATGGCGGGATCCGGCTAGCTATAAGTTAAAATTGGGCCATAAAGGCAAAACCCATAAATTAAATTTATAGTGATGCCAAAGCCCACCGGGCAGGCGGTCAGCACGGTGCACAGGCCCGCCAGAGCCATCGCCCGATCCAAACCATTTCTCTTGCATCACCCCTTGCCGCTATCTGATCAGAACGCTGCATGGGCCGGCGTTGCCATCTGGCATTGGTCGCGCGCTTCCGCCATCATGCTTGCGATGCCGCGCCCGTTTACCGGGGTGGCCAGAGCAGCGAACCAGAGCGTGCGCCAGGGAGGAGCCATGAAGGGAATCGAAGAGTGGTTTGAGGAGTACGGCCAGAGCCATCGCCATCCGGTCAACGTCGCCATCCACAAGCTGGCGGTGCCGGGCATCTATCTCTGCTCGCTGGGGCTGCTCTGGAGCCTGCCTGCCGGACCGCTGCCAGCGGGGCTCAACTGGGCGGCGGTGGCCGCCATTCCGGTACTGGCCTTCTACCTGCAGCTGTCGTTTGCCCTGTTCGTCGGGATGGCGGGGCTGACCGCGCTCGGGCTGGCCTTCTGCCACCAGTGGCAGTGGCCGCTGCTGTGGCCCGCGCTGTTTATCTTCATGCTGCTCTGGATAGCCCAGTTTGTCGGCCACAGGATCGAGGGCAAGCGCCCCTCCTTCCTTGCCGACCTGCAATTTCTGCTGATAGGCCCCGCCTGGGTGCTTGCCAGCCTCTATCGTCGCCTGGGCATTCCCTATTGAGGGAGGCCGGGCCAACAGGAGAGACCATGTCATACCGCCACACTCTTAATTCACCTCTGCGCCGCGCCCTGCCCCTGCTGCTGGGCGCCCTGTTCGCCGGCCCGGCGCTGGCCGACAAGGCTGATACCGTCGGCGAGGTAAGCACCGCCTTCAAGCTGTTCGGCCCCAACCACAAGATCCTGGTGGAGGCGTTCGACGATCCCCGCATCGACGGCGTCGCCTGCTATCTGGCGCGCCCCAAGACCGGCGGCGTCAAGGGCGGGCTCGGGCTGGCGGAAGATCCCTCCCACGCCTCCCTCTCGTGCCACCAGATCGGCCCCATCACCCTGCCCGCGAAACTGAAAGCGGGGGAAGAGGTGTTCGACGTCAGCACCTCGCTGGTGTTCAAGGAGCAGAAGGTGGTGCGCTTTTACGACCAGAAGCGCAATGCGCTGGTTTACCTGACCTACAGCACCAAGCTGGTGGATGGTTCGTACAAGAGTGCAGTCAGCGCCGTCCCCATCATGCCGTGGGGGCAATAACCAGCCGGTTTGTCCGGTGATAGTTGACTCGCTTTGTTGTAATTTAACTACAAATCATCTGCGGAGAGCACACCATGAAAGTCGCCGTATTCAGCACCAAGAGCTATGACAAAGAGCATTTCACCCAGGCCAACAGCCGCTTCGGCTTTGAACTGGAGTTCTTCGATGTGCGGCTGGAGGCCAAGACGGCCCGACTGGCCCACGGCTTCCCGGTGGTGTGCCTGTTCGTTAATGACGACGCCGACCGCGAGGTGCTGACCGAGCTGGCGGCCAACGGCACCAGGGTGATCGCCCTGCGCTGTGCCGGTTACAACAATGTGGATCTGGCCGCCGCCAGGGAGCTGGGCATGAAGGTGGTGCGAGTGCCAGCCTACTCCCCCGAGGCAGTGGCCGAGCACGCGGTAGGCATGATGATGTGCCTCAACCGCCGCATCCACAAAGCCTATCAGCGCACCCGCGACGCCAACTTCTCGCTGGAGGGGCTGGTCGGCTTCAACATGCACGGCCGCACCGCCGGCATCATCGGCACCGGCAAGATCGGCATCGCCACCCTGCGTATCCTCAAGGGGTTCGGCATGCGCCTGCTGGTGAACGACCCTTACCAGAATCCGGCTGCCATCGAGCTGGGGGCCGAGTATGTGGATCTCGACACCCTGTTCCGCCAGTCCGACGTCATCAGCCTGCACTGCCCGCTGTTCAAGGAGAACTACCACCTGCTCAATCAGGAGGCGTTCGCCAAGATGAAGGACGGGGTGATGATCATCAACACCAGCCGCGGCGGCCTACTCGACTCCAACGCCGCCATCGAGGCGCTCAAGACTTCCCGCATCGGCGCGCTGGGGCTGGACGTCTACGAAGAGGAAGAGGATCTCTTCTTCTCCGACAAGTCCAACGAGGTGATCACCGATGATGTGTTCCGCCGTTTGTCAGCATGCCACAACGTGCTGTTCACCGGTCATCAGGCCTTCCTGACCCGCGAGGCGCTGCACGCCATCGCCGACACCACCCTCGGCAACATTCAGGCTATCGAGAGTCAGGGCCGCAGCGACAACGAGGTCGAGTAACCCCCGCGCGCTATTGCAGCGCCTCATCTCTGCACGCCGGGTTGTGAGACCCGGCGCCATCGGGTAGGCTAGCTCCCCTTTTTTCCTAGGAGCTGACTGCCCATGTTTATCGGATTTGATTACGGTACCTCCAACTGTGCCGTGGCCGTGATGGAACAGGGCAGCCCGCGGCTGCTCAATCTCGGCCCCTCCCGCTACCTCCCCTCCACCCTGCACGCGCCGCACCGGGATGCCATCGCCGGCCTGCTGGCCGAAGGGCTGGCCGACAGCCAGCAGGCGGCCTATCTCAAGCTGCGCGGCCCCGTGGTGACACGGGCCCAGGCGGTGCGACGCCAGATGCGCGAAGAGGGGCTGATCGACGAGCTGAGCTTTGGCTCCGCCGCGCTGGAGCGCTATCTGGAGGAGCCGGATGAGGGCTACTACATCAAGTCGCCGAAATCCTTCCTCGGCGCCTACGGCCTCAAGGCCCCCCAGATCGCCCTGTTCGAAGATATCGTCTGCGCCATGATGCTCCACGTCCGCCAGCAGGCGGAGCAGCAGCTCGGCGCCCCGATCCGTCAGGCGGTGATCGGCCGTCCGGTCAACTTTCAGGGCTTGGCTGGCGAAGAGAGCAACCGTCAGGCCATCGCCATTCTGAGCGAAGCGGCCCGCATCGCCGGCTTCGAGCAGGTGGAGTTTCTCTACGAACCGGTGGCGGCCGGTTTTGAATTCGAGGCCCGCCTCACCGAAGACGCCGTGGTGCTGGTGGTGGATATCGGCGGCGGTACCACCGACTGCTCCATGCTGCGGATGGGCCCGAGCTACCGCGACCGGCTCGATCGCAGCGACGATCTGCTCGGCCACAGCGGCCAGCGGATCGGCGGCAACGACTTCGACATCCGCCTGACGGTAGAGGGGATGATGCCGCTGCTCGGGATGCACGAGGTGCTCAAAACCGGCAAACCGCTGCCCCACCCGCTGTTCTGGGATGCAGCCGCCATCAACGATGTCAGCGCCCAGAGCCGTTTTTACAGTCTCGATACCGCCCGCCAGCTGCAGGATCTGCAGCTCGACAGCCAGCCCGGCAGCAAGCTGAGCCGCCTTGCCAACCTGCGGGCTCACAAGCTGAGCCACCAGCTGGTCTGGCGCGCCGAGCAGGGCAAGATCGCCCTCTCGGAGCAGGAGAGCAGCCGCCACTCCCTGAGCGAGCTGGAAAAAGGGCTGGAGGCGGAGCTGACCCGCGAGCAGCTGGCCGGAGCCTCGGCCCTACTGCTGGAGAAGATTGGCGAGCTGATGGATGAGGCGATCGCCGCCGCCGGCGTGCAGCCCGATCGCATCTTCGTCACCGGCGGTAGCGCCCGCTCGCCGCTGATCGCCAGCTTTATCCGCCAGAAGCTGCCGACCATCCCGCTCGAGGGTGGCGATGACTTCGGCTCGGTGGCCGCCGGTCTGGCCCGTTATGCCGAGCGGATCTTCGCAACCAAGCCCTGAATGGGGCTAAATCGCCAGAGTGTTGCCATTTAACGACACTCTGGCGGCAAAGGGGCGACAGAAGCGGTCGGTCGCCCCAGCTTCCGCCCTGCTACGGGGCAAGCAAACAGGCTATGCTTGCGGCTCCCATCAACCGGAGCCCCGCCATGTCCAGATTGTCACTCCTGCTCATCCCCCTCTTCCTGCTCGCCGGCTGCAGTTCAGCCCCCTTTGTCCGGCAGGATCTGCAACATCACCACTGGGTATTGAGCAAGCTGGATGGCGAACCGGTTGCCGCCTTGCGCGACAATCCGCCCGACTTCGAGATCGGCGAGCACTTCACCGTCAACGGCATCGCCGGCTGCAACCGCTACTTCGGTCAGGGCCATATGAAAGGGGACAAGTTCTGGGTCACCAGTCTGGGCAGCACCGAGATGGCCTGCATGCCCCCGCTCGACACCATAGAGCAGGCCGTGTTGACCACCCTGACCGAGGGGGCGACCCTGAGCGGCTCCAGCCAAGACCTGGTACTGCAGGGCAAACAGCACCGTTTGGAATACACCCTGCGCGACTGGGTGCTCTAGGGCTCACAAACCGGCATTACAAACAGGAACATGTTGCCCGGCTGTGGCACAATATGAGGCAGTGTTCGCAATGGAGGCTGCCTCAGCCATGTCGATGGATCGTCTGTTTGACAAGATCAAACAACTCCCCACCATTCCCAAGCTGCTGCACGAGTTGATGCAGAGCTTCAACGACGAGAATGCCCGCATCGACGAGATTGCGGCCAAGATCGCCATGGATCAGGTGATCAGTGTCAAGGTGCTGCGGATGGCCAACTCGGCCGCCCTGCGCCGTGGCAACGAAGTGACCTCCATCGATCAGGCGGTGATCCGCCTCGGCTTCAACCGGTTGCGCTCCATCGTGGTCGCCTCCGGCATCATCGGCAGCTTCAAGGCGCCCCCCAGCTTCGACAAGAACAAGTTCTGGACCGAGACCTTTCAGGTCGCCACCATCGCCAAGACGCTGGCGCAGGAGGCCAAGGTGCTCGACCCCGAGACCGCCTTTACCTGCGCCCTCATCCACAACATCGGCGAGCTGCTGATCCAGAGCACCTTGCCGGAAGAGGCGGAGCTCATCAATCTGGCGCTCCAGAAGGGGAGCAGCCGGGTCGAGGCCCAGCGCGAGATGCTGGGCTATGACTATGCCCAGCTCGGTGCCGAGCTGGCGCGGCGCTGGAACCTGTCGGAGAGCTTCGTTGACGCCATCTCCCAGCAGCTGGATCCCCTCTCCCACGATCCGGTCAGCAAGGAGGCGGTACTGATCCGTCTGGCGGTCTTCATCTCCTTCGCCTGGAACGCCGGGGTGCCTGCCCAGGCCATCATAGCCCGCTTCCCCAAACCGCTCGCCGACCAGTTGGGACTGGATCCCAAATCGCTGGCCGGCCAGCTCGAAACACTGCATGAACAGGGTAATGCCCTCGCCGATCTTCTGACTCAATAAGCATCATGACCCATCCGTTTCTGTTTCATCCCCAGGTGGCGCCCTGGTTCAAAGAGAGCGCCGATGCCCTGCAACTGACCCTGTTCAGCGAGCTGGATGCCCCCATCCGCGAGGTGTGGCTACGCCACGAGCCTGACAACGAGGAGTACCTGATCCCGATGACGGCGATCTCGACCCGCGACCGATTGCAGGTATGGCAGGTGAACCTGCCGCTTGGCAAGGGGCAAGATATCCACCTTTACTGCTTCAAGTGCCTCACCGACGAGGAGCAGTGGTGGCTGCACGGCGCCGGCGTCAGCGCCGCCATGCCGCCGCGCGAGCAGCATTTTCGCTTCAACAGCCTGCACCAGCCACCGGCCTGGGTGCAGGATCAGGTATTCTACCAGATCTTCCCCGACCGCTTCTGCAACGGCGATCCGTCGCTCAGCGTCAAGCATCACGAGTACGAGTACCGCGGCAAGGCGGTCATCAGCAAGGCGTGGGGCGAGCCGGTCAGTCGCCACGAAGAGGGGCACGGCGCCTGCGAATTCTATGGCGGCGATCTGGCGGGGATCGATGCCAAGCTGCACTACCTGCAATCCCTCGGGGTAACCGCGCTCTACCTCAACCCCATTTTCGATTCGCCGAGCAACCACAAGTACGACACCCAGGACTACTTCAAGGTGGATGCCCACCTCGGCAGCAACGAGCAGTTCGCCGAGCTAACCCGCAATCTGCACCAGCGCGGCATGAAGATCATTCTGGATGCAGTGGTCAACCACACCTCGACCCAGCACCCCTGGTTCTGCCCGCCGCTCGGCGCCCAGAGCAACCCGGATTCGCCATGGCGCAGCTTCTACACCTTTGACAACGAAGGGGATTACGTCAGTTGGAAGGGGATTCGCAGCCTGCCCAAGCTCGACTTCTCCTGCGAGAAGGTGCAGGACGCCGTCTATCGGGCTGACGATGCCATCCTGCGCTACTGGATGCGCGCCCCCTACCAGATCGATGGCTGGCGTTTCGACGTCATCCACATGCTGGGTGAGCGCGGCACCGCCGAGGGCAACAGCGGCCACGTGCGCGCCATTCGCGGCGCGGTGAAGCAGGAGAACCCGGACGCCTACGTGCTGGGCGAGCACTTCTTCGAGGCGAGCCAGTGGCTGCAGGGGGATCAGGAGGACGGCGCCATGAACTACTACGGCTTCGCCCATCCGGTCCGCGCCTTCCTGGCCGGCAAGGATATCGCCTACCACCCCATCAAGATCAGCGCCGAAGAGCTGGATCGCTGGCTCAAGCTGGCGCGGGCTCACATCCCGTTCAAGAACCAGCTGGCCCAGTTCAACCTGCTGGACAGCCACGACACTGCGCGTTTCCTCCACCTGCTGGGCGAGGACAAGCAGCGGATGCGCCTCGCGGCCACTCTGCTGCTCACCTATATCGGCGTGCCATCCATCTACTACGGCGATGAAGTGGGGCTCTCTGGCGGCAACGACCCGGACTGCCGCCGCTGCTTCCCGTGGGAGACCACCGCCTGGGATCACGTGCTGCACGACCACTATCGCCGGCTGATCCAGATCCGCCGCCAGCGCCCCTCCCTGCGCCGCGGTGATATCCAGACCCTCTATGCCGGCCCCCACAGCTATGTGTTTGCCCGCACCCTGCAAAGCGATCAGGTGGTGGTGGCCTGCAACCGCCACCCGAGCGAGCCGCGCACCATCAGCCTGCCCCTGTGGCAGACCGCCAGCCCGGCCAGCCGCTTCACTGACGCCTTCAACGGCGAGAAGTTCGAAGTGGTGCAGGGGGAGCTGCAGCTGACCATTCCAGCCAACTCGGCCCGGGTGCTGCTCTCAAGTTGAAGAGCGTTATCTCGCCAATAAAAAAACCGGAGCCTGTGGGCTCCGGTTTTTTTATGCGCCACAGCTGGCCGGCAGTGCCCTTGTGCAGAGCACCTGCGAACCGAGCTGTGTGTCAGTAGTTGATGCTGACGTAGGGCACTTCCGGCACCTGCCACAGCTGTTTGAGATAGACGGTGAGCACGAAGAAGAAGTTGGCCAGCAGGTTGGCGAAACGGTAGAGGATGGGGTCGAAGCTGACGCCACTCTCCTCGAGGCGCACCAGCAGTCGCACCACCTTCTTGCTGCCACAGCGGCAGAGATGCAGGGTCGGGATCGGCTGCGGCCCTTGCGGCAACACAAAACCGGTGACCCGACCCCGGCTCGCCTCGTTGTAGTGATCATAACGGGCCTTGAGCCACTCAAGGTCTGTATCGAAGATCCCCAGCTTGCCGCGCACCGAACCGTTGAGGTTATAGATAAGCCGCTGCAACGCCGCGAGATCCATCAGCATGGGCGCAATATCGGCATCCGGCGAGAGGTGTGACAGCACGGCACCGACCTGGCAGCAGAGCTCGTCGGTGGCGATCTCGAAGTCACACTTGAGCGAGGTTTCGAAGATGAAGGGGTAGCAAAGCTCGCGCTTGTCTCGGGGCTTTTTCGGGTTCATTGGCTGGTCGCATCGGGAAAAAGGCCAGTTTGCCAGCCCCCGCAGGAGCTGGCAAACGGCCGGTCAGGAGTTAATCAATCCCGATGGCAAGCACTCAGGCACTCTTGCCGCTGCTGGCAGGGTCGGTCGCGGGCTGGAACTGGCTCAGCATCCGCAGCGCCTGCAGCATGCGTTCGTTGAAGCTGGTGAAACTGCTGACCTGCGCCGGATCAGTCTGACCACGCGCAGCCAGCACGGCCGGGGTCAGCGCCTGCTGCTGGGACTCCGGCAGCACGGCATCGGCCTGCTTCTGTACCTCGCCCAGCTTGGGCAGATAGTCGGCAAACGGCTTGAGCAGATCCTGCAGGGAGCTGGCTCCCTGATAGGTCTGGCTCAGCTTGACGCTCTGCTTGAGCTTGAGCGAGTAAGAGGCCAGCTGGGTGTCATCCAGCTTCAGGTCGCCTGCCTTCTTCAGCACATCGTCCAGATTGCCGGAGAAGAAGTCGCCGGCCAGACCGTCGATCCCCTTGACCAGCTTGCCGATGGAGTCCATCTCCTCCTTGCTGAGATCACCCTCCAGCGAAAAGCTGAAGCTCTGGCTCGATTTGAGACTGAACTGGCTGCCGCTGTCGCTCTTCTGGGATCGGGTCTGCCAGCTGTCGTTGAAGCGCAGCACCACCTTGTCGCCATCCTTGGTCTGGATCTCCAGCGAACCCTGCTGGCGACTGGCCATCTCGGCCTGCCCCATATCGGTCGTGGAGACCTTGCCAAAGAACTCCTTCTCAAACTCGTCGAGCCCCTTCTGGATCAGCTTGTAGCTCTGATCCATGCCGGTCTTGATATCGCCGTTGTCAGCCCAGTCACCCAGCTGCTTGCGGGCGTCACCAAAGCCCTTGTCCACCCCTTTGCGGGCCTGCTCCATCATGCCGGTCAGGGCATCATCCGACTTGCCGTCGGCGCGGGCCGCCCCCAGCCGCCCGGTGACAAACTGCAACACGTTGTCCGCCACCGACTGGAAGTCGAACAGGGTATCCGGGGTAACCTCTTCCGGCTGATCCTGGGTCTTGGGCGCCTGATAACTCTGCCCGTTTATTTCCAGCGCAAACTGCAGCGCCTGCTGGATCAGCACCTGCGCCCACTTCGGGGGCTTGTGCAGGGAGACCTCATCCTCGCTGTTGAGCTGTTTTGACTCCGCCTGTTGCGGCGATTTGGGAGAAACACCCACTCCCTTGGGTTGGGCTGCGCCCACGCCGTCGATCTGCATAATGTGTCCTCCCACCATGCCTGTAGATCCGGTATCGGCCTGACTGAACACTTCTTGACCACAAAATGCTGGACAATCTGCGGCTGGCTTTTAAAATCGGGCCCCTTTGGGTGGCCTGTTGCCATCCCGCGATTTCGACCCGGCCCGGCCGGTGTGCACATGAGGTATCTATGACCCAGTCCCAACAGCCTTCTGCGGATGCTCCGGCGCCAAGAACCCCGGCCGACTATCAGGCCCAGCTCGATGAGAAGAGCGCGCGCCTCACCGGGCTGTTTGCCAGCTTCACCCCTCCCGCGCTGGAGGTGCACAGCTCACCGGCGGAGTACTACCGGATGCGCGCCGAATTTCGCATCTGGCACGAGGGGGACGACCTCTTCCACTGCATGTATGCCCCGGCGACCAAAGAGATTATCCGGGTCGACCACTTCCCCACTGCCAGCCGCCTCATCAACCAGCTGATGCCGGTGCTGCTGGAGGGGCTGCGTCCCCATCAGGTGCTGCGTCGCAAGCTGTTCCAGATCGACTACCTCTCCACCCAGTCCGGCCAGATCATCGTCAGCCTGCTCTACCATCGCAAGCTGGAGAACGAGTGGCAGCAGGCCGCCGAGGCGCTGCAGGCCGATCTGCGCGCCAAAGGTTTCGAGCTGCAGCTGATTGGCCGTGCCCACAAGCAGAAGATCTGTCTGGGCGATGACTTTGTCATCGAGCAGCTCAACGTGGCCGGTCGCCAGCTCATCTACAAGCAGGTGGAGAACAGCTTCACCCAGCCCAACGCCGCCATCAACGAGCAGATGCTCGGCTGGGCGCTGGAAGTCACCAAGGGGAGCAAAGGGGATCTGCTGGAGCTCTACTGCGGCAACGGCAACTTCTCCATTGCGCTGGCGCAGAACTTCCGCAAGGTACTGGCCACCGAGATCGCCAAGCCGAGCGTCGACTCCGCCCAGTTCAATATCGCCGCCAACGGCGTCGACAACCTGATCATCCTGCGCATGTCGGCCGAGGAGTTCACCATGGCGATGCGTGGCGAGCGGGAGTTCAACCGCCTCAAGGGGGTCGATCTCGGCGCTTACCAGTGCAACACCATCTTCGTCGACCCGCCCCGCGCAGGTCTCGACGATGCCACCGTCAAGCTGGTGCAGGAGTACGACAACATCCTCTACATCTCCTGCAACCCCGAAACCTTGCAAGCCAACATGGCGGTGCTGGGGGAAACCCACGAGATCGCCCGCTTTGCCCTGTTCGACCAGTTCCCCTGGACCCATCACATGGAGGCCGGGGTCTACCTGCGCCGCAAGGCGGGTTGATTCCAAGGGATAAAAAAACAGGGCCGCTTGGCCCTGTTTTTTTATGGCACATCCGGCCATTACCGCAGCCGGAAGTGACTCACTATCTCCCTGAGCCGGTCGTAGGTCTGCTGCATCGAACCGGCGCTGGCGACCGTCGCCTCCCCGTTGTGGGTCAGCTGGCGGATCACCTCGGCGATGGCGCTCATGTTGCGGTTGATCTCCTCCGCCACTGCGCTCTGCTGTTCGGCCGCCGTGGCGATGTGACTGATGAGATCGTTGATCTCCACCACCTCCCCCGCCATCAGATCCAGCGACTCGTTGACCCGGGTGGTGTTCTCGGCCGCCCCCTGACAACTCTGCTTGGTGTTCTCCATCGCCTCCACCACGGTGCGGCTGCCCCGTTGCAGGCTGGCCAGCATGGTCTGGATCTCCGCCGTGCTCTGCTGGGTGCGGGCGGCAAGGGAGCGTACCTCATCGGCCACCACCGCAAAGCCGCGCCCCTGCTCGCCGGCACGGGCGGCCTCGATAGCGGCGTTGAGGGCCAGCAGGTTGGTCTGCTCGGCAATGCTGCCGATCACCCCCAGCACGGAGCCAATCTGCTGCACATCCTGCTGCATCGCCTCGATGGAGCGGGCAGTCTCCTCCACCTCGTCCACCAGCGCCATCACGCTGGCCATCGCCTGATCGACCACCTGCCGGGACTGGCTCGCCAGCTGCTGGCTCTGGCCGGTAAGCCGGGCGGTGCTGGCTGCACTCTCGGAGACGGAGACCGCGGTGCGGCTCATCTCGTTGATGGCAGTCACCACCTGCTCGGTCTCGCGCACATGATCCGCCAGCAGGGACTGGGCAGCCCCGGTCTGGCTGGCCAATCCGGCAATGCCGCTGTTGAGCTGACCGCTCGCCTCCTGCACCTCCCCCATCATCTCCTGCAGTCGCTCGATAAAGCGGTTGATGCCGGCCGAGATCTGGCCCAGATCATCGGTGCTGGTTACCGCCAGCCGGCGGGTGAGATCACCACTGCCGCGAGAGAGCTCCAGCACCAGATCCCGCAGCGAGAGGATGGGGCGATAAGCCACGTTGAGCGCCAGTATGGCGAGCACCATCACCACAACGGCGACGCCGAGCAGCGCCATGATGATCTGGCCGTTGAGTGCCCGGGTCATGGCCTGGATGTAGTCGAGGTCGATGTAGCCGGTCAGGGTCCAGCTGTTGCCGCGAATATTCAGCTGATTGGGGCGCGCTTCGCTCTCCCCCTGCGGTTTGCTGCTGTAGAGCTCATTGCCCTGGCCGTCGGCCAGCGAGAAGTAGCGCCCCTCGCCGCTCATCTTCTCCAGCAGGCTCTTGAACTCGCTCATGTCGAGGTAGTAGAGATAGGCCGAATCGGCACCGCGCGGCACCAGTATGGTGACAACCGGCTTGCCATCCACCTGTTGCAGCGGACTGACGGTGATCTGGTTGTTGGCGGCGGGGATCAGCTTGCGCAGGGCATCAACCTTGGCCGTATCGTTGATGACACCGCTCACGTCGAAGGCCATGTCGCCGATCACCTTGACGATGTTGTGAAAGCCGGTCTCTTGCAGGGTCTTCTTGACGTTGGTCACCCCGAAGTTGAGGTTGGCTGCCAGCAGGATTTTCTGATTGATGTCGCTGGCCAGCTTCTCTTTGACCAGAGTGATCTGTTCATTGATGTTCTTGGTCGCCTGGGTGCGGATGTAGGCGCTGATGAAGTGATTGACGCTGAACCAGGCGGTACCTATGGTGACCAGAATGGCCAGCAGCAACAGGACGTAAATCTTGACCTTGAATGGCATGGGATCCCTCCAGAAGGGAGGGCTGGCACTGCCAGCCCTCCCTGCCAATCGTTATTTCTTCTTGGCGTACTTCATGGAGTCCAATGCCACCGCCAGAATGATGATGCCGCCCTTGATGATGAACTGCCAGTAAGGGCTGACGCCGATATAGGTCAAACCATAGTTGATCAGGGTGAAGATAAGTACGCCGGTGATCACACCTGCGACAGTTCCCACCCCGCCGGCAAACGACACCCCGCCCACCACGCAGGCGGCGATGGCATCCAGCTCGTACATGAAGCCGAGGTTGTTGGTGGCACTGCCGATCCGACCCGCTTCCAGCATGCCGCCGAAGGCGTAGAAGACCCCAGCCAGCGCATAGATCATCACCAGATTGACCGCCACGTTGACGCCGGAGACCTTGGCCGCTTCCGGGTTGCCGCCGATGGCGAAGATGTTCTTGCCAAAGCGGGTCTTGTTCCACAGCACCCAGACAAAGACGCTGGCGATGGCCGCGTAGAAGGTGAGGTACGAGAGCTTGAAGCCGCCGATCCGGATAAAGCCCTGGGCGAAGCTGGAGAAGCGGGGGTCAAAACCGGCCACCGGCGAGGCACCCACCGAATCGAAGTAGAGGGAGTTGATACCGTAAACGATGATCATGGTCCCCAGGGTGGTAATGAACGGGGTTACGTTCAGATAGGCGACGATAAGGCCGTTGACCAGACCTATCAGGGCACCCACCACGCACACCAGCAGGATCACCGCAGGAATGGGCACCTCCCCCAGCGTCGGGAACACCTTGTTGACGTTGGTCAGCGCCTGCAGCATGGTCGCCGCAATCAGCGCCGCCAGACCGACCTGACGGCCGGCCGAGAGATCTGTCCCCTGGGTGATAATGATACCTGCCACCCCCAGCGCGATAATGACCCGCACCGAGGACTGGGTCAGGATGTTGCTGAAGTTGGTGAGACTCAGGAAGGAGGGTTCCTTGATCACGATGATCATGAGCAGCACCAGCAGCACCACGTAGATGCCGTTCTCCTTGAGCGCCCGCATCAGATTGAAATTTTTAGCCGACTCCATAAATGTCTTCCTGTCTCTAGAGGTACAGAGATGCCAGGCGCAGTATCTCGCTCTGGTCAGTTTCTTTGGTATTGACGATCCCGGCGACCCTGCCATTGCTCATGACCATGATGCGGTCGGTGATGCCGAGCAGTTCGGGCATTTCGGAGGAGATGATGATGATCCCCTTCTCCTTCTTCGCCAGCTCCAGGATGAGCTGATAGATCTCGAACTTGGCCCCCACATCGATGCCACGGGTGGGCTCATCCAGCATCAGGATCTCCGGCTGGGTCAACAGCCAGCGGCCGATGATCACCTTCTGCTGGTTGCCCCCGGAGAGGGAGCCAATCTGGGTCTGCTGGGTCGGCGTCTTGACCCGCATGGAGTCGATGACCCACTGGGTATCGCTCTTCATCTTGTTGTCGCTGAGCAGCCCCATGGAGCCCTTGTAGTTGTCCATGTTGGCGATCAGGGAGTTGAAGGCGATATCGAGACGGGAGTAGATACCGGTGGAGCGGCGCTCCTCGGTCACCAGCGCAAAGCCGTTGCGGATCGCTTCGTGAGCGTTGTGGTTGGCCACCTCTTTGCCGTGCAGCTTGATAGAGCCCTGGCTGCGATCGCGAATGCCAAACAGGGTCTCGACGATGTCGGTGCGCTTGGCCCCGACCAACCCGGCGACACCGAGGATCTCCCCCTTGTGCAGGTTGAAGGTCACATCCTGAATGGAGGGCTGGTTTTTCGCCGTCAGATGTTCGACCTCGAGGATCACCTCTTTCGGCTGGTTGGTTTTTTCCGGGAAGCGCTGGGTCAACTCGCGACCGACCATCATGCCGATGATCTGATCCATGGTCATCCCCTTGAGCGGCTGGGTTGCCACCCACTGGCCATCCCGCAATATGGTGATCTCGTCACAGAGCTGGAAGATCTCTTCCATCTTGTGGGAGATGTAGACGATGCCGCACCCCTTGTCCTTCAGCTTGTTGATGATCTTGAAGAGGTGACTCACCTCTTTCTCGGTCAGCGAGGAGGTAGGCTCGTCCATGATGACGATCTTGGCATCGTAGGAGAACGCCTTGGCGATCTCGATCATCTGCATCTGGGAGACGGAGAGGGTCGCCACCTTGACCCGCGGGTCGATGTCGATATCCAGCTCCTCGAAGATGCGCTTGGTGTCTTCGTACATCTTGCCGTGGTCGATGAACCACCCTTTGGTCGGATAGCGACCGAGCCACATGTTGTCCATTACGGAGCGCTGCAGCACCAGGTTGAGCTCCTGATGCACCATGGAAACGCCGTTCTCCAACGCCTCTTTGGAGGAGGTGAAGTTGATCTCCTGCCCCTTGAAGAAGATCTTGCCCTGATCCTTCTCGTAGATGCCGAACAGGCACTTGAGCAGTGTCGATTTTCCCGCTCCGTTCTCGCCCATCAACGCATGCACAGAATGAGGACGGACCCGTAAATTGACATTATCGAGTGCCTTGACGCCAGGAAAGCTCTTACTGACGTCAATCATCTCCAACAGCCATTCTGATTGTTGCTGTGTTGTCATATCAGCCATCACATCTGGTTGAAAAAAGGGCAAGGGGATCTCCCTTGCCCTGGAGGAGGGAATTATTCGAATTGGGACAGGTTGTCTTTATCTACGCCGACGTAGGGAACACGCACGACCTTGTTGACGATGTTCCACTTGGTGCCTTCACCAGCTGCTTTGCCTTCAGCCAGGTTCTTGGTCAGCTCGTAGGTCGCCTTGGCCTGGTTGGCCGCATCGTTCAGCACGGTACCGGCCATGGCACCGCTCTTCACCAGCGCCAGCGCTTCAGGCAGCGCATCGACACCGAATACCGGAATGGCAGTCTTGCCCTGTGCTTTCAGTGACTCAACAGCGCCCATCGCCATGCCGTCGTTGTTGGCGATGACCACTTCGATCTTGTTGGCGTTCGGGCCGGAGATCCAGGCGTCCATCTTGTCCTTAGCCATGGCGGTATCCCACATACCGGTATCCATGTGCAGCTGCTGGGTCTTGATGCCGCCGTCATTCAGGGTCTTGATGACGTAAGTGGTGCGCGCTTCGGCATCCGGGTGGCCCGGCTCCCCTTTCAGCAGCACATACTGGATCACGCCATCCTTGTTCAGGTCCCAGGCCGGATTGGCTTTCCAGTGTTTGGCAATCAGATGACCCTGGATGATGCCTGACTCCTTGGAGTCGGTACCTACGTAGTAGGCCTTGTCGTAACTGGCCAGATCGGCAGCACTCGGCTCCTTGTTGTAGAAGACCACCGGGATATCTTCGCCACGGGCCTTCTCAATCACCACCGGTGCCGCCGCCGGGTCAACCAGGTTGATGGCCAGCGCCTTCACGCCCTTGGCCAGCAGCACGTCGATCTGGTCGTTCTGCTTGGACTGGTCGTTCTGGGAGTCGTTCATCAGCAGCTCAACCCCGGGGTTGGCAGCCGCTTCCTTCTCGATCGCCTTGCGTACCACCGCCATGAAGTTGTCGTCATATTTGTAGACGGTCACCCCGATGCGGGTTTCAGCGTGGGCAGCAGTGGCACCAGCCATCAGGCCCAGCAGCAGGGCAGCAACGGTCGTCATTTTTTTCATTGTGTGTGCTCCGATGTATCTATCCATGAGTTGTAGGGTGGCGAGCTATTGAGCAATCGCCCTTCAATGTAATCAATTTGTTGTCATTTCTTCTGTGATCATGACGACAAAATGAAAACGATTACACTCTGTTACATTGAATCTTTTTCTTATTTTTCAAAAACATAAATTCGAGCGTTAATTTTTGGACTCAATCTATTCCGCAGCATTGAGGCTAGTCGCTAACGGGCTGTTGTCAAAAAGCTCAACCAAGGGTGCAGTGCCAGCGATAGCGACGGGCGGTCAGCTGATACTCGGGGCGCACGCTCTGGCTCCAGGAGTCATCTCCGCCCACTCCCATGTGAGCACCATCGAGGCAGACCCACAGCCCCTCCTCTGCCACCAGATCGCTCTGGTGACGGGCGGTGGCCAGCAGCTGCTGGCTGAAGCGACTGACGCTGAAATGGAAAGCGCCACTCACCCGCAGTCCACCCAGCTGCAGCTCGCGGGTATCGCAGCGCAAGCCGTTGTCGGTCGGGAAGACGTAAGGGGTGTGCATCGCCTCCAGCGGCAGGCTCCAGCGACCCAGATCGGCGCCCAGCAGGCGATCCGGATAGTTTTCGTGGGGGCCGCGTCCCAGCCACTGCACCTTCTCAACCGGGTCAGCCAGATGGATTAGCAGACCGATCCGCGGCAGCGAAGGCAGCGCCTGCGCCAGCTCGCACTCGATGTCGAGACTCATGGTGCCGTCGTCAGCAAAACGGTGGCGCCAATGGCTTAGCAGTTGCAACTGCTCCTGATGGAAATAGCCGTGAGTCACTCGCAGCTCGCTGCCTGCCATCGTCACGCCCAGACAGCGGTGCTGCCACTGCTCGAGGCCACACGCCTGCCAGCGGGCAATCCAGGAGTTGGGGTCGGCGTGATCCGCTTCGCTGGTGCCGATGTCGTTGTCGAGCGGCGCGCGGTAGAAGTGATCCATGATCGGCGCCAGCAACTGCTCCTGCCCCGATTTCTGCCAGCTGGTGATGTGACCGCTCTGCTTGTCGAGCCGCCACTGACTGTTAGCGGTGGTGATCAGCCAGCCGTCGGCCTGCTCAACCATCACCGCAGGGCTGACTGGTGCAGGTAGCGCCAGCGGTGACGGCAGCATGAATTGCTGGCGCGCCACCTCGTGCCCAGCCGCAGACCAAGGGGTGGCATTCGGCTGGAAAGTGGCCAGATCGAGCCAGGCCAGCGAGCCCGCCGCAAAAGCGGGTAGCGTCCCGCTCAGGGTCAACTCGACCGCCCCTTGCGCTGCCAGCGCCAGAGACACCTCCCCCTCCAGCACCACTTGGCCGTTTTCACTCAGCTGCCAGCAAAGCCGCTCGTTGTCGGTTTCCCGGAACAGGTATTCGCTCTCGATCCGCACTCGCAGCGGGGTGTGCTCAAGCAGAGTGAAGCGGAACGGCTGCTGGGCGCGCTTTGCCTCCAACAGAGCGGGATGGGGAGTGCGATCCGGGAACAGCAGGCCGTTGCAGCAGAACTGGCGATCGTTTTGCACATCGCCGAAGTCGCCGCCATAGCCCCAATAGTGGCGACCATCGGCGGTGTATTTGTCGAGCCCCTGATCGACCCAATCCCAGACAAAGCCCCCCTGCAATCTCGGATGATCGCGAAACGCCTGCCAGTAATGGGCGTAGCCCCCCAGACTGTTGCCCATGGCGTGGGCATACTCGCAGAGGATCAGCGGCCGGGTCTCTTCCGGTAGGCCAATCCACTTGGCCAGCGCCCACTTGGGCACCGCCGGGAAGGGTTGATCCTGATGGGTTCTGGCATACATAGGGCAGATGATGTCGGTCGCCGGGGTATCGGCCCCGCCCCCCTCATACTGCACCGGACGGCTCGGGTCGCTGCGCTTGATCCAGCCATACATGGCATCGTGGGCCGGGCCGTAACCCGACTCGTTGCCCAGCGACCAGATGATGATCGAGGGGTGGTTGAAATCCCGTGCCACCATGCGGGTGGCCCGCTCCAGAAAGGCGTTGCTCCAGGCGGGATCCCGCGCCAACCGCCCCATGGGGGTCATGCCGTGGGTCTCCAGATTCGCCTCGTCCACCACATAGAGGCCGAGCCGATCGCAGAGGCGATAGAAGTCGGGGTGGTTGGGATAGTGGGAACAGCGCACCGCGTTGAAGTTGTGCCGCTTCATCAGCAGCAGATCCCGCTCCATGGTGGCGCGATCGATGGCATAGCCCCTGGCGGGGTGGTGTTCGTGACGGTTGGCACCGCGAATAAGCAGCGGCTGGCCATTGACCCGCAGCAGGCCGCCACGGATCTCCACTCTCCGAAAGCCCACATCATAGGCTTCGCTCTCGATGGCTTGGCCCTGCTCGTCCAGCAAGGTCAGGGTCAGGCGATAGAGATGAGGCGTCTCGGCGCTCCACTGGTGCGGTGCAGCCACATCGAGCCACAGCTCGGCGCGATCGTCATATGCCCCTTTTTCATCAATCGTTTGGGTACCGATCGGCTGGCGCAGGGTCGCAACCCGCTCGCTGCCGTCATAGAGATTGGCCTCCACCGAGAGGCCGGCTGCATTGGCCGCCTGCAGTGCAATCTTGAGGCGGCCATCCCGATAACAGGCGTCCAGCTCGGGGGTAACCCGGATATCAATCAGATGACGGGCCGGTTTGTGCAACAGGCTGACGGAGCGGAAGATCCCAGACAGCCACCACATATCCTGATCTTCCAGATAGGAGCCGTCGGACCAGCGCAACACCAGCACCGCCAGCCGGTTGTGACCGCTCTGCAGATATGGGGTCAGATCGAATTCGGCAGGCAGGCGACTGTCCTGAGAGTAACCGACCCAGCGACCGTTGCAGAACAGGTGGAAGGCGCTGCTCACCCCGTCGAAGATGATCCGGCTCTGGCCGCTGGCCAGCCAGCCGGCAGGAAGTTCGAACTCACGGGAGTAGCAACCGGTGGGGTTCTCTGCTGGCACCCGAGGTGGATCGCAGGGAAAGGGGTACTTGATATTGGTGTAGATGGGGCCATCGGTAAGTGGCCGTGCTGCCGGATAGGCGGCATCCAGCTGCCAGTTGCCCGGCACGGTAATGGGACAGGCATCCGCCAGATCCTGCGCCAGCCAGCTCTCGGGCACCAGCTCGGGAGCGGCAAAGAAGGAGAAGCACCACTCGCCATCCAGTGAACGGCGTGAGGGTGAAAGGAGATCGTCTCTGGCATCCGCTTCACTGCGCCAGCTGAACATGGGAGTATGGGCAGCCAGGCGGTTTACCGAAGTAATCGCCTGAGTCTGCCAATCCTGACGCGCCACTATCTCCCTGAGCATTACCCTTCTCCCTGATGACTGGAAAACGTATTCCAGTCTAGAGAAGTGCGGCCAGGGGATCGGCGATCTCGCTCACACAGATGTAAACGATTACACTGATTTTGTTAAGTAAAGCGGAGTAAAAACCATTAAAAACAGGTAAAACAATAAGAGCTCGATAAATGAGCCGCAAACGGCCCCTATCCTGCGCGAACCGGCGCCACCGAGTGGCGATTGATCAAGGTCGGGGTATAGATGCGGTTCTGCTGTGCCTCGCTCTCCCCTGCCGCCAGCTGCAACGCCAGCTTGGCAGCCTGACTCGCCATCAACTCGATGGGGTAACGCATGGTGGAGAGCTTGGGCCTCAGGTATCTGGCGTAGATGATGTCATCGAAGCCCACCACCGAGACCTCCTCCGGCACCCGCAGCCCGTTGTCCGCCAGCACCGAGATGGCTCCAGCCGCCATGGCATCGTTATAGGCCACCACGGCGGTCACCTTGAGCCCCTTGGCCAACAGGTTGAGCATGGCGCGCTCGCCCCCCTCCTCATTCGGCGTACCGCTCTCGATAAGCTCGGGATCCGCCGCTAGGCCAGCCTCCGCCAATCCATCCTGATACCCCTGCAGCCGCAAGGTGGCATCTTCGATGGCGTGATCCGAGCTGATAAAGGCGATGTGGCGGTGACCCAGCTCGATCAGATGACGGGTTGCCGTGGCGGCCCCCAGCCGGTTGTTGAGGGCGATGCAGCGCCCCTTGATGGCAGGAATATCGCGATTGATAAGCACCATGCCGGGCACTCGCATGGCGTAGTCGCAGAGCTCTTCGTCGCTGAGCGCCTTGCTGTGCACCACCAGCGCCTCGCAGCGCTTGCCGATCAGCAGCTCGATCGCCTCGCGCTCCTGGCGCGCCTTGTGAAAACCGTTACCCATCAACAGGTGGAGATTCTGCTCGACGGCGACGCCGGAGACCCCCTTCACCAGAGCCCCGAAGAAGGGATCGGCCACGTCTCCCACCACGACGCCCATGGTATCGCAGGTCTGGCTGACCAGCGCCCGCGCGTTGGCGTTGGGGGTATAGCCCAACTCCGCCATCGCCTTCCGGACGGCGGCGCGGGAGGCGGCACTGGCCTTGGGCGAGTTGTTCATCACCCGTGAAACCGTTGCCACCGACACATTGGCCAAACGGGCGACATCCTTGATGGTACTCATGCTGTTTTCACTTATTTCACTCTGCGACAGATTGACCATTATACCCACCAACCCCATTGAAAACAGGGGATAACGCACGATCTGCCAGAGAAGCGATCACAAAAATAGTGTAATCGTTTACACTGTTTTGCAAGCAAGTTCACAGTTTGCAGGCCAACCCCTCGGCTAGACTGCTTGCAGCGTCATTTTCAGTGGAGAGCAAGATGAAGGTTCTGGTCACCGGCGGCTGCGGATATATCGGCAGCCACACCTCTCTGGCCCTGCAAGCGGCAGGCATGACCCCGGTCGTGGTGGACAACCTCTGCAACAGCAAGCGCAGCGTGTTGACTCGAGTCGCAGCTATCAGCGGCCAGCAACCCGTGTTCTATCAAGGGGATATTCGCGATGCCACCCTGCTGGACCGGATCTTCGCCGAGCAGCAGATCGACGCGGTGATCCACTTTGCCGCCCTCAAGGCGGTCGGTGAGTCGACCCGCATTCCACTGGATTACTACGAGAACAACCTCGGCGGCACCCTCACCCTGCTGCAGGCGATGAAACGAGCCGGGGTGCACAATCTGGTGTTCAGCTCCTCGGCGACCGTCTACGGCGATCCCGCCAGTCTGCCGATCCGTGAGGATTTCCCCCGCAGCGCTACCAACCCCTACGGTCGCTCCAAGCTGATCATCGAGGAGATCCTCGAGGATCTGCAGCTGGCCGAGCCGCACTGGAGCATGACCCTGCTGCGCTACTTCAACCCGGTCGGCGCCCACGAGTCGGGCACTATGGGGGAAGATCCACAAGGCATTCCCAACAATCTGATGCCCTATATCACTCAGGTCGCCATCGGCCGTCGCGACTGCCTGTCGGTCTTTGGAAACGATTACCCAACTGTTGATGGCACCGGCGTGCGCGACTACATCCACGTGATGGATCTCGCCGAGGGGCACGTCAAGGCACTGCAACACTGTGCAGGCAAGGGTGGCGTGCACACCTACAACCTGGGCACAGGCCAGGGCCAGAGCGTATTGCAGCTGGTCGCCGCCTTCTCCAATGCCTGCGGCAAGCCGCTGCCGTTTCGCATCGAACCGCGCCGCCCGGGCGACATCGCCGCCTGCTGGGCAGATCCGGCCAAGGCAGAGCGCGAGCTGGGCTGGCAGGCAACCCGGGACATAGACGCCATGTGCGCCGACAGCTGGCGCTGGCAATCCGCCAACCCGAACGGTTACGAGGAGTAGGCCTGCCTGCTCCCTGTTAATAGACGACCTTATTTTTCAATACCTTATTCAGGAGAGATGATGTTCAACCCCGTCGATCATCCCCATCGCCGCTTCAACCCGCTGACCGGCCAGTATGTGCTGGTCTCCCCCCACCGGGCCAAACGCCCCTGGCAGGGGCAGGTGGAGAAGGTGAGTCAGGCCCCCAAACAGGCACACGATCCCGACTGCTTCCTCTGCGCAGGCAACACCCGGGTCACTGGCGACATCAACCCCGACTACAAGGGCACCTTCGTCTTTACCAACGACTTCGCCGCTCTGATGCAGGATACCCCGGCCGCCGATAGCGCCAGCGATCCCCTGCTGAAACTGGAAGCCGCCCGCGGCACCAGCCGGGTGATCTGCTTCTCGCCGGATCACGGCAAAACCCTGCCCGAGCTGCCGCTGCCCGCCATCGAGGGGGTGATCACCACCTGGATGGATCAGGTCGCTGAGCTGTCGGCCCAATGGAAGTGGGTGCAGGTCTTTGAAAACAAAGGGGCCGTCATGGGCTGCTCCAACCCACACCCCCACGGCCAGATCTGGGGCAGCGACTTCCTGCCCAACGAGATCGCCCGCGAAGAGCAGCACCAGTGCGACTGGCTGGCCGAGCATGGCCGTCCCATGCTGCTGGAGTATGTGGAGCGGGAGCTGGCGGATCGCTCGCGCATCGTGGTGGAGACCGAGCACTGGCTCGCCGTAGTTCCCTTCTGGGCCGCCTGGCCGTTCGAAACCCTGCTGCTGCCCAAGGCGCACGTCCCCTCCATGCTCAACCTGACCAAGGCCCAGCAACAGGATCTGGCGGTGGCGCTCAAGGAGCTCACCAGCCGCTACGACAACCTGTTCGAGTGCAGCTTCCCCTACTCCATGGGCTGGCACTTTGCGCCGCCCAAATCGGATTGCCCCGAGGCGTGGCAGCTGCATGCCCACTTCTATCCGCCGCTGCTGCGCTCCGCCACCGTGCGCAAATTCATGGTCGGCTTCGAGATGCTGGCCGAGACCCAGCGCGACCTTACTCCGGAGCAGGCCGCCGAGCGGCTGCGTGCCCTGAGCCCCATTCACTACAACCAGACCAATCAAACCAATGAGGAGGCCCTATGACCCCGAGCCAACGCGTCAGCACCGTTTTTGCCGAGCAATTTGCCAAAGCGCCCGATCTGCTGGTGCGCGCCCCCGGCCGCGTCAACCTCATCGGTGAACATACCGACTACAACGACGGCTTCGTGCTGCCTTGCGCCATCGACTACGAGACCTGCGTCGCCATCGGCCTGCGCGATGACCGGCAAGTACAGGTGATCGCCGCCGACTACGACAACCAGCGCGACCAGTTCGACCTCGACCAGCCCATCGAGCACCACCCCAGCCAGCGCTGGAGCGACTACATCCGTGGCGTGGTGAAATATCTGCAGGAGCGCGGTTATGCCCTGCGCGGCCTCGACCTGGTGGTTTCCGGCAACGTGCCGCAGGGGGCTGGGCTCTCCTCCTCCGCCTCGCTGGAAGTGGCTATCGGTCAGGCCTTCAAGGAGGCGCTGGGGCTCACCATCACTCAGGCCGAGATCGCCCTCAACGGTCAGCAGGCGGAGAACCAGTTCGTCGGCTGTAACTGCGGCATCATGGATCAGATGATCTCCGCCAGCGGCAAAACCGACCACGCCCTGCTGCTCGACTGCCGCTCGCTGGAGACCCGCCTCATCCCCATGCCCACCGATCTGGCGGTACTGATCGTCAACTCCAATGTGCGCCGCGGTCTGGTGGACAGCGAATACAACACCCGTCGCCAGCAGTGCGAAGCGGCCGCCCGCCACTACGGAGTCAAGGCACTGCGCGATCTCGATCTGGCGGCTCTCGAAGCAGGCAAGGCCGGACTGGATGAGGTCTGCTACCGCCGTGCCCGCCACGTAGTAGGCGACAACACCCGCACCCTGGCCGCCGCTGATGCGCTGGCGCAAGGGGATCTGGTTCGTCTCGGCGAGCTGATGGCCGATTCACACGCCGCCATGCGCGATGACTTCGAAATCACAGTACCCGCCATCGACGGTCTGGTGGAGATCATCAAGGCCAGGATCGGCACCGAAGGCGGCGTGCGGATGACTGGCGGCGGCTTCGGCGGCTGCGTGGTCGCCCTGCTGCGCCCCGAGAAGGTGGCTGAGGTGATCGCCGCGGTTGAGGCCGAGTATCCGACCCGCTTCGGCCTCAAGGCTGACTGCTACGTCTGCTCTGCCAGCGCCGGTGCAGGCAAGCTATGAGCAGCGCCATGACGCCATTCGAACTGGAAAACGAGGAGGGGCTGCGCCTGCGCGGCCTCGACTTCGGCGCCACCCTCACCTCCCTCACCCTGCCGGTAGCGGGCAAACGGCGCGAAGTGCTGCTGGGTTGTGCCGACGACGCCTATCCCACCCAACAGGTGTGGCTGGGCGCGGTGGCGGGGCGTTTCGCCAACCGCATCGGCGGCGCCGAGCTGCTACACGATGGCCAGCGCTGGTCGCTGGATGCCAATCAGGCACCTAACTGCCTGCATGGCGGGCAGGCGGGCTTTCATCGCCAGCAGTGGCAGATCAAGGAGCTGGAAGCGGATCGGGTCAAACTGACATTGCTCTCCCGAGCGGGGGATCAGGGCTTTCCCGGCAATCTGCGGGTAACCCTGGAGTACCGGCTGGAGCAGAGCGATCTGGTGGTGGATTTTATCGCCAGCACGGATGCCGCTACGCCGGTCAGCCTCACCAGCCATGCCTACTTCAATCTCGATCACAACCCCGACGGCGGCGATGTGCGTGACCACCTCATCAGCATCAATGCCGACCACTTCCTGCCGACCGACCCGAGCGGTTTGCCGATCGCCATCACCCCGGTGGAGGGGCCGTTCGATTTGCGCCAAGAGCGCCTTGTCGGGCTGGATTGGCTGAGCCATCCCCAGCAGCAACAGGCCAAGGGGTACGATCACGCCTTTGTGCTCAACGGCCCGGTGCAGGAGTGGGCTGCTCGCGTGGTATCGGGTGACAGACAGTTGGCGATGGAGGTCTACACCAACCAGCCCTCGCTGCAGTTCTACAGCGGCAACTGGCTGGCCAATACCCCGAATCGCCAGGGTCTGGCGCACCGGGATCACGACGGCTTCTGTCTGGAGGCGCAGCAACTGCCCGACAGTCCGAATCGGCCCGAGCTGGGCAACCCCTGGCTGTTGCCGGGCGAGCGCTATCACCACCAGACTCGCTACCGCTTTATCCGCGACTGACTTAAAGGTTTCACAATTTTTCCGTAGCAGCGCCAGCCACATTCCAGCAAGATAAGCCGCCCCGAGACCCTTCCGGGGCGTTTTTGCATCAACGTAGCAAGGATTCTGTTCGATGACTGACACCTATAGCCTGCTGGTCGCCTTTATTCTGGGCGTCGTCGAGGGGCTGACCGAGTTCCTCCCCGTCTCCTCCACCGGCCACATGATCATCGTCGGCCATCTGCTGGGCTTTGAAGGGCCCAAGGCCGCCACCTTCGAAGTGGTGATCCAGCTTGGCTCGATTCTCGCGGTGGTTGCCGTATTCTGGCGCCGCCTGTTTGGTCTGATTGGCATCCACTTCGGTCAGAAGCCGGAACCGGGCCACGCAACTCTGTCGCTGATCCATGTCATCCTCGGCATGATGCCCGCCATCGTGGTCGGTCTGGCCATCCACAGCTGGATCAAAGCCAACCTGTTTGGCCCGCAGACCGTGATGTATGCTCTGGTTGCGGGTGGCATCCTGCTCATCATCGCCGAGAAGTTCCGCCCGGCGGTTCGCTCCGAAACCCTGGATGACATCAGCTACAAACAGGCGTTCGGCATCGGCCTGTTCCAGTGTCTGGCGCTGTGGCCCGGTTTCTCACGCTCAGGCGCCACCATCAGCGGCGGCATGCTGATGGGGATCAGCCGTCATGCAGCGGCCGAGTTCTCCTTCATCATGGCGGTGCCCATGATGATGGCGGCCAGTACGCTGGATCTCTACAAGAGCCGCGACTTCCTCTCCATGGCCGACTTCCCGATGTTTGCAGTGGGCTTTATCACCGCCTTCGTGGTCGCCATGATCGCCATCAAGAGCTTCCTGGCGCTGATCCGCCGCCTCGACTTCATCCCGTTCGCCATCTACCGCTTTATCGTGGCATTCGCCGTCTATCTGCTGTTTGTCGCCTGACCCTCAGCCAGCAATCAAATGACAAAAGGGACCGCAAGGTCCCTTTTTTATTGTCCAAGCCCCTCAGTAGAGGTGCTGACTGATGCTATTGAGCAGCCGCGACAGCCCCTTGGTGAACTGCACCGGCGCATCCTGCACCGTATAGCAGAGGCAGCCATCCGGCGTGTGCGGGCTGTGGGCATGGCTGGCATCGCGCCAGATAAAATCCCCGGCCTGATAGAGGGTGTCGCCATCCTGAATATTGCCCGCCAGCAGCAGGGTCAGCTCATAGCCCTGATGGGTGTGCTCGGGGATACGGCCACCCGCATCGATATGGAGCAGGCTGGCGCGTGCCCCCATCTCGTCCAGCGGCAAACTCTGTTGACGAATGGCCCCGAGATGGCGCCACTTGGGCGAACGGTAGCGAGCCAGCACCCGCGGCAACCGGTAAGCGTGACCGGCCACTTCGAGCTCGACGGGCTGGGCTCGGGGCAGATCGATAACGGGTGCTGCAACCGGTTCTGGCTGTGCCAGAATATCCGCCAGCATGGCGTCAAATCCGGCGCCCAGCGCCACATCATCGCGAGGGGCCAGCTCGGGCTCTGCTGGCAAGGCAAGATATTGCTGCGCCAGCTCCTCCTCAAATGCTTTCAACCGAGCAGCACAATCGGGGCAGAGTTCACAGTGGGCCGAGAGCCCGACCGCCAGCGGCAGAGGGAGCTCGTCGGCGGCGAAGGCGCGCAGCATAGGGTCGGTTGGATGGGCTTTAATCATGGCCTTGCTCCACTTGCTCTTTCAGTTTCTGTAGCGCCAGTCTGAGGCGGGACTTGATAGTACCGAGCGGCACGCCAAGGCGCTCCGCCAGCTCCTGCTGGGAGAACTCCTGCAGATAGATGCCACGCACCACCTGCTGTTGCGGCTCAGGCAGGGTACCCAGATAGTGGGCCATCTGGTGGGTCAGCACGGCATCCTCGCCTCCGCTCAGATGCTCCTCTTCGGCTTGAAACTCCAGCACCGGCCACAGCTCTTCTGCGCAGAGATCCTCCTTGCTGGCACGGCGCCGGCGCAGCAGATCGAAGCACTGGTTGCGCATCACTGTGTAGATCCAGGTGGTCGGCGCCCCCTTCTCGGGGTGATAGAGGCGCGCTTTCTGCCACACCAGCAGCATGGTCTCCTGCACCAGCTCCATGGCGTTGGCCTCGCTGCCGAGATGGCGCAGCCCGTAGCTGCGAATGCGCGGCGCAAAGTGTTGGAACAGGCGGGCAAAAGCGGCCTTATCGGCCTGCTCTGCCACCCTGATCAGCAGAGATTTGAGGTCGCCATCCGGGTTATCCATCACGGGCGAAGTCCTGCGTATGGTCGAGTGTGGTTGGCCAGTATATGCCATTGCGCCATCCCTTTGGTGTGCTGTCGAACATGCTGTGGTAATGACTGATACGGCCCTGCGGCGCTGGCAGATCAGCAGTTCATGAAAAAATCAGTGGCTGGCCACCAGCACACCTTTGAGCAGGGCGATGGCAGGCTGATTGTCGGCAGCGGCCAGCAGCAGCTGTTTCTGCTCGGGGGGGATCGGCAGCACCTCCAGCCAGCGCTGGGCCACCCAGTTGCCATCGTCCCAGCGGGGCGCGGGATAGAGGGCGGCATAGTCGGGATAGTCGGCAAACACCTCCCGCAGCGCATCGGCCAGTGGCAGCTGATCGGCATGGAGCCGCCGGGGCGGCCATGCCGGCAGCGGGATCACCTCGCCGATACGCAGGCCATCGGGCTCCTGCCACAGGTCCTCTATCTGCACCCGCTCCACCCCCTGCACCGTGATCCCCAGCATGCCGTCCGGCAGCCGGTCGAAGTCGATGACGTTGACCCGGGTGGCGATAGGCAGCATGTTGCGCAGGGCGTCGGGCTGGCGCGGATCCACCATGCAAAGGGCAAAGCCCGCCTCCCCCGCTTCGGCCACCATCCGCAGGTATCTGGGCTCGAAGATCCGCAGCGGCATGATGCCGCCGGGCAGCAGGTGGGCTGATAGGGGAAACAGTGCCAGTCGCATCACAAACTCCTTGCTGGGTTACAACTCTAGGTACGTGCAACAGCCAGCGGGAGATCAGTGTCGGGAAAAACCCTTAACAATCAGGGGAAATAGCCTGGACAAGGCGCTTCGATATGCAGTAGAAATGGATAAGCACCGTAATTTCCGTCCAATATTCTGGAATATGGCGCCAAACGCAGTGAAATATCCGCCCGACAGCGAGCGGCGGGTCATCCCTATAGTTTTCTCGAGCCGATGCGGGTAAAATTCACGCCCTTATATATCAGTCATTTTTCGACGCGCAACCTTGGTGGTCAGTTATGAAAGAGCATATTCATCATCTACTTGAACAAACGGTAGCCAATCTCAAGTCAGCAGGCGTCCTGCCGGCGGACCTGGAAGCCCGCGTGCAAGTAGACCGATGCAAGGAAAAAGCTCACGGTGACCTGGCCACCAACCTGGCCATGCTGCTGGCCAAGCCGGCCCGCAAGAATCCCCGTGAGCTGGCGGCTGCCATCATCGAGCACCTGCCTGCCTCCGACCTGATCGCCAAGGTCGAGATCGCCGGCCCCGGCTTCATCAACTTCTTCTTCGACCAGCGCTGGCTGGCCGGTCAGGTCGAGGCCATGGTGACCTCTGCCAACGCCAACGTGAAGTTGCCGACCCCGCAGACCGTGGTGGTGGACTACTCCGCCCCCAACGTGGCCAAAGAGATGGCGGTGCACCATATCCGCTCCACCGTACTCGGTGACGTGGCTGCTCGTGCGCTGGAGTTCCTCGGCCACAAGGTGGTGCGTGCCAACCACATCGGTGACTGGGGTACCCAGTTCGGCATGCTGATCGCCTATCTGGAGAAGATGGCCAACGAGAACGCCTCCGACATGGAACTGCGCGACCTGGAAGCCTTCTACACCCAGGCCAAGCGTTGCTACGACGAAGACGAAGCCTTCGCCGAGCGCGCCCGTAACTACGTGGTGAAACTGCAGGGTGGCGACGAGTACTGCCGTACCATGTGGAAGAAGCTGGTCGACATGACCATGGAGCAGAACCAGCGCAACTACGACCGCCTGAATGTCTCCCTGACCAACAAGGACATCATGGGCGAGTCCATGTACAACGACATGCTGCCGGAGATCGTTGCCGACCTGAAAGCCAAGGGGCTGGCGGTCGAGAGCGAAGGCGCCACCGTTGTCTTCCTGGACGAGTTCAAGAACAAGGATGGCGAGGCCATGGGCGTCATCATCCAGAAGAGCGATGGCGGTTTCCTCTACACCACCACCGACATCGCCTGTGCCAAATACCGTTACGAAACCCTGGGCGCCGACCGGGTGATGTACTTCATCGACTCCCGTCAGCACCAGCACCTGATGCAGGCCTGGACCATCACCCGCAAGGCGGGTTATGTGCCGGAATCCGTGCCGCTCGAGCACCACGCCTTTGGCATGATGCTGGGCAAGGATGGTCGTCCCTACAAGACCCGCTCCGGTGGCACCGTCAAGCTGGTCGACCTGCTGAACGAAGCGGAAGAGCGCGCCGCCGCCCTGCTGGAGAGCCGCAACAGCGACCTCTCCGCCGAAGAGAAGGCCGAAGTAGTGCACGCCATCGCCATGGGTGCGGTCAAGTATGCGGATCTCTCCAAGAACCGCACTACCGACTACATCTTCGACTGGGATCTGATGCTCTCCTTTGAAGGCAACACAGCTCCTTACCTGCAATACGCCTACACCCGTATTCAGTCCATCTTCCGCAAGGCCGGTGTCGATGCCGCTACCCTGACCGGCAATGTGACCCTGAACGAGGAAGCGGAAGAGACCCTGGCCCAGAAGCTGATCCAGTTCTCCGACGCGGTCAACGGCGTGGCGGACAAGGGGATGCCGCACCTGCTCTGTACCTATCTGTACGAGCTCTCCGGCAACTTCATGACCTTCTACGAAGCCTGCCCGATCAACAAGGATGGCGTGGACGAAGCGACCCGTCAGAGCCGTCTGCTGCTGTGTGCCGCCACCGCCAAGGTGCTCAAGCTGGGCCTCGGCGTACTGGGTATCTACACCCTGGAGCGCATGTAATAGATGGCGACCCGGGATTATGTCGGCAACCGTCCGCGACGTCGCGCGGGCGGTCGCAACACCAAGAAAGCGGCTCCGCGCCGCTTTCCTGTTATCCCGGCCCTGCTGGCCGGGGCGCTGCTGGCAGGCTTTGGCGGCTTCCTCTACATGATCAATGGCAAGGGCCACGATGCCCCGACCATCGAAGAGCAGGTCAAAGCCAACAAGCCAAAACCGCAGAACAACGGGTTGCCTCAGGAGAAGTGGAGCTACATCGAACGGCTTGAGAACAAGCAGGTCGATATCATAGAGCCGCCGACCCAGCCGGGCGTTCTGCCGCCGCCTCCTGCCGATACCATGACCCTGCAGCCGGAGAAGCTGCCGCAGCCGGTGCCGACCGACATTCCCCAGCCGGGAACACCGATCGGCCAGCCCAAGCCCTATCAGCCCAATCCGGCGACCACCCCCTCCACCTCCGGTGCGCCGGTTGCCAGCGCCCAGGAGCAGGTGATCGACCGCAAGGCCGAGCGTGAGCGGATGGAGCGGGAGATCCGTGCCGAGCTGGAGCGTGAGCGAGCCGCTGCCGCCAAAGCGCAACCGGCAGCCCAACAGCCTGCCCAGACCGCAGCTGCCGACAGTGGCCGCTATATGATGCAGTGTGCCGCCCTGCGCTCGCAGGATTCGGCGGAGTCGCTCAAGGCACGCATCGCCTTCACCGCCGGCCTCTCCTCCAGCCTGCAGGTGATCAATGGCACCAACGGCACCGTCTACAAGGTGATGGTCGGCCCCTTCAACGGCAAGGCCGCCGCCGATGCGGCCAACCGCAAGCTGCAGAGCTCAGGCATCAGCGGCTGCATCCCCAAGAAAGGGTAAGCGCCCGTTTTACCATGAGGGGCCGGGTGGCAACACCCGGCCCCTCTTCTTTGGGCTCCCTTCGCACCCATCGCCCCATCTCGCGCTTATCCCGACCGATTGCAGGCTTGAAAAGCCGTTTTGCCATCCCCATCTTTTCTCCCATGCACAGTCAGGCCGTCATTCGGCTCAAGCGAGGTAAGTAAAGTGACTACCATAGTTTCAGTTCGCCGCAACGGTCAGGTCGTCATCGGTGGCGATGGCCAGGTTTCTCTTGGCAACACCGTCATGAAGGGCAACGCCCGCAAGGTTCATCGCCTCTACAACGGCAAGGTACTGGCCGGTTTTGCCGGTGGTACCGCCGACGCCTTCACTCTGCTCGAACGCTTCGAAGCCAAACTGCAGGCCCATCAGGGTAATCTGGAGCGCGCCGCCGTGGCGCTGGCCAAAGATTGGCGCACCGATCGCGCCCTGCGCCGCCTCGAAGCGCTGCTGGCCGTCGCCGACGAGCAAAAATCCTTCATCATCACCGGCAACGGTGACGTGGTGCAGCCGGAGCACGATCTCATCGCCATCGGCAGCGGCGGCAACTTCGCCCAGTCCGCGGCCATCGCCCTGCTGGAAAACACCGATCTGGATGCCAAGAGCATCGTCGAGAAGGCGCTCAAGATCGCCGGCGACATCTGCGTCTTCACCAACCAGCACCACACCGTCGAAGTGCTGGACTATTCGGCCAAATAAGCCGGCTACATAGCAACCAATTCTCCAAGGGGTGGGCACTGCCCGCCCCTGATACAGGAACTCCATCATGTCCGAGATGACCCCGAGAGAAATCGTCCACGAACTGGATCGTCACATCATTGGTCAGGCCGATGCCAAGCGCGCGGTGGCCGTCGCCCTGCGCAACCGCTGGCGCCGGATGCAACTCAACGAAGAGATGCGCCATGAAGTGACACCGAAGAACATCCTGATGATCGGCCCGACCGGTGTCGGCAAAACCGAGATCGCCCGTCGTCTGGCCAAACTGGCCAACGCCCCCTTCATCAAGGTGGAAGCGACCAAGTTCACCGAAGTGGGCTATGTCGGCAAGGAAGTGGACAGCATCATTCGCGATCTGACCGATGTCGCCATCAAGCTGGTGCGCGAGACCGAGATGGAGAAGATGAAATACCGCGCCGAGGAAGCCGCCGAAGAGCGCATTCTCGATGCGCTGCTGCCCAACCCGCGCAACACCTGGGGCGAGGAAGAGAAAGCCGACAACTCCAACACCCGCCAGATCTTCCGCAAGAAACTGCGCGAAGGTCAGCTGGATGACAAGGAGATCGAGCTGGATCTTGCCGCCTCCCCGATGGGCGTCGAAATCATGACCCCGCCGGGTATGGAAGAGATGGCCAACCAGCTGCAGGGGCTGTTCCAGAATCTGGGCCAGAACCAGAAGAAGAAGCGCAAGATCAAGGTCAAAGAGGCCATGAAGGCGCTGATCGAAGAGGAAGCTGCCAAGCTGGTCAACCCGGAAGAGCTGAAGCAGAAAGCCATCGCTGCGGTCGAGAACAACGGCATCGTCTTCCTCGACGAGATCGACAAGATCTGCAAGCGCGGCGAGAGCTCCGGCCCCGATGTCTCCCGTGAAGGGGTTCAGCGCGACCTGCTGCCGTTGGTCGAGGGCTGCACCGTCAACACCAAGCACGGCATGGTCAAGACCGACCATATCCTGTTTGTCGCCTCCGGCGCCTTCCAGATCGCCAAGCCGTCCGACCTCATCCCCGAGCTGCAGGGCCGTCTGCCGATCCGGGTCGAGCTGACCGCGCTGACCACCGAAGATTTCGAGCGGATCCTGACCGAGCCGAACGCCTCCCTGACCGATCAGTACAAGGCGCTGATGGCCACCGAAGGGGTCAACATCGAGTTCACTCAGGATGGTATCCGCCGTCTGGCCGAAGCGGCCTGGCAGGTCAACGAGCGTACCGAGAATATCGGTGCCCGCCGTCTGCACACAGTGATGGAACGCCTGATGGAAGATATCTCCTACGACGCCTCCGAGAAGTCCGGCGAGACCTTCGTCATCAACACCGACTACGTCAACGCCCACCTCGGCAAGCTGATTGAAGACGAGGATCTGAGCCGCTTTATTCTGTAAGCGTGCCCCTCCCGATAAAACGCCTCCCTTCGCGGAGGCGTTTTTATTTCTCCACCACCTCCGTCATCTGCCCGGATTCTGGCCCACACCTGCGGCAACCCGTTCAATCCCAAGCCGTTTCCAAACCTCTCCTTGCCAACGCCCGCCGTTTTTTCATCCCCGCTGAAATCTGCTCAAAAAAAGATCTTTCCTATTCTCGGTGACTGATTTATACATACGTATAAATCAGATCGAAATCTGTTCAGCAGGAACCAGAACGATGAATCCAACCCGGCAGAAACTGCTCGATACCGGCCTCGCCATCGCCACCGAGAAGGGGCTGCGCGGCCTGACGGTGCGCGAGCTGGCGGCGGCGGCCGAGGTGAACCTCGGCTCCTTCGTCTACCACTTCGGCAACCGCGACGCCTTTATCGACGAGCTGGTCGAGCTCTGGTACGCCCCCCTCTATGACGAGCTCAAGGCGGTGGCAGCCAAAGGCTCCTACCCCTCTGCCATCGCCATGTTCGAGGCCACCATGGAGGCGCTGATCGGGCTGGTGGCGCGCCAGCGCGGCTTTATCAACCACCTGTTTGGCGATGCGCTGGCGGGCGAAGGGGCGGCCCAGCGCTTTCTGCTCAGCCTGCCGCGCCGTCATCCCCTGCTGCTGATCGAGCAGGTACAGATGGCACAGGCGGAAGGGTCACTGGTCGCGGGTCACCCGCTCCAGCTGATGATCTTCATCATGGGGTCGGTCGGCCTGCCGCTGGTGATCGCCGGCAGCGGTCGCCAGCTCGGCTGGCTGCCCGAACAAGCCGCCCCCTTTCTCAGCCAGATAGACAGCCCCGAGGCCGCCAGACAGCGGCTGGTATGGGCCCTGCGCGGCCTGCGCCCCAACGACATGAAAGAAGGAGAAGCGGCATGAAACAACGCATTGCAATCGTGGCCCTGCTGCTAACCGTTATCGGTGGCTACCTCTGGTGGCAGGGGCGCCCGGCCGACGGCTCCATCCTCTACGGCAACGTCGATATTCGCGACGTCAATCTGGCCTTTCGGGTCGGCGGCCGGGTCGATCAGGTGCTGGTTGATGAGGGGGATAGGGTAAAAGCCGGTCAACTGCTGGCCCGCCTCGATCCGGTTCCCCTCACCCACAGCCGCGACAGCGCCCGCGCCAATCTGGCTGCGCTCACTGCCGCCAACGCATTGATCCACAAAGGCTATCGCAGCGAAGAGACCGATCGCGCCCGGGCCGCACTGGCCGCCGCCGAAGCCGCTGCGCTGGAGGCCGACCAGCAGTGGCGCCGCCAGAGCGCATTGGCCGCCACCGGCGCCATCTCCCGCGGTCAGCTCGATACAGCCCGCTCCCAGCGGGATCAGACCCAGGCGCAGGTACGCTCGGCACGCGAACAGCTCGCCCAGCTCGAAACCGGCTACCGCCCGGAAGAGATTGCCCAGTCCGATGCCCAGCTGGAAGGGGCCAAAGCGGCGCTCGCCAGTGCCGAACTGGCGTTGGCAGATGCCAGCCTGACCGCCCCCAGCGATGGCATCATCATCAGCCGCGCCATCGAGAACGGCAGCATGGTGCAGAGCGGAACGACCGCCTTCAATCTCTCCCTGACCGCGCCGGTCTGGGTGCGCGCCTATGTGGAGGAGCCCTGGCTCGGTCACTTCCCGAGCGGCGCCAAAGTGACCCTCACCACCGACTCGCGACCGGACAAGCCCTATCACGGGGTGGTGGGCTTTGTCTCGCCGACCGCCGAGTTCACCCCGAAATCGGTGGAGACGCCGGACCTGCGCACTCACCTCGTCTACCGGCTGCGCATCGTGGTGCAGGACCCCGACCCGGCCCTGCGCCAAGGGATGCCGGTCACCGTCAGGCTGGTGCCATGAGCTGCGCCATCTCCCTTGAGGGGCTCACCAAACGCTTTGGCGAGCGGGTCGCCCTCAATGCCATCTCGGCCACCATTCCGGCTGGCGGCATCACCGGGCTGGTCGGCCCCGACGGCGCGGGCAAGAGCACTTTGCTACGCCTGCTGGCCGGTCTGCTGATCCCCGAAGCGGGCACCATCCGGGTGCTGGGGCTGGACCCGGTGAGCGAGGGGGACCTGCTGCGTCAGCGCCTCGGCTACATGCCCCAGCAGTTCGGCCTCTACGAGGATCTCAGCGTGCTGGAGAACCTCACCCTCTACGCTGACTTGCGCGGCGTACTGGAGCCCGAACGCACGCCCACCTTCGCGCGGCTGCTCGCCTTCACCGATCTGGCCCGCTTCACCGCAAGGCCGGCAGGCAAGCTCTCTGGCGGGATGAAGCAGAAGCTCGGGCTGGCCTGCGCCCTGCTCGGCACCCCGGATGTGCTGCTGCTCGACGAACCGGGAGTCGGGGTCGATCCCATCTCCCGCCGCGCCCTCTGGCAGATGGTGCGCGAGCTGGCCAAGGGGGGGATGACGGTGCTCTGGAGTACCGCCTATCTCGATGAGGCGGAGCTGTGCGACCACGTGCTGCTGATGGCGGATGGCGAGGTGCGCACCAGCGGCACGCCGGCCGATCTGATGGGGGCCATGGCCAGCCGCTGCTGGCTGCTGGAGGCGGGGCAACTGGATGGCCGCGAGCGGCGCGCCCTGCTGCGCCGGGCACTGGCTCACCCGGCGGTGATGGATGGCGCGGTGGCGGGGGAGCGGGTTCGCCTGCTGCTGCACCCGGGCATGACGCCCCCGCCGCTGGCGGAGCTGCAACTGGCCAACGGCGCCTTTCAACCGGCCCAACCCCGGCTGGAGGATGCCTTTATCGACCTGCTCGGCGGCGGCCCCGGCGGGGAGTCAAGTCTGGCAGCCGGGATGCGGGAAGCCGAACTGCCGCAGGGAGTCTCCCCCGAGGCGGTGATCGAGGCACGCCACCTCACCAAGCGCTTCGGCGATTTCGCCGCCACCGATGATGTCAGCTTTGCGGTGCGCCGCGGCGAGATCTTCGGCCTGCTCGGCCCCAACGGGGCGGGCAAGTCCACCACCTTCAAGATGGAGTGCGGCCTGCTACGCCCGAGCGAGGGACAGGCGCTGGTAACCGGCATCGATCTGGCTCACAGCCCCTCGGCGGCACGCCAGCGCCTCGGCTACATGGCGCAGAAGTTCTCCCTTTACAAGCAGCTTACCGTGGCCCAGAACCTCTCCTTCTTCGCCGGTATCTACGGCCTGTTCGGCCGCCACCAGCAGACGCGGATCGACGCCATGGTGACCGCTTTTGCCCTCACCCCCTGGCTCGATCAGAAGGCGGAATCCCTGCCGCTCGGCCTGCGCCAGCGCTTATCGCTGGCCTGCGCCTTGCTGCACGAGCCGCCGCTGCTGTTCCTCGATGAGCCCACCTCCGGGGTCGATCCGGTGACCCGGCGCGAGTTCTGGTCGCACATCAACGCGCTGGCCGACCACGGCGTCACCGTGCTGGTCACCACCCACTTTATGGATGAGGCGGAGTATTGCGACCGCATTGCCCTCATCTATCGCGGCAAGCTGCTGGCGCTCGGCACTCCGGACGATCTCAAGGGGCTGGCCGCCAAAGAGGCGGCGACCTCTTTGCCAACCGGCTCCTTGCCGACCTGTTCTTTGCCAACAATGGAAGAGGCCTTTATCACCCTGGTCGAACGGGCCACTGAGGAGGAAGCATGAGCATCAACCGTCGGCGACTGCTGGCCCTCTGCCGCAAGGAGACGCTGCAAATCGTCCGCGATCCGAGCAGCATCCTCATCGCCTTCATCATGCCGGTGGTGCTGCTGGTGGTGATGGGTTACGCCATCAATCTGGATGTGGACCACCTGCGCCTCGGCATCTGGCGTACCGACAGCGGCGCCCCGGCGGTGCAGCTGGAGCAGGCCCTGCGCGGCTCTACCGCGCTGGAGATCCACAGCGGGCCGAGCAAGGAGTCCCTGCTCGCCAGTCTGGCCCGTGGCGAAATCCGCGGCCTGCTGGTGATCGACGACGGCTTCTCCCGCGCGCTGGCCGGTCAGGGCAATGGCACGCCGCAGGCGCTGCTGCTGACCGACGGCTCCGAGCCCAACACCGCCAACTTCGTCACCAACTATGTGCAGGGGATCTGGCAGGGGTGGCTCGCTGGCGAGGGGGTTGCCATGCCGGTGTCGATAGAGAGCCGTGCCTGGTTCAACCCGGCTCTGGTGAGCCGCAACTTTCTGGTGCCAGGCTCCATTGCGGTGGTGATGACCATCATAGGTGCCCTGCTCACCTCTCTGGTGGTGGCGCGGGAGTGGGAGCGCGGCACCATGGAGGCGCTGCTCGCCACTCCGGTCACCAAGGGAGAGCTGCTGCTCTCCAAGCTGCTGCCCTACTATGGCCTTGGCATCATCGCCATGCTGCTCTGCCTGCTCTTCTCGGTGGCGGTGATGGACGTGCCATGGCGCGGCTCCCTGCTGCTGCTCTTTCTGGTCACCAGCGTCTTTCTCGGCAGCGCCCTCGGGCTCGGGTTGTTTCTCTCCACCGTGATGCGCAGCCAGTTCAACGCCGCGCAGGCAGCGCTGATCGCCGCGTTTCTGCCCGCCGTGATGCTGTCGGGCTTCGTGTTCGAGATCGCCAGCATGCCACCGCTGCTGCGGGCCATCACCCACCTCATTCCGGCCCGCTACTTCGCGAGCTCCCTGCAGACCCTCTATCAGGCGGGCAGCGTCTTCTCGATCCTGCTGGTCAACGGTTTCTGTCTGCTGCTGCTGGCCGGTTTCTGGCTGGCCCTGACCGCCCGCAAGACGCGGCGCACTCTGGAGTAACCCATGCTGATCCGACTCTGGTGGCTGATCCGAAAAGAGCTGCAGGCCCTGATGGGCAATACCCAGGGGCGCTTTCTGCTCATCATGCCGGTGCTGCTGCAAACCGCCCTCTTCCCGTTCGCCGCCACTCTGGAGGTGACCGGCAACACGCTGGCCATCTACAACCAGGATGGCGGTGCCCAGAGCCGCGAGCTGCTGGAGCGCCTCACCCATATGCCCGCCTTCACCACCATCATCCCGGTGCAGGGCGAGGCGGGCATGACCGAGGCCATCACCGGGCAGCAGGCGCTGCTCGGGCTGATTATTCCGGGGGATTTCTCGCGCCGGCTGGCGCGGGGCGAACCGGCCAAGGTGCAGCTGATTATCGATGGCCGTCGCTCCAACGGCGGTCAGGTGGCGGCTGGCTACATCAGTCAGGTTATCACCCGCTGGCAAAGTGAGGGCAAAGGGCAACCCGAGCTGGCGGTACGCAACCTATACAACCCCAACGTCGAGTTCCACTGGCATATCCTGCCGGCGCTGGTGGCCATCATCACCACCACCGGCTGTCTGATTGTCACCGCCCTCTCGGTCGCGCGGGAGCGGGAAGAGGGCACCTTCGATCAGCTGCTGGTCTCGCCCCTCACCGCAGGCTGGATCATGGCGGGCAAGGCGGTGCCCGGCATCATGGTGGCGGTGGGGCAAGGGTGCATAGTCGCGCTGGCCGCCCGTTTTGTCTTTCACCTCCCCTTTTCCGGCAGCCTCAGCCTGCTGATGGCGGGCATGGTCTGCTACGGGCTGGCGCTGGCCGGGATCGGGCTCTTCATCTCGTCGTTCTGCTCGACCCAGCAGCAGGCCTTTCTCGGGGTCTTCTCCTTCACCGTACCGGCGGTGATCCTCTCGGGCTACATCTCGCCGGTGGAGAACATGCCGCAGGTGTTCCAGTGGCTGGCGGCCATCGACCCCCTCACCCACTTCATCGTGCTGCTCAAGGGGGTCTTCCTCAAGGGGTTTGACTGGTCGGCCGCCTGGCCCCTGCTCTGGCCGCTGCTCGCCATCGCCGGCGTCACCCTGTCGCTGGCGCTCGCCATGTTCCGCCGCCATATCGCCTGACGCGCCACCTTGTTCAGCTGATGCCGGTCTCGCCCAGCGCGAGGCCGGCCTTTTTCCGCCAGAAGTTTTCACTCCCCGGCCGTGGGTAAACCGGGCTTTCCCTCCACCACCCCTCACCCCGAGCCACCCCAGAAATCATCAACTGGTATACCTAATTTTGTATATCTTTGAATTTTATCGAATTACCCCTGACGAGATATATAAATAGACACTTGATTTGCATCAATTGCCCGCCCCGACTGACTGGGTAGCCTAGCCCCAGAATGATGTTTTATTACTCCAAACTAGAGGCAATCATGAGCAAAGTCAGACTGGTCGTTGTGGGCAACGGCATGGTGGGGCACCGCTTCATCGAAGAGTTGATCGAGCGGGCCGACCCGGGCCGCTACGAGATCACCGTCTTCGGTGCAGAACCCCGTCCCGCCTACGATCGCGTCCATCTCTCCTCCTACTTCTCCCATCACACCAGCGAAGATCTCTCCCTCGTCAAACCCGGCTTCTACGACAAGCACGGCATCCGCCTGCTGCTCGGCGAAGCGGTGAAAAAAATCGACAGGGCCAACCGCGAAGTGCACTCCAACAAGGGCACCGTGGTCGGGTACGACAAGCTGGTGCTGGCCACCGGCTCCTACCCCTGGGTGCCGCCCATTGCGGGCAGTCAGCACCACGAGTGCTTCGTCTATCGCACCATCGAGGATCTGAAAGCCATCCGCAGCGCCGCCAAGAGTGGCAAGAGCGGGGTGGTGATCGGTGGCGGCCTGCTTGGCCTCGAAGCCGCCGGCGCCCTCAAGGCACTGGGTCTCGAAACCCATGTGGTGGAATTTGCTCCGGTACTGATGGCCGAGCAGCTCGACGGTCAGGGCGGCCAGCTGCTGCGCCGCAAGATTGAATCCATGGGGGTGCAGGTACACACCAGCAAGAGCACCAGCGAGATCCTGATGCATGGCGGTGAACAGGCGAAACACCGCCTCGCCTTCGCCGATGGCAGCCAGCTGGAAGTGGACGTGGTGGTCTTCTCCACCGGCATTCGTCCGCAAGATACGTTGGGCCGCTACGGTGATCTCGCCATCGCCGAGCGCGGCGGCATCGTCATCGACGATCACTGCCTCACCTCCGACCCCGACATCTACGCCATCGGCGAGTGCGCCGCCTGGCAGGGTCGCTTCTTCGGGCTGGTGGCGCCGGGCTACAAGATGGCCCAGATCACCGTCGACCATCTGCTCGGCGGCGACAGCCGTTTCGAGGGGGCAGACATGAGCGCCAAGCTCAAGCTGCTCGGCGTCTCCGTCGGCTCCATCGGTGATGCCCACGGCCGCACCCCGGGCAGCCACAGCTATGTGTTTCAGGACGATCAGGCTGGCGTCTACAAGAAGATAGTGGTGAGCGAAGACAACAGCCGATTGCTCGGCGCCGTGCTGGTGGGTGACGTGGAAGATTACGGCAACCTGCTGCAGATGATGCTCAACGCCCTGCCGCTGCCGAGCCACCCGGATACCCTGATCCTGCCCGCCTACGCCGGTGCCAAACCGACGCTGGGGGTGGATGCCCTGCCGGAGAGCGCCCAGATCTGCTCCTGCTTTGACGTCTCCAAGGGCGACATCGCCAAGGCGGTGGCCGAGGGTCACACCACGCTGGCCGCCATCAAGCAGCACACCAAGGCCGGTACCGGCTGCGGCGGCTGTGTGCCACTTATCAGTCAGATGCTCAACGCTGAGCTGGTGAAGCAGGGCATCGAGGTCAACAACCACCTCTGCGCCCACTTCCCCCACTCCCGTCAGGAGCTGTTCCATCTGGTCAAGGTGGAGGGGATCAAGAGCTTCGACGAGCTGCTGGCCAAGCACGGTCAGGGCTATGGCTGCGAGGTGTGCAAACCGACTGTCGGTTCCATCCTCGCCTCCTGCTGGAACGAGCATGTGCTGAGCCCGCGCAATATCCCGCTGCAGGACACCAACGATATCTTCCTCGGCAACATGCAGAAGGACGGCAGCTACTCCGTCATCCCGCGCATGGCCGGTGGCGAAGTGACTCCGGAAGGGCTGCTGGCGGTGGCCGAAGTGGCCCGCGACTACAAGCTCTACACCAAGATCACCGGCGCCCAGCGCATCGGTCTGTTCGGGGCCCAGAAGGATGATCTGCCCGCCATCTGGCGCAAGCTGCTGGCGGCCGGATTCGAGACAGGTCAGGCCTACGCCAAGGCACTGCGCATGGCCAAAACCTGCGTCGGCAGCACCTGGTGCCGCTTCGGCGTGCAGGACAGCGTCGGCCTCGGGGTCTTCCTCGAGAACCGCTACAAGGGGATTCGCACCCCGCACAAGATGAAGTTCGGCGTCTCCGGCTGCACCCGCGAATGTGCGGAAGCGCAAGGCAAGGATGTCGGCATCATCGCCACCGACGCGGGCTGGAACCTCTATGTGGGCGGCAACGGCGGCATGAAGCCGCGCCACGCCGATCTGCTGGCGTCTGACCTCGACCGCGAGACCCTCATCAAGCTGATCGACCGCTTTATGATGTTCTACGTCACCAGCGCCGACAAACTGCAGCGCACCTCGGTCTGGCTCGGCAATCTGGAAGGGGGCGTCGACTACCTGCGCGAGGTGATCGTCGACGACAAGCTGGGGCTGGCCGAGACGCTGGAGCGCGATATCCAGACCCTTATCGACAGCTACGAGTGCGAATGGTCGCGCACCCTCAACGAAGAGGAGGCACTCAAGCGATTCAGCCACTTCATCAACAGCGACAAGCGCGACCCGGACGTTCAGTTCGTCAGCGAACGCGACCAGCACAGACCCGCCACTCCGGCCGAGCGCATCCCCGTCTACCAGATCGAGGTGGAAACCAAATGATGAAACTTGCCTGCCAACTCAACGACATCCTGCCGGGAACCGGTGTCTGCGCACTCATTGAAGGTCGCCAGATCGCCCTGTTCCGCCCGAACGCGGGCACCGAGGTGTTCGCCATCGACAACCGGGATCCCTTCTTCGCCGCCAACGTGCTGTCGCGGGGCCTGATCTGCGAACACGACGGCGATCTCTGGGTCGCCAGCCCGCTCAAGAAGCAGCGCTTTCGCCTGAGCGATGGCCACTGTTTCGACAACCCTGCGATGTCGGTGCAGAGCTATCCCGTTGAAGTGCGCGATCAGCAGGTCTGGGTCGCCGTCTAACGCCGATTTCACTCTCTTTCGGGCTGCCAGAGGGCAGCCCTTTCAAGGACTCACAAGATGTACACGGAAACCATCAACAAGTGCGCCGCCAACGCGGCCCGCATCAACCGCTTCGAGCGCAGCGACAAGCTCGGCTTCTGGCTCAGCTCCGCCATGGCGGGGGCCTATGTGGGCCTCGGCATCATCCTCATCTTCACCCTCGGCAATCTGGTGGATCCGAGCATCCGGCCGCTGGTGATGGGGGCTACCTTTGGCATCGCCCTGACGCTCGTCATCATCGCCGGCTCCGAGCTGTTTACCGGCCACACCATGTTCCTCACCTTCGGGGTGAAGACGGGCAAGATCACCATGGCCGACCTGCTGCGCATCCTGCCGCAGACCTGGGCCGGCAACCTGATTGGCTCCGTCGTGGTGGCGCTCATCTACTCCTACGGCGGCAGCCTGCTGCCGGACGCAGGCAGCCTGGCCCACAAGGTGGCGCTGGCCAAGACCCAGGCACCGGCCCTGACCCTGTTCATGAAGGGCGTGTTGTGCAACTGGTTGGTCTGCCTCGCCATCTGGATGGCGCTGCGCACCGAAGGGGCGGCCCGCTTCATCGCCATCTGGTGGTGCCTGCTGGCCTTTATCGCCTCCGGCTACGAACACTCCATCGCCAACATGACCCTGTTCGCCCTCTCCTGGTTTGGCGCCCACTCCGAGGCCTACACCCTGAGCGGCATCGGCCACAACCTGCTGTGGGTGACGCTGGGCAACACCATCTCCGGCGCCCTCTTTATGGGCCTCGGCTACTGGTATGCCACCCCCAAGGCTGAGCGCCCGGTCGCGGTGAGCGACACCACCAGCACCGCCAACCAGACCCGAACCGCCTGATCAGGAGGCCCCATGGACTACTTGCCCATCTTTTGCCGACTCGACAACAAACCCGTGCTGCTGGTCGGCGGCGGCGAGGTGGCGGAGCGCAAGGCGCGCCTGCTGCTGGATGCCGGTGCCCACCTCACAGTCGTAGCGCCCGAGCTCGACCCCGAGCTGGCGGAACTGGCTGCCAACGGCAGCATCGAGTGGCTGGCCGGTGAATTTGCACCGGCGCAACTGACGGGCAAGTGGCTGGTGGTGGCCGCCACCGATCGGCGCGAGGTGAACGCACTGGTCTACCAAAGCGCCAACCGGGCGCGGATCTTTGCCAACGTGGTGGATGACCCGAAGCGCTCCAGCTTCATCATGCCGTCGATCATCGACCGCTCGCCGCTGATGGTGGCCATCTCCTCCGGTGGCAAGGCGCCGGTGCTGGCCCGGCTGCTGCGGGAAAAACTGGAGGCCCTGCTGCCCCAGCATCTGGGTGCCGTCGCGGCCTTCGCCGGCAGCCTGCGGGAGCGGGTCAAGGCCCGCTTCGCCAGCATGGGGGAGCGGCGCCGCTTCTGGGAGCGGCTGCTCGGGGCGGATCGGCTCGGGCAGGCACTGGCGCGGGGCGATAGCGCCTCTGCCCACCAGCTGGCCGACAATCTGTTTGCCGACGAGAGCCAGAGCGCTGGCGAGGTGGTACTGGTGGGAGCCGGCCCCGGCGATCCGGGCCTGCTCACCCTGCACGCCCTGCGCCAGATGCAGCAGGCGGACGTGGTGGTCTATGACCGGCTGGTCTCCGACGAAGTGATGGCGCTGGTGCGCCGCGACGCCAAGCAGATCTTCGTCGGCAAACAGGCAGGCAACCACTGCGTACCGCAGGAGGGGATCAACCAACTCTTGCTGGAGGAGGCGAAGAAGGGCCAGCGGGTGGTGCGGCTCAAGGGGGGCGACCCCTTTATCTTCGGCCGTGGCGGCGAGGAGCTGGAGACGCTGGTTGGCACTGGCATCGGTTTTCAGGTGGTACCCGGCATCACCGCGGCCAGCGGTTGCGCCGCCTACGCCGGTATTCCGCTCACTCACCGCGACCACGCCCAGAGCGTGCGTTTCGTTACCGCCCATGGCAAGGGGGGCGCCCGGGATCTCGACTGGCCGCTGCTGGCCAAAGACAAGCAGACCCTGGTGTTTTACATGGGACTCTCCTCCTGCGCCACCATTCGCGAGCAGCTGCTGGCCCACGGCAAGGCGAGCAACACCCCGGTGGCGCTGATCGAGCGCGGCACCCAGCCCTGCCAGCGGGTCATTCGCGGCACCCTCGATGAGCTACCCGCACTGGCGGTGGGGGTCGAGAGTCCTGCCCTCATCATGGTGGGCTCGGTGGTGACGCTGGCCGACCGGCTCGCCTGGTTTGGCTCGGCATCACAGCCTCAGCGAGCCCTCGCCTGAACCCTGCCAACGCCTCTCTTAAGAGGCGTTTTCTCTGCCCCGCAACCTGACCCGACAATGCGCCCAATAGTGTTAAAATCAGGCTGAATTCCTGACAGCCCGCTGCACTGGACAACCTCTATCATCAAGCCCCCATGTAAAGAGCAAACATCCACGGGTAATGATGATGACAATCACCTCCATCAGCCAATCGCAGCATACCAGCGGCACCTCAATATCAGCCCCCATCAGCCCAACAAACGTCCCCAGGCACGATGGTCCATTAGCCAAGCGTGACCTGCAATCCATAACCGAACGCCCCGGGCTGCTGGCCCGCTTCTCCGCCGCCGTGCAGCACAACCTGCCTGGTCGCTCTCTGCTGGATCGCCAGCTGACCAGCGACGGCAAACCCAACCCGACCAGCGCCTTCCGCTTCAGCATGATCAAAGATCGCCTGATACACCTCGGCGTTCGCCTATTCCTCGGCACAGTCCGTGACTCGGTACCCCAGCATGGCGGCAGCGTCACCTTCAAGTTCGCTCAGACCAAGGGGGCCTTCCTCGGTGAGATCATGAAACACGGGGACACTTCGGGCGGCGTGTGCGAGTCGATCTCCGCCCACTGGATCAGTAGCCACGCCAAGGGTGATAGCCTGTTCAACCAGCTCTATACCGGCGGCCAGAAAGGTCAGTTTCAAATTGACACGCTGGTCTCCATCAAGCAGTTGCAGATGGACGGCATGCAAGAACACGTCGATCAGGCTCAGGTCACAAGCAACTGGCTCACCGACCACAACCTCGTACCGCGAATGAGCAAATCCGGTTATCCAATGCCCCCTGTTTCTGGCCAAACAGGTTCACAAGGCCCGGAACAGCTGGTTGCAGCGATTCTGGATACCCGAGGTGAAAGTGCCGAGTACAAGAAGATCAGTTTCTCGGGCAAGATGGCCGGCCACACAGTGGCAGCCCATGTGGATGAACAACAGGGAGTTACCTTCTTCGATCCCAACTTTGGCGAGTTCCATTTCCCTGACAAGGAACAGTTCAAAAACTGGTTTACCAACGCCTTCTGGCCAGGCTCCAAATACAATCTTGAGATCGGACTTGGGCAGGAGTTCGAGGTTTACAACTTCAAGGGGGCTGACGCATGAGCCATTCCACCTATCGTGAACTGGTAGAGGGGCTGTTCAACCGGCTGGGGATAACTCCTCTTCCCTCCGAAGAGGGGGTTTATACCCTGCTGGTCGACGAGCGCCTGCGGGTGATGATCGGCTGCTATCAGGAACAATGGCTGCAACTCTACTGTGAACTGGGCCCCCTCCAGCCCCCCAGCGACAACCTGTTCGGTGCCCAGTGGCCAGCCCATGTACAGGGTACGCTGGATGGGCAGACGATCCTCTGGTCCCAATATCCTCTGGCACTGCTGGATCAGACGAGTCTTGAAGCTTGGCTAGAACGATTTATCGACGATGCCGAGGCCCGGCTTGCCCCGCCAGATTGCCACGGCTCGTTGCGAGCAAGCCCCCACCTGCTGAGAATTTGAACCACCTCAGCCCGGGGTCGCCCCCCGTCACCCGATCCCGGCTGAATAACTCTCTCACCGGGATCGGGCGATGGCCATGGCTGGCAATCTGTGAGTATTTAAAAGAGCTGAAGGGATCAACCCACTCTTCATAAGTTAAAGTTGGGTCATTCAGGGAAAACCCATAAATTAAATTTATACATAGCCATTTTCCCCCCAAACCGCCCTCCTCCTGCCATTGCGCCTGCACCAAACCCTCGCCCGATCTATGCCGGATAAATCTCTGCACCACTGCGCGCCGTCATAACCTGTTGTTTTAAGTCTGGTATCCTATGGCTATTCGGCCCTATGGCCACCAGCTCAGGAACCTCTTCATGTCTCTTCCCATCAAAAACAGCGCCAGGCAGCGTGCGGAAGACAGATCCCGCATTCTCACCCTGCTGCTGCGCGATGACGCCCTCACCGACAGCCTGCTCGATCCGCAGGCGGTGCAGGATGCCGAACAGCGCGACCAGACCAGCGAGCTGACCCGGCTGGTCAACAGCCTGCCCGCCGCCGACGTCGCCGATGCGCTGGAGTCGCTGCCACCGGATGAGCGCCACGTGTTGTGGGCGCTGGTGAGTGAAGAGAAGCGCGGCCAGACCCTGGTCGAAGCGTCGGAGACGGTGTGGGACAGCCTTATCAGCGGCATGAGCGACAAAGAGCTGCTCGATGCCCTGCGCACCCTCGACATCGACGATCAGATCTATCTGGGCCAATACCTGCCCCGCAACCTGATGGGACGGCTGCTTACCTACATGGCCCCCGCCGACCGGGATCGGGTGCGCGAGGTGATCCGCTACGGCAAGCACACCGTCGGCGCCATGATGGATTTCGAGATCATCACCATCCGCCCCGAGGTGACGCTCGCCACCGTCCAGCGCTATCTGCGCCTGCGCGGCAAGATCCCCGCCAACACCGACAAGCTGTTCGTCATCGACCGGCGCAACCACCTGCTGGGGGAGCTGCCGCTCACCACGGTGCTGCTGCACAAGCCGGATACCCGGGTGAATGCGGTGATGGAGCAGGACCCGGTCACCTTCGATCCGGAGGATAACGACGAAGCGGCCGCCCGCACCTTCGAGCGGGATGACCTGCTCTCCGCCGCCGTGGTGGATGGCAAGGGCAAGCTGATGGGTCGCCTCACCGTCGAAGAGGTGGTGGATCTGGTCTATGAGGAGAGCGACACCGACCTGCGCCGGATGGGGGGTATCAGCGAGGAGGAGGATGTGTTCGCCCCTGTCTCCAAGGCGGTCAAGACCCGCTGGGCCTGGCTTGCCATCAATCTCTGCACCGCCTTTGTCGCCTCGCGGGTGATCGGCCTGTTCGAGCACACCATCTCGCAACTGGTGGCGCTGGCGGCCCTGATGCCCATCGTCGCCGGGATCGGCGGCAACACCGGCAACCAGACCATCACCATGATAGTGCGGGCGCTGGCGCTGCAGCACATTCAGGCGGGCAACCTCTCCTTCCTGCTGCTGCGGGAACTCGGGGTGGCGCTGATCAACGGGCTGGTGTGGGGCGGCACCATGGGGGTAGTCACCTTCCTGCTCTATCAGGATGCGGCGCTGGGCGCCGTGATGACGCTTGCCATGGTGCTTAACCTGCTGGTGGCAGCGCTGATGGGGGTGATTATTCCCATGACCATGAACCGGCTCGGTCGCGATCCGGCGGTGGGCGCCAGCGTGATGATCACCGCCATCACCGACACCGGCGGCTTCTTTATCTTCCTCGGCCTGGCCACCCTGTTCCTGCTCTAAACCCGCGCAAGAAAATCCCCTCCTCTCCATATAAAAAACCCCGGCATAGCCGGGGTGAAAACGGAGAGGAAAACATGTGGAAGTCATTACGGCTGCTTGCCAGCCACCAATCCCTGCATACCTGCTGTTCAGGCTGACAGCATGCAGCGATCCTCGTCCTCAGCATTACAGTTCCTTGCCAACAGGTAATATCGAGAGCCGCAATGAATCACTGCTGAATTTAATGGAGAGGTCACTCGGCAGTCGAATGGAGATCTGTAACCAACCATTACAGACGAGCAAAAATTGCGGCAAAAGCCTGCTTCGTCCACCCCTATTTCAGCAGGATCCGCGCAAGTAACGGGCCGAGCCAGAGAGCGGAAAAATCGGCCATATGACGCAGCCGCACTGCCAGAATTGCCCGTAACATGGCGGCACATCCCCCCGCAAAACATAAAAAACAGGCCCACCGAAGTGGGCCTGCTGTTATCTGGATGGTCGGGAATATCGCGCTTAAGAGCGCTACTCCCGCTCCTTCACATAGGGTGTACCAAGTGCCTTCGGCGCTACGGCGCGGCCGATAAAGCCGGCCAGCAGGAACACCGTCAGGATGTAGGGCAGCGCCTCGATGGCCTGTACCGGGATCGGGAAGTCGCCGATGGTCACCCCTTGCAGACGGATGGCGACCGCATCGAGGAAACCGAACAGCAGACAGGCTGCCATGGCATTCCAGGGGCGCCACTTGCCGAACACCAGTGCCGCCAGCGCCATAAAGCCCTTGCCCGCACTCATGTTGGGGATGAACTGGGCCGTCTGGGCCACCGCCAGATAGGTGCCACCGATACCGGCCAGCAGGCCGCCGATGATGAGCGCGGTGTAGCGCATCCGCACCACCGAGATACCGGCTGTATCAACCGCAGCCGGCGCCTCGCCCACCGCCCGCAGCCGCAGACCGAAGCGGGTACGGAACATCACCCACCAGGCCAGCGGCACGCAGGCGAACGCCACGTACTCCAGCAGGGAGTGGCCGCTCAGTAGCTCGCTGTAGAGCTGACCAATCACCGGCACATCGTAGAGCTCCTTGGCATAGGGGAAGTCGATGGGAGCGAAGCGGGCATCGCCGGAGAGCGCTGGCGTCTGGCCACCCTGATCGAACCAGTAACGACCCAGCGTCACGGTCAGACCGGCCGCCAGAATGTTGATGGCCATCCCGCTCACCACCTGATCACCGCGGTGGGTGATGGTGGCAAAACCGTGCATCAGGGCAAACAGCACCGAGATGGCAATCCCGGCACCCAGTCCCACCCAGGCGGAACCGGAGACCGCCGCCGCCGCACCACTGGCGAACGCCGCCGCCAGCAGTTTGCCTTCCAGCGCGATGTTGACCACCCCGGAGCGCTCGCAGAACATGCCGGCCATGGCGGCCAGAATGAGGGGCGGCGCGGTACGGATGGTGGCATCCAGCATCAGGATCAGAATTTCAAACATGATCAGGCCCCCTTGACTTGCGCAGAGCGGTTGGCAAACGCCAGATAGAGCTGCTCGATGCGCGGACGCATCATGTGCTCAAGCGCGCCGCAGAACAGGATCACCAGACCCTGCAGCACCACGACGATGTTGCGGTCGACACCGAATTCGAAGCTGAGCTCGGCGCCCCCCTGATAGAGGAAACCGAACAGCAGGCTGGCGATGATGACGCCGACCGGGTGGTTGCGCCCCATCAGCGCCACCGCGATACCGGTGAAGCCGAACCCTTCCACGAAGTTGAGCTTGATCTGGTGCAGCTCACCCTGCAGCACGTTGAGGGCGAAAAAGCCCGACAGCATGCCGGAGATGACCATGGCCAGGATCACCACCTTGGGATAGGAGATACCGGCGTAGGCGGAGGCACTCTGGCTGGCACCGACCGAGCGGATCTCGTAGCCCCAGCGGGTGTGCCAGATAAAGACCCACACCAGCGCCGCACAGATCAGCGCCCAGAAGAAGCTGATGTTGAGCGGGCTGTTCGGCATCTCGACGCCAAACAGGCTCGCCAGCCCGGTCATCTTGGGCAGCCAGCTCGCTTCGGCAAACACCCGGCTCTCGGTCGCCATCGAACCGGGCGGCTTGAACACCTCCACCAGCAGATAGGCCATCAGCGAGGCGGCGATGAAGTTGAACATGATGGTGGTGATAACGATGTGGCTGCCGCGCTTGGCTTGCAGCCAGGCCGGAATAAAGGCCCAGGCCGCACCGAACAGACCACCGGCAACGATGGAGAGCGGCAACAACAGGGAGAACGGCAGCACATCGCCGAGGGTCAGACAGACCAGCCCCACCCCCAGACCACCGATATAGGCCTGACCTTCACCGCCGATGTTAAACAGACCGGCGTGGAAGGCGACCGCTACCGACAGACCGGTGAAGATAAAGCCGGTTGCGTAGTAGAGGGTGAAGCCAAACCCTTCACCGGTGCCGAACGCGCCGTACCACATAATCTTGGCGGCATCGACCGGATTGATCTCGAGGTAGTAGAACAGGATGGCCGACACCAGGAAGGCCAGCAGGATGTTGACCGCAGACACGACGCCCACGGAGACCCAGGCAGGAATACGTACTTGGCTCATCAGTGGGCCTCCTTGGCAACTTCATCCGGCACTATGTTGGCCATCATCAGGCCGATAGTGCGCTCGTCCGCTTTGGCAGCATCCAGCTCGCCGACGATGCGACCGTCGGCAATGACCAGAATGCGGTCAGAGAGACTCATGATCTCGTCCAGCTCCACCGAGACCAGCAGCACTGCTTTGCCCTTGTCACGCATGGCGATGATCTGCTGGTGGATATACTCGATGGCACCGATGTCGACCCCGCGGGTCGGCTGGCCGATCAACAGCACATCCGGGTCCTGCTCCACTTCACGGGCGATCACCAGCTTCTGCTGGTTGCCACCGGAGAAGTTGGCGGTCTTGTGGTCGGGATGGGGCGGGCGCACGTCCCACTTCTCCATCTTGGCCTGGCAATCCTGCTGGATCGCCTCTTTGTTCTGCAGCCACCCCTTGTTGTACTGCGGACGACGGTGATAACCGAGGATAAAGGCCTCTTTCGCCTCGAAGCGGTTGATGAGACCCATCTTGTGGCGATCTTCCGGCACATGGCCGAGGCCGAAGTTGCGCACCATTTCGGGATCGGCCGCCTGCTCGGGGCTCACCTTGTGCACGCCGCTGCGGCTGCTGATGGTAAAGCCGCCCTTGCTCGGCTTGATGATGCCGCCAAGCAGGCTGAGCAGCTCGGACTGGCCGTTGCCGGAGACCCCGGCAATGCCGACCACTTCACCGGCGCGCACCTCGAAGCTGACCGATTTGACCCGCTCCACCTTGCTGGCGTCGAAGTAGCTGAGCCCCTCGACCTTCAGCTTGGCTTCGCCCGGCTGGGTCGGCCCCTTGTCGACCTTGAGGCGCACCTTGCGGCCCACCATCAGTTCGGCCAGCTGCTCCTTGTCGGTATCCTTGGTGGCAACATGCGCCACCATCTCGCCGCGGCGCATGATGGAGACCTGATCCGTGATGGCCAGGATCTCGCGCAGCTTGTGAGTGATGAGGATGATGGTCGCCCCCTGATCCCGCAGCTTCTCCAGCACCTTGAACAGGTGATCCGCCTCTTGCGGGGTGAGTACCCCGGTCGGCTCGTCGAGGATCAGGATGCGGGCGCCGCGATAGAGCGCCTTGAGGATTTCGACCCGCTGTTGCAGGCCCACCGGCAGATCTTCCACCTTCTCGTGCAGCGGCACTTCGAGACCATAGTCCCGCGCCAGCTCGCCGAGCAGCTTCTCTGCCGACGCCACGCTCTGCTGAAGGTGCCAGCCATTTTCAGCGCCGAGGATGACGTTTTCCAAAACCGTAAAGTTGTTCACCAGCATGAAGTGCTGGTGCACCATGCCCACGCCTGCGGCAATCGCATCTTGTGAACCGTGGGGTTTGAAAGGATTCCCATCGATGAACATCTCGCCTTTATCGGCATGGTAGAAGCCGTAAATGATGCTCATCAGGGTGGATTTACCGGCGCCGTTTTCGCCAACGATGCCGTGAATACTGCCTTTCCGAACCTTAAGGTCGATCAGCTTGTTGGCGTACACTTCGCCGAACCGCTTATCGATACCTCTTAATTCGATGGCATAGCGATCTGTCTGGTCCATGATGCAGCCCTGCGTTTCATGAAATAAGACTGTAAAAACCGGCCCGTGCGGGCCGGTCGGTGCGTTGAGAGTCGTAGCAGCAACTATCTAATTAGTATTTGCAGGTATTGTCGCTCATGTAGTCATGAACCTTGACCTTGCCTGAAATAATCTCGGCCTTGATGGCATCCACCTTGGCTTTCATCTCCGGAGTGATCAGCTTCTCGTTGTCCTTGTCGAGCGCCCAATCCACACCGCCTTCGGCCAGACCCAGGTTCTTGATACCCGGTTTCCACTGGCCTTTAGCCGCGTCATCCCAGGTTTGGTAGGCAGCCAGACCCACAGACTTAACCATGGAGGTCAGCATGGTGCCCGGTTGCAGGTGGTTCTGGTTGGAGTCTACGCCAATGGCAAACTTGCCGCTGTCCTTGGCTGCCTGATAGACACCGATACCGGTACCGCCGGCTGCGGCGTAAACCACGTCAGCGCCCTTGGCGAACTGGGACTTGGCCAGCTCGGCACCTTTGGCCGGGTCAGCAAACGCGGCCGGGGTGGAGCCTGCCATGTTCTGGAACACTTCGATCTTCGGATTGACGTACTTGGCACCCTGCTCGTAGCCGCACTCGAACTTGCGGATCAGCGGGATGTCCATGCCGCCCACGAAACCGACCTTGCCGGTTTTGGAAGCGATGGCAGCCAGTGCGCCCACCAGGAAGGAACCTTCATGCTCCTTGAAGATGACGGACTGGACGTTCGGCTTGTCGACCACCATGTCGATGATGGTGAACTGGGTTTTCGGGAATTCGGTCGCAACCTTCTCTACCGCAGAACCCATGTTGAAACCAACAGCTACGATCGGGCCGTTGCCACGGCTGGCCAGACGACGCAGACCCTGCTCGCGCTGGGCTTCGTTCTGGGGCTCAAACTCTTTGACCTTTACCCCTTTGTCCTTGTTGTAAAGCTCGACGCCGTTACGGAACACGGCTTCGTTGAATGATTTGTCGTACTTGCCCGCGGTGTCATAGATCACGGCCGGCTCGGAAGCAGCCTGAGCAGAGAGAGCAGCGAGAGTGAGGGAGGCCACGGTGGCCAGTTTGAGCACTTTAGTCACGATCGTATCCTTGATTGTTATTAAGTGAGGGAACTTGCTTGCCCGCCGAAGCGGGTCATCTAGCACGCAGGGTTACTCTAAGTCAGCCCCGGTGCGGGTCAAGCAAATGATAAGGGAAAAACGTTTGCGTTAACGGTTTGAATTATAAGCAAATAACCTTATAAGCAGTTGTTTTTTAGCTGCTTTTCAGTTGTTTATGCTGACAACTCAGAGACCCAAACGACATTTCTCTTATTGTTCAATTGGTTACTCTAAACCGTTTTCCCCGGTTGGGCATCCGCCCCACCCATCGCCCCGTGATCCGGCTCGCAAAATAACCGCACAGCGCGCCATCCGGCCGCTGGCTACAGCTGGAAACCATCCGCCTTCGCAACCATTTTGCCGACCAGAAACCGCCGCAGCCGCCCTGCCCGACTCCCCTCACCTGCCCGCCGTGCGGAGTTTGCAGTTGGTCTGACGGGGGGATGGCCGTATAATCGCCGCCTGTATAAATAAACAGGAGTGGTGATGGACGTTTCAACCCTGCTCGACGGGCTCAACGACAAGCAAAGAGATGCCGTTGCGGCGCCCCGCAGCAACCTGCTGGTGCTGGCTGGTGCCGGTTCGGGCAAGACCCGGGTACTGGTGCACCGTATCGCCTGGCTGATGCAGGTGGAACGCTGTTCACCCTTCTCCATCATCGCGGTCACCTTTACCAACAAGGCGGCGGCCGAGATGCGCGGCCGGGTCGAAAAAGTGATCGGCGACGGCGTGCGCGGCATGTGGATCGGCACCTTCCACGGCATCGCCCACCGCCTGCTGCGGGCCCACCATCTGGATGCGGGCTTGCCGCAGGATTTCCAGATCCTCGACTCCGACGACCAGTACCGCCTCATCCGCCGGGTGCTCAAGGCGCTCAACCTCGACGAGAAGCACTGGGCCCCGCGCGCCGTGATGGGCTACATCAACGGCAAGAAAGATGAAGGCTTGCGCCCCGGCGACATCGACCTCTACGGCGACCCCGTCACCCGCACCTATCAGCAGATCTACAAGACCTATCAGGAGACCTGCGATCGCTCCGGTCTGGTGGATTTTGCCGAGCTGCTGCTGCGCGCCCACGAGCTGTGGCTCAACAAGCCCCACATCCTCGAGCACTACCGCGACCGCTTCCAGAACATCCTGGTGGACGAGTTTCAGGATACCAACGGCATCCAGTACGCCTGGCTGCGGATGCTGGCGGGCAACAGCGGCAAGGTGATGATCGTCGGCGACGATGACCAGTCCATCTACGGCTGGCGCGGCGCCAAGATCGAGAACATCCAGCGCTTCCTGTCCGACTATCAGGGGGCCGAGACCATCCGCCTCGAGCAGAACTACCGCTCCACCGCCAACATCCTCAAAGCCGCCAACAGCGTCATCGCCAACAACGCCGAGCGCCTTGGCAAGGAGCTGTGGACGGAAGGGGCCGAAGGCGAGCCGATCTCCCTCTACGCCGCCTTCAACGAGGTGGACGAAGCGCGCTTCGTGGTCGGCCGTCTCAAGGATTGGAAGGAAAAGGGCGGCCTGTTGGCCGACTGCGCCATCCTCTATCGCTCCAACGCCCAGTCACGGGTGCTGGAAGAGGCGCTGATGCAGGACGCCATGCCCTATCGCATCTACGGCGGCCTGCGCTTCTTCGAGCGGCAAGAGATCAAGGACGCCATGGCCTACCTGCGGCTTATCAACAACCGTGGCGACGACGCCAGCTTCGAGCGGGTGGTCAACACCCCGACCCGCGGTATCGGCGATCGCACCCTCGAGATCCTGCGCGGCAACGCCCGCGATCAGGGGCTCAACCTGTGGCAATCGGCCAAGGCCCTGCTCAATGACAAGGTGCTGACCGGTCGCGCCGGTAACGCGGTGCGCGGCTTTGTCGAGCTGATCGACGCGCTGGAGGAGCAGGTCTCCCTGCTGCCGCTGCACCAGCAAGCGGATATCGCCATCCAGAACTCCGGCCTCAAGGCGATGTATCTGGCGGAAAAAGGGGAGAAATCCCAGGCGCGGGTAGAGAACCTGGACGAACTGGTCACCGCCTGCCGCCAGTACCAGCGTCCGGACGAGCTGGAGGATATGAGCGATCTCTCCGCCTTCCTCGCCCATGCGGCGCTGGAATCCGGCGAGAATCAGGCCGACGAATATGCCGACGCGGTGCAACTGATGACATTGCACAGCGCCAAGGGCTTGGAGTTCCCGCTGGTGCTGCTGGTCGGCGTCGAAGAAGGCATGTTCCCCAGCCAGCAATCCACCGAGGAGTCGGGCCGGCTGGAAGAGGAGCGCCGTCTCTGTTACGTCGGCATGACCCGCGCCATGGAGAAGCTCTACATCTGTTATGCCGAGAGCCGCCGCATCTACGGCCGCGAGATGTTCCACAAGCCGAGCCGCTTTATCCGCGAGATGCCCGCCGAATGTCTGGAAGAGATCCGGCTGCGCACTCAGGTCAGCCGCCCCACCCAGTACGGCCGCTTTAGCCAGAACGAGGTGCAGCAGAGCTTCGACGCCAGCGGCATCAAGCTCGGCCAGCGGGTGCTCCATCCGAAATTTGGGGAAGGAATCGTGCTCAACTTCGAAGGGGTCGGCCAGCAGAGCCGGGTGCAGATCCAGTTCGACGACGTCGGCGCCAAGTGGCTGGTGACGGCGTATGCCAGATTGGAAGCGCTCTGATTTTTCCCGTTCTTGATGCAATCAACCCGGCTTTAGGCCGGGTTGGTCTATATATCAGTCATTGCGACAATCTGATTAATGAATTAGAACGAACACTCTTCGTTATTATTTATGGCCAACTAAAATACTCTTTACCGAAACACTAGACCCATTGAATAATTTTACCGAGGCCATAACCAGAGAGACCCCAACCACAGTGGTTATTGTGATTTGTGTGTCAAATGCCATAAAATCGAAAGCCATTGTCAGTACCGGGACCAGATAAAATAGTACACCCACCTTGCTCGCGGACTTCTTCTGGATCATATAGAACAGAAGCAGGGTTGCCCCGGTAGATACCACCACCGCCATCCATGACAATGAGATAATAAATTTTGCATCCCAGTTAACATGCCAGCCGGTGTAAAACGACACAATAATAAAAACGATGGAGGCGCATCCGTTCTGGATAATACCTGATGCTAATGGTGAGACGGATATTTTCTTTTGCAGAATCGCCCCCGTGCTGATGGATGTAACACAGAGCAGCGCGAAGAATACCCCCAAAAATGTCACGTGACTCACATCCCTGGCACCAAATACGGCAAGTCCCAACCCGATAAAACCAATAAACAATACCATCAGCTTATAGAAAGATTGGCGCTCGCCACTGATTAACACCGTCAGCAGGGGTTGCAACCCTAACACGACGGCAACCAGCCCCGGTGACAATTCATACCTTATCGAGAGAAAATAAAATATTTGATATAAGACTTGTAGCAGTATCCCAACACTCATTACTTTGACTAGCGTCTCGGCATCAAACCTAGCTTTTTCTCCCTTCAGAAAGCCATATAATATCGACATCAATAGAAGCGCGCCGATCGCCCGCAGCGTCAAAAATGACCATACTGACGCGCTATCCAGACCCATCTTGACAAAGATGGCACCGCTACTCCACATAATCAGAAATAATACCGGCGCAAACCGTTCAAGATGAGTCATGTTATTACCTTATGCTTGCCAAGAGTTAATGCTAAATCGTTCACCCATTGAGCGTTGCTCAACCATATAACGTTTGAGTGAAGTTGCCTTTTTTAATAACTCTGTCATTTTGGATTTTTTGGCCGCTTCAATGAGTAAATCGTAAGCCTCCCTTACTTCTATATCATGTGTAAAATGTAATTTAGATAAAGTAAACGTCAAGTCCTTGAACGTATTCTTGTTAAGTAAGGCGGATGTGTTTTCAATGATTACCTGCTTTTGATAGTCATCAATCTTATGACGCTTTATATGCTTTGTTTTTACATTGAAGTCAATATTTGCATTGTCTTTAAAAATGCATCTCTCATCTTCGTCATGAGTTAACATGAAGTCAAAACATAAAAACATGCGACTTTTAACGGAGAAATTTACTGCCGCATGGTCAATTCCAGCATCTAAAAACCATATCTCGCCAGGCATCATTTGAAACACTCCAGCTTCATCTGAGTGGAATGAATCATCATTCCTCTCAATGGCTAAAAACACCCTGAAGTATCTCTTCTCATTTCCAAGCTCAACAAAATCCCGATGAGGCATAACCATGCCATCAATCAAATTCCTTGCTCTAACCATTTTCAATTTATGAAGTTCGAAAATATCATCAATGATTCTTTTTATTGTCGGACACTGATCCATATAACTGGTTGGTAGGCACTTATCAGTATCTCTATACTGAGTATCTTCTATAAGCCCAGATGCATTATAGAGTGACAAATTCTTCCAAAATCCTTGTCCAAACTCGTCATATTCTTCACGCTGTTTAGGTATGGCATTTAAATAATCTATCTCTTTGTTGAGGTTATTACCTGTATTAGTTTCTCCATGAGCGCCGTATCCATACAAAGCCAAGTCAATCTTGCCAAGAACATAAGATGACATAACATAAACCCCTCTCATTGATAACCATTTTGCAACATGCGGCGGCATGGTATCTATTGGAACCTTGTGCGTCAAGCAAATCTCTCGATGGGGCTGGAAGGGCCGTAGGTTCGATTAGCGAAGCGTAATCGGACGGTCGCGTAATCGGTCGCTTACAACTGAACAACCCTTTTAGGGGTTTACTCCAATCCCCCCACCCCATCCACCGACCCACACCAATCCTGCGGATAGACGCCGCTCGCCACGTAACGATGGAAGGTGGAATATGGCCAATCGGCCACCCGCGTGACATGACCATGTTTGAGCGGGTTGATATTGACGTAATCCATATGGTGGCGGTAATCCTGCTCATCCCGGATCAGGTGTTCCCAATAATGGCGCTGCCAGATGCCCCGCTCCCCGTGGCGTAACCGGGTCTGGCTGCGCCGTTCGTTCACTGGCAAGGCGCGGGAAAAGTGGCTTTTGATCAGCCGCCAACGCAGGGGGAAATCGCTGTCCCCCTCCGGCAATGAGAGAATGCAGTGGAGATGGTCGGGCAACACCACCCATGCGTGAATGGCGAAGGGGTGAGACTGTTGCACCTTGGTAACGCTATGGCGCAGCAGGTCAATCTGCTCCACCAGCAACCGGTTGTTGCGCCTCTCCAGCAGGTTGACGGTGAAGAACCAGGTTCCTCCGGGCCACCATGCCCGCCGCCAATTGGCCATCCTTTTCCCCTCATCGAGACCGAAAAGCCAAGCATAGCCTTGCCTCACTTCGATCTGCTTGCGGGTGGTGATGGTGCGGATGTTCCATTGCGCGATCGTCCGATTACGCTTCGCTAATCGAACCTACAAATCCCTTTTACTTCGAGCCATTCCCGTTATCTCAAATCGGCCATTGCCCTCCGGCGCCCCGCTGGCAGCCAAACGGGAGCGTGTGGCTTACCACCTGTCGGTATAAGACAAGACGAGGGCACTTTCGCAAAACCTATAAATTAAATTTATATAAACCGTTTTGACTGCAACTCAGGGCTCGGGGCCGCCATCACAGGCACCAACAAGGGGTTGGCCGATCTGAATTGCAACTGCGCGTTGCTTTAACCACACCGCCAGCCAAGGCATACTGCCCCGTCATCAGATGGGAGTCATTAATGTCTAAGTGGATACCGACTCTGCGCCGGATGGGGCGCTGGTTTTTGCGAAAAACGGCGCAGGCGCTGCTGACCAGCCTGCTGTTTATGATCTCGTTTACCCTGTTTCAATACGTATCGTGGTGGCCTGCACTGACCGAGGATACTTCCCTCGAATGGAGTAGCCTCTCTTCAGAAAGGACCTTTGCTGAACTGGCCCCAACCATGCTGGAGTTCAGCGCCTTACTCGCGTGTGTTTACTTACCCCTGTTTTTGCTGATACCCCGCCCGCTATTGTTGCCGCTCTTTGCCGGACTCTGGTTGTGGCAAACCTATGACCTCGCTTTTATGACGGCAACCGCTTCGACCTGGCTGCCACACGAGATCATCTGGAGCTTTATCCTGCCCCACACCCACTGGCTGCTGCTCACGCTACTGTCGCCTCTGCTGCTGATCCGCCATGCAGGCAGGCGGCTATTTGCGGCGGCTCCAGCCATTCAGAAATGAGCCACCTTGCTGGCAGGCCGTAACTTTCGATGACGCTTCGCTGCTCGAATCAGCTCGATGGCTCAAACCGGCTTGAGGCGATGCAATATCAGGGCGGGCAATAGAGGAAGGAAACTCAGAAACCCGGCCGTCAGGCACGGCGGCCGAGTGAATTGTAAAGAGTAGGGTGACAGGGAAAGGGATCAGCCTAGGCTGCGTTCTCAAAATGCTGGTTTTCTGTCCACCAATAGTTCCCGTAAGTAACGAAGGCAGAAAGCCAGCTTGATAAAAGCAGCAAAACTTCCCGCCAGCTTTTCATACCTCGTTGAGAATCGGCGAAACTTCTTCAGCCATCCAAAGCACCGTTCGACCACATTTCTCCTACGATAACGAGCTTTGTCTAACACCATTGGGCGCCCCTTATGGTGCCGTTGCTGGTCGCTGCGCTGCGGGATAACCGCTTTTATCTTTCTTCGCCGGAGTTCTGCCCGCAGAGCCCTGCTGCTATAGGCCTTATCTGCGGCAAGATGAGTAGGCCGAGTGCGATAACGGCCTGATGAGGTCGGTATCCTTGCCATGGCCAACGCACTTGTCGCATATCTGATTTCCGCTGATTGCCCCGGTGAAAGGCAGAACCCCAGCGGTAAACCATTACCATCAGTGACCAAGTGAATTTTGCTGCCAAAACCACCACGAGAGCGACCAAGCGCTTGATTCACCGGAGTGTTTTTTTAAGCGCTCCGGCAGCATCTTTGGATGCCCTGACATTGGAGCCGTCAATGCACCACAGGTCGAAGTCGATAAGCCCTTCTTCATTGAGATGCAGTTGCAGCGCAGCAAGGATGGCATCGATACGACCGGTACTCAGCCAACGTCGAAAGGTGTTATAGACCGAGCTCCATGGGCCGAAACGTTCTGGTAGATTTCGCCAAGGTGCGCCGGTATGAAGAATCCAGAGAATGCCATCAAGCACTTGGCGTGGCTCACGAGTAGGGCGTCCGCTTATGCGGCGACATAGAAAAAGGGGCTCGATAAGCCCCCATTGTGCATCGGTCAACTGGTAACGACGGGACACTGCATAGGTCTTAAGCTGTTGAGAAGATTTGAGATTATATATTCATCACTTTAAGAACACAGCCTAGTCTAATCAACTCGATGGGGGCGTAGCGCTCCCCGGAGTTTGCCAGCAGCACGCACTTCTCGTGCTCCGCCTGATAGGGAGTCATGTTGTCGGTATGAGCCTCTTTCAGGAAGTCGACGGCGCCGGTGGCGGCAATCATGACGCGCTGACCCTGGTTCAGCACATTTCGGTTCCGGTCATAGATCTTCATTACACTCTCCTTTTCTTGTACCCGGGTGGGTGCTCCGGGCAGCGGGATCAGCCTACGCCTCTGAAAAAAGGTGATTTATGTCACAGATCAAAAAAGGGGCAGAGAGGGACTCACCGGACGAAAAAGTCAGCGTTGCTGCGGCCAGTCCCTGCGTTGGCCCGGCTGGCTATCACTCGCGCGGATATCGCCCGCCACCCCGTCGTGCCAAGCTGAGGGGAAATTGGTGTGACGGCGCCACCGGAGGGGATGATGTCACTGCTGCAACGGCTCAACGACCTGCTCGACCTTGTCGATTTCATTACCGACTTCCCGCGCTTCTGGCGGGTCTATGTGGGGCTCCTCTGCACCCTTGGCGCCTGTGCGCTGGTTGCCAGCACCCAGGATTCGCCCGACGGGCTGGAGTTCGTGTTCGGCGTCATAGTGGTGCTTGGCATCGGCCTGACCCTGCTCTGGCAGCGAGCCGCCCGCTGATCGCCACCTCCTGTCGTATCACAGACCCCTGCCCCGCGCTTTTGTGCGCGCCGGGCTCGAACCCGGCAGCGGTTGGGGTATATTGGTGGCCGATTAGCCAGTCTCATTCACCGTGGCCGCGCACGCGGGCCGCTGTTTCAACAAGATGGAGAGTGCTCATGAATCGCGATATCACCGCCCAGTTCATCAAGATGCTGACCAATCTGGATCACTGTCTGGCCAAGGCCGAGGCCCACGCCGCAGCGAAACAGTTCAACGTGGATAACTTCTTTGGCGATCGGCTGATCGTCGATATGCTGCCCTTCAGCAAGCAGGTGCTGATCTGCTGCGATTCGGCCCGCAGCGTGGTGGCCACCGCCAGCCACAGCGAGCTGCCGGCCATGGGCGATGAGCCCAAAACCATCGCCGATCTGCGTGCCCATATCGGCAAGACCATCACCTATCTGCAGGGCAAGCTGGAGGCGGACTACAGCCAGTATGCCAGCGGCCATTACGTGCCCCACTGGGCGGGCGGCAAGGGGATGGATGGCCATACCTGCGTCCATGAGTACGGCATTCCCAACTTCTACTTCCACCTCACCATGGCCTACGCCCTGCTGCGCCGCGCCGGGGTCGATCTCGGCAAGCGCGACTATCTGGGCGGGCTCAATATGCAATAAGGTCGCCCCGACCAGAATGACGAGAGCCTGCCATCTGGCAGGCTCTTTTTATTGCAAGCGGCTGGCGAGCGGGGTGAATGCCCGGCCCGCCACCGGCCATTAAGCGGGGATATCCGGCTCCACCAGCGCCACCAGCTGGGTCAGCGACTCCTGCCAGCCGAGATAGCACATCTCCAGCGGGATGGCGGCGGGGATCCCCTCCTGCACCACCGCCAGCTCGGTGCCGCAACTCACCGCGGTCAGGATGATGGAGACATGGATCACCCCGGCGAGACCGGGCTCATCGAAGCGATCGGTGTAGCGAATCCGCTCGCCCGGCAGCAGTTCGAGGTATTCACCACCGAAGGTCTGGCTATGGCCGCTGGCGAAGTTGGTGAAGAACATCCGGAACGAGCCGCCAACCCGGGCATCCAGATGCTCCACCTGACAGGTAAAGCCGTGGGGCGGCAGCCATTTGGCCAGCGCCTGCGCCTCGGTAAAGGCCCGATAGACCCGCATCGGCGGCGCCTTGATGACGCGATGAAGTCGCACTGTTCCTGTTGTCATGTTCACCTCCTTGCAGGATTGAGTCCCAAAGGATAGTCGCCAGCGCGGGAAACGCCCCATCGGGCGGCCCTCCCCTGCGCTAGAAGGGGCCGTTGCTCTCGCGCAGCTTGTCGGGCAGGCCGTCGTGATCGCCCAGCTCGCGCGCGGGCACGTCGTCCCAGTGCAGCTTGCCGAGGGTGATATTGCGCTCGGGGTGGACGGCGTAGTGGATGCGGTTGTCCTCCCGCTCGGTATCGCCGATGCAGAGCAGGCGGACAGTCTCTTCGGTGTTGTTGATAAAGGCGTGGGCCAGCCCGTCACCGGCCTTGAAGCCGACCGAGTCGCCCGGTTGCAGCCGATAGAGCACGCCATCGAGCCAGACATCGGGGGTGCCTTCCAGCACGTGGACGAACTCGTCCTCGGTCTTTTCGGCGTGGGGCCAGCTGGTGCGGTGGCCGGGCTCGACGATCTCGTGGTGGATGCCGATGCGGCTAAAGCCAAAGTGCTTGCCGAGGGCGCAACCGCGCGACAGGGGCTCCTGACTGCCGGAGTAGTACCGCGGCTCCTGCTCTTGCAGCTCGCTCCAGTGTTTGATGCAGGGGTGGCGGTTCATAGTGGTTCCTTATGCTATGAGGGGCAGTTAGAAAGGGCCGTTGCGCTCTCGCAGCCGGTCAGGCAGCCCATCGTGAGCACCCAGCTCCCGCTCGGGCACGTCATCCCAATGGCGTGCACCAATCTGGCGGTTGTACTCGGGGTGCAGGGCATAGTGGATGAGGTTGTCGGCGCGATCCCGATCACCTACGCAGAGCAATCGCACCGGCTCATCGGTATTGTTGATAAAGGTGTGGGCCAGCCCGTCACCGGCCTTGAAACCGACCGAGTCGCCCGGTTGCAGCCGATAGAGCACGCCGTCGAGCCAGACATCGGGGGTGCCTTCCAGCACGTGGACGAACTCGTCCTCGGTCTTTTCGGCGTGGGGCCAGCTGGTGCGGTGGCCGGGCTCGACGATCTCGTGGTGAATGCCGATGCGGCTGAAGCCAAAGTGGCTGCCCAGTGCGCTGCCGAGGGACATCCGCTCCTCGCTGCCGGGGTACGATCCCGGCTCCGGTTCTTGCAGCTCGCGCCAGTGTTTGATGTTGGGGTGACGGGTCATAGCGATTCCTTTTCTATGAGGGGGTGGTCACGGAAGGGTCATCCTAACTGCCAAAATGCGGGGGAGAAAAGCAGAAATCGGTCGGCCCGTGGCACAGCGGATGGTGTGGCGGCGGACTCGGCAACGGACTGATCGCCCGAATGGCAAGGGCTGCGAGCCATGGCGGCGGCCCGCCAGCGGGCCAAAAAAAGAGGGGGCCGCTGGCTCCCCTCTCGATGATGTCGCTGCTTACTTGCCGAGCTTACTTGCCAAGATTGTCGGCCAGCTGCTTGGCACGATTGGCCGCCCACTGGTCGATCATCTTCTCCATCTCCTCGGCGGTGATGGGCGAATCCTTGTGGGTGGTATCCGGAGTCTCGCGGGCATCCATCACCCGCACCAGCAGTTTGCCGCTCTGGGAGTCGAGCAGCTGGGCCATGCTGCCCACCTTGAGCAGGTAGGGCTCCTTGCCGATCACTTCACGGGTAACGTTGATGGCGATCTTGGCCGGCATCAGGTCACGCAGTTTCGGGTCGGGGCGGGTCAGGTCGAAGTTGGTGACGGCCGCCTGGATCCGCATCACTTTCGGGCCGGGGGCGGTGGCAATCTTGACGCCGTGCTGGATCAGTTCGCTCTGGAACTTGTCGTGGTAGTAGCGGCCAATCTGGTTCTGTTCGTTGGCGGTCAGCAGATACCACTGGCCATTCTCCTGCCGGATAAACTGGAGCGGATCGAGCAGCACCTCATTGTATTGGCGCAGATCAACGCCCGGCTCCTTGTAGACCCGCTGGTTGGGGTTGCTCTCGTTCGGCTGGAAGGCGCTGAAGGGGACAGTTTGCAGCGACTGCAAGCTGTAGGAGACCTGATTTTTTACGGCGCAGCCGCCCAGAAGGGCCGCCGCCATGGCAACCATCACGACCTTTTTCATATTTGCTCCTGCATTGACCGATTGTTTTTGCTGTGGATTTTGCTCCACACGGCTGGCGATCCCGTGCTGGTTGCCTCCGATTCACCCAGAGAAATACCCTATTTCCCCCCTCCCTCACAAGCGCCATCTGCCGAATGTTCAGGCGCCATCCAAGTTGTCATACGGAACGGGGGAAAATGCCCGCCAGCGGGCAGGCGACAAACTCAATCGGAGCAGGTAAATGGGGGACGAATCCCCCACCTCCTCTCTGTCAGGCGATCAGCTCGACGCCCATGCTGGCCAGAATGGAGAGGCTCACCGTCGCAAACAACACGCCGGTGACCAGATTGAGTGGCCGCTGCACCCGTTGCAGCAACTGCTGGGCGCGGGAGGTGGAGAGGCTCCAGGCCAGCATGCCGAACCAGCAGACCGAGATGATAAAGAGCTCGACCACCAGCAGGCTGCGGGTCACTCCATCCACCTCTGGTGACACCATGGCCGCCAGCATGCCGATAAAGAACACCAGCGCCTTGGGGTTGAGCAGGTTGGTGGCGATACCGGCGCGCACGCCCTTGCCCCAACCGCGCAGTTCGTTGGCGGCACTCTGCATCACGGTACTGCTCTGCTGGCGAGCCGCCATCAGGGCGCCCCAGCCCAGCCAGCCCAGATAGAGGGCGCCACCGCACTTGATCACCATAAACAGCATGGGGTTGTTGGCGATCAGCATGCTGATGCCGGTCAGGCTCAGAGTGGCGTGCACCATGATAGCGAGCGAAATACCGAGCGCGGCGCCAAGGGCGGTCGGCCGATGCAGGCTGGTACGCAGGATCAGGGCAAAATCGGGGCCGGGGCTGGCCAGCCCGATCAAGTGCATAAGGCCAAGGGTAAGGAAAAGACTGGTCAGCATAGCAACTCTCAAAAAAGTGATATGCCGCCAGCATGGCGGATCAGCGGGGCGTTCGGCTTGTAAAAGATTGCATCTGGGCACGAAATTCGGCGGGCGTCAGGCCAAAAGCCTGGCGAAAACCGTGGTGGAAATGGCTCTGGTCGAAGAAACCGACCGCCAGCGCCACCTCGCTCACCGCCATGCCGCTCGCCAACAGCCGCTTACCCTGCTCCAGCCGCAGCCGCTTGAGCCAGGCGTAGGGCGTCATGCCGCTGCGCTTCTTGAACTGGCGCAAAAAGGCGAAGCGATCGAGACCGACCAGCCCCGCCAGCTCCTCCAGCGAGTGAGGCTCGTCGAGCCGGGCCAGCAGATAGTCGCGCAGATAGCGCAGTTGGGGATCGGCCAGCTGGTGTACTTCGGGCGCCAGTTGCAGCAGCTCCCCGAGCAGGGCGAGCAGCTGCCCCTCGATCAGCAGGCCATCAGCCTGCGGGTTGTCGAGGTAACTGTGCAGTTGGGCAAAGCCCTGATAAAGGTCGGGGCGGCTCTGCAGCCCCTTGTCGAAGAAGGGCTCCGGCTGATCGGGCAGCCAGAGGGAGAGCTGCTGCGGATCGATGGCAAAGACCCGCACCTCGTACCCTTCCGGCAGCAGGCTGAGGCCGTCGTGCACCTCGTCCGGGTTGACGGTCGACAGCTCGCCGCGCACCAGGGTGTGGCTGTTTCCCTTGTGGATAAACTTCTGGCCACCCCGCTGCACCAGCCCGATATGGTAGTCGAGATGGACATGGCGGCCATAGCTGAACGCCCGGTGATGGGAGTGTGACAGCTCGACCCCCGGCAGGTGCGGGGATTGCCAGTAGCGGATAAGGGAATCAGTGGTACTCATGGGCTATAGATACACCGCAAGCAAGCTGGAAAGCTTGTAGATTATTGCATTCCGGCCGCGCGGTTGCAGCAGGCTCAACGACCACCCAAACGAGCCGGCGGATCCACTAGCGAGACGAGGGGGTGCTGTTCGAACACATGTTGCAACGCCTGCGCCAACGCGGGCTGCTGCGCCGCCAACGTTTTGGCCAGCGCCATGTGCACTTCCAGCGGGGTAACCGGCAGATAGATGAGACGGGTCGCCACCGACTGCTGGGCCCGGAAGTAGTTGGCCGAGATATCGTTGGAAAAGAGCGCGGCATCGATCCGCCCACGCACCAGCTTCTGCATGTTGCCATGCTCCCAGTTACGCTGGGAGAGAGCATCAATCCGGATCTGAGGATGCTGCAGCAGTGGCGGCACGATCGCCTGACTCGACCAGCCAATCGCGGCGCCGTAGAGGTCCGCCTGCCGCTCGACCGACCGCAACCGTGATGGCGCCAGCACCACCAGCACAGGCCGCAGCAACAACAGATAAGGCTCGACATAGTGGATGTGCTTTGCCCGCTCGGGGGTATAGCTCAACAACGGCGTCAGTTCGCATTCACCACTTTCTAGATTACTGAGCAAGCGCGCGACATTGAGACCCTGCCATGCGATCGGCCGCCCCAGCACGGGCTCTACATGAAGTCTGAAATAGTCGATCACCGGCCCGGAGACCTTGCCCTGCGGATCGATGGAAACCAGTGGAGCCAGCTGGAAAACACATCCCCGCAGGGGCGCACTGGCCGCGACAGATGGGTTGAACATGATAGAGGGAAGAACAAGTGCCGAGAGCACTGACAGCAAACGCATACCTGAAAGAGAAATGCCCATAAGTGCCGACCCGATACCCTGATAGCCATCAGCATGGCACAAGGCAGTAGGGCGGGCTATCTCCCCCCTTGCCCCCAACTTGCCGCCGGATATCACCAGCCGGTTCTATTGCGATAAAAATCAATAAACCCTTTGTTTTGATAGACTTTTTATCATTGCGTATAGTGCCTTCAAAATTCACACCCATCTCTTAAGTGGTACTTTTATGAGACTCTTACTGATTGCCTTATCCTTTTTCGCTGCAACTGCAAGCGCCAGTGAACAACTGTCCGTGCCTTACTATGACTGGGGTGGCTGCCCCTTTGAAGGGTGTACCTATCAGCAGTGGACAACCAAACAGGAAGTGATTGCCAGAGCCGAGCCCTCTTTGACCGCCAAAACCCTGTTCAAGGTACCGCGTGGTAAAAAGGTCGAGGGACTGACCGGCGTGGTCATCGTCGAAAAGCCCGGGACAGTCAAGATTCTGAAACCGGTCAAGCTCGGCTATAACGACAAGGGTGAGGGCCCGCTACTCAACCTGAAAGCAGGCGAACAGCTGTATACGCTGGCCAGTATCGGGGAAGGGGCGATGCGGTTCTGGTACAAGGGCAAGACCTACACGCTGGACTATGACTACGAGCGCCCCCAGATCAAATATGGCGCCACACCGAAAAGCCAATGGTGGGTAAAAATTCGTGACCAGCAAGGACGTGAGGGCTGGGTTGCCGAAGCCAAAAACTTCGCCCATATGGATCGTTTCGAGTAATAACGGCAGCCTGCCCCAAGCTCGGGGGCAGGCTGTTGACGAGAGTTACAGCCCGGGTAGCAGCTTCATCTCCTGCAAATACTCCTGCACCTGCTGCTTGTAGTCCGCCTGATAGGAGAACTTGGTGCTGTCGCTCGCCGCAATCAGGTTGACTGCGGTGCAGAACAGGGTGGCCGCCAGCAGCCCCTTGCCAACCCACTGTGGATAACGACGGCTCCAGCGCACCAGCAGCAGCAGGATCGGGAACAATGCGTAGGGGAAGATCAGCATCAGGTGCCAGTAGTTGAAGATGATGGGCGACAGCGCCGCACTCACCAGCACCGCCAGCACCGCCGCCAGTGCATAGAGGCCGAGCCAGCTCTCGCCATCTACTGGCGCACGGTCGCTGCGCAGCAGACGCGGCTTGAGTTCCCGCCACAGCTGCCAGTTGGCCTTGGCCGCCAGCAACACAGTTGCGGAACCCACGCCGTAAATCGCGATGCGCCACAGCCAGATCGCTGCCATCTGCAGGTATTCGTGCCCCGCCAGCCAGATGAACTGGGTGTCGTTGACCAGCTTGCTGGCAAACAGCCAGGAGCCATAGCGCAGCCAGTAGAGCACTGATTTCAGCACCGGATAGACGTGCACCAGCCCCCAGCCGATATAGCGTTGGCGTGCCTCGGGATCGACGTTCTGGGTGATGTGGCTATTGCTCATCACTTCCATCGCGTAAGGGATCAGGGAGGCACCGATCAGCAGGGTAGCCACCACCACCCCGCTCCAGCTCACCTTGAGAATGCGGCGCCAGAAGAGATAGGTGGACATCACCGCCAGCAGCGGCCAGGAGTAGTGCAGCTGCATCGCCATGCCGATGGCCAGCAGGTGGACGATAATGTGCCAGAAGGAGGCTCGCTCGCGCATATGCCAGGCCGACCAGCAGTGCATGGCCGAGAAGAGGAACAGATAAGAGGGGTTGTAGAGCAGACTCTCGTACTGGAACCAGGGGTTGAGCCAGCAGAGCACCAGAAACAGCAGACGCACCCTGTCATCAAACACCTGGCGGATCACCGCATCAAACAGCAGAAACCCGACCAACCGCATCGCCAGCAGCAGCACCATGGGGGCATAGGGAGAGTCCCACAGCAGCAGCGGCCCACCGATCAGCCAGGCCGACAAGCTGCCCGGCACATTGCCCACCGCACTCGCCGCATTGCCATAGCTGAGCCAGACCCCCTCATAGGCACCCAGGTAACCTTTGTAAAGCATCTGGGTCTGATCGCCGGTGAGGAGTTGCAACTGGAAGAAAATCAGGGAGATCAGCAGCCCCCCGCCAAGGCCCAGATAAAACAACCCTTTGGATCCGCTCCTCTTTTGTAATTCGTTCAATCCCTGTGGCTCCTGTTATGTAGGGTTCTTGCAATTCATCGAGGCAATCCATCTGACGAAGGTCTGCTCGAACTCGTTCATATCCAGCGAATTGATATCCTGACTGGTCAGTGACTTGGAAAAAAGCGTCATGGCATCCCGGGTATTGGGGTGCCACTCAGCGTAGTTTTCACCTCCCCCGCCCAGATCCGGGTTATAGAGTCCCAGGATCGGCAAGTTCAGCCCCGCCGCAATATGCACGGTGGCGGTATCTACCGACACCAGAGCAACCGAGTGACGCAGCTGGGTAAAGAGCCCGCCGAGCGATGGTGCCTCTGGCGACAGCAGGATCCGTGCTGGCTCGCTGGCTTTATCGCGCAATGTGGCGACCTCCTGCTCCATCCCTGGCGGGAAAAGCAGGCAGAGGGGTTGCTGGCAATGGGCCAGCATCAGCTCCAGCATGCGGGCAATCATCTCCGGTCGCAGACGGCGGGCGCCACCGCTGCCATACGGGTTGAAAGCGATCACCTGTTGCGCGGCAGGCCACCATGCTGCCAGATTTTGCTCCCACTCGGGACTATGGGGGATCACATATCGGGTATCGGGGTCGCGAATCCCCATGCTGTCCAGCAGCGCCGCAAACTTGTCGGCAAAGTGGCGTCCAGCCGTGCGTTCGCCAAGCTTGATATCAATGGAAGCCAGCGCATCATCCATGCCCGCAATGTGGCAGGCATCGACCTGATTCAAAAAGTAGATATCTTTCATCTTCAGCGACTTGCCAAGATGGGCCAGATATCCGACCCGTCCCAGCGAGTGCGCCAGCGCTTTCAGCTCGCCATAAGCCGGACGCTTGGGTACCTCGATGACCCGATCAGCTCCCAGATGATCGCGAAATAGCGGAGCCATGGCATGGGTCGTCACGACCCACACTTCCCGCCCAGGCTGGGCCCGGCGAATCTCCCGTGAAACCCAGGAGGAGACGATGGCATCACCCAGCTTGGCATCCCAACGAAGCAACACCACCTTGCCACTGCCATCGTCAGCCGGACGACTGCGCGCCCGGTCAAACAACCAGCGGCCCAACCGGCGACGCAATACATCGCGCGCCAGTTGCAGCTCATTAATCAGTCCCATGGAGACCTCGGAATGCAAACAAAGGGGATCAGGATACCAGCATGCTGTTGAGGGCGGCACTCACTTCGGCCACCTTCAGGGTCGCGAGGCTCTCTCCCGGGGCTCTCACCAGCTGATGGGAACCATAAAGGGGAATAAAAGCATCGCGCCACGGCTCGCTGTTCATCAGGATCAGGGTGGGAACCTCGTAGGAGGCCGCAATGTGGATGATCGAGGTATCGGTGGATAACACGGCGCACGCATCGCGGATCAGCGTCGCTGAATCCAGAATCGAATCCGGATAGATGACGGAGAGATCCGGTCGGGCAACAGCTAGGGGTTCGCGACTAAACAGCAGATAGCGAAGATTGTCGTGAGCAGGCAAAGCCCGCAGCAACTCGCCTTGCAGCTCACGGCCAATGGTATTGCCGCGCTGGCTGCCAGCCAGATTGACGATCACATAGCGCCCAAAACTGCCGGTCTCATAATCGGGATTACAGGGGCAGGGAATATTGGTTGCTGAGGTTTCACCCTCAGCAATAGCCAGCATCCGGTTGACGAAGTGAGGCTCGCGAGCGGCCGCCACTTCACGAGCTCGCAGCCGGAAATCGGGCAGCAATCTCTGCTGATTGTCGCTTTTGCGTCGCAGCGGCAAAGAGACCAGACGACTATTGGCAACAAACAGCATCTTGGCCATGGCCAGTTCGTCCGGCTCATCGAAAAGATTGATCACCAAATCAAACTGTCGTGCCTTCAATGCTCGCAACTGGCGCCAACCGTCTGCATCCCACAGACGATCGTTCAGCGTAACGGGATGGCAGGCCACCACTCCGTCTACGGTACGAGCCAAGGTTGCATTGCGCGGACTGCACAGCAGCTCAACGGCGGCCTCTGGATAACGCCGTTTCAGGGCATCCAGTGCTGGCAGTGACAACACAAAGTCACCGATGGCATCGAAACAGATAACGAGCAGAGAGCGGACTGGCTCTTCAATCTTCTTCGCCGCAGGCTGGGCACAAAGCAAATGGCGAGCAAACCAGAACTTGGCAAATTTCTTCAGATTCATGCTTTATTCGCCCGACATCGACTGCTTGTCGTCGGCGCCCTGCTCGAGATAGTGACCATAAGCACGATCATCAATCGTGGTGGCAAATAGATCGACATCAAGGCAGCAAGGTTCAACACCGGAAGCGCTCACGCCAGTCAATTGCAGGAGCCCCGTCAGATAGTCCGCCGGCATCCGTACCGGATAGGCCCTGGCCAATAACTTTTTGGCCCCCTCCAGCGTCAATATGTAACCAGCAGCAGATAACACCGCACGCCTGGAACCTTTGCTGGGCGACCTGTATTTGGCAAGCCTGTAACCCTCTGGCAGGGCTCGCAAAAGAGGCCATTTTTTAGCCTTGCCATGGTGCAGGAAGACAATGTCGGATCGATTGCAGGAGGCTATCTTTTCAACGATTTTCTTGAAGTGCATATGCAGGTAAGCGTCATCTTCAAGAATGACACAACGCTCGATACCCTTTGCGACCATCATCTCGTAAAGCTTGATATGACTAAGAGCGCACCCGATCTCGCCAGGGCTCAGTTCATGTCCGGAAAAAGCTTTGGCTTCAACCATATCAACCAGCCCGACATCTCCTTCCGTCAAGTTACGGCCATCAATGGCATCAAAAAATCTGAATTCAATGCCTAAATGCTTCATCTGCTTGCACGCCATCTCTCGGCGTTCGGCACTACGGGAAAGACTGATGACAAAAACTGGGATCATGTTATCTACCATCCGAACCCCCTCATTCATCGAGCAAGGGGATAAAATTGTTTATAAAAGCTCGCGCAACATATTATCAAATTCTCTCAAGACACTCTCGCTTGAATATTTGGCAAGGTCAATATTTGATAATTTCGGGGGAGGGTTGAGCAATGCATCTGTCAATGCAGGCACATCCCCCATAGGTACCAGGGTACCCAGCCGCCCACGCTCAAGAACCTCACTTGGGCCAACAGGGCAGTCGGTAGAAATAACCCGGCCACATAGCAATAATGCCTCTACCAACACCAACCCGAATCCCTCTCCCCGTGAACTCAGAACGAAGGTATCAGCATGCTTCATCCATACATAGGGGTTGGCTTTAAGACCAATAAAGTGGACTCTGTCATGCAAATTCAAGTTAGCGGCTACCGATTCCAGATAGTCCCTATCGGGACCGTCACCAATAATAACCAAGTCTTTATCAAACTCATGATCCAACGCTTTAGCATAAGCCAGTATTAAGCCTTCAATATCCTTGGTCTGCTCGTCCAGACGAGAAACACTTAAGACATATTTCCCTTGTAGCAAAACTCTTTCTACAGGTGAATTCTCTTCATATTTATCAGCATATTTTTCTATATGAGAAAAATCAAAAGGGTTATAAACAACTCGAGTTTTTGCCAACCAATTCATTTTCTCATGTAGAATCTCGGCAAGCATATCCTGACAAATCAAAACCACTCTGTCGTATTTATCACCCCTTTTCCTCATATGTCTTTTTCGCAACTCAAGATTATAAAAACTTGAATGCAACCACATCACCTTTGGCTTGGAGCAGCGTTCTAAATACTTGAAGAAATCACCGTCTAGGAAATCAACCACCAGATCGCTACTTTCAACAAGAGTATTGATTTTTTGTCTTTTCTTTATTGAGCAAATTAATTTTGAAAAGACAGGATAACCAACATTAAAATCGACATTTACAATTGTTGCTATTTTGGCGATATCTTTAGCTACAACATATTCGCTGCTATCCTCGTTGGTAGCAATAGTAATATGGTAGCCATAATTATCAACTAATCCCTTTACATATGTGAGGAGAACTTTTTCCGCCCCCCCCATACCTAGCGAATGAATAAAAAACAGAAGGCGTTTAGTCATGAGGCAACCTTGTCATTGAATCTACCTTCGTTTTTGAAGCAAATAAAAAACAAAGAAATCAAATATATATAGAGAGTGTTTTGGTGTTCTATTGGAACATCAGTAAGAGCACAAACAAACGTGCCCAATGTTATTATAAAGCCTACAGAAACAAGTTTTGATTGGCGCCAAAAAAATCTCATTGGATAAACTAATATGGCCAATGCAGCTAGCAGTCCTACAATACCTCTGATGACCATATTTTGCATAAACTGGTTATGCGCATGATAGATGCCATAACTAACATAGAAATCATTTACTATGCCGTCCAAGAGTTGTTGTTGTTGGATGGTTTTAAAACCATCCAACCCTACACCTAGCAATGGGTTACCAACAAACCCTGCCCAGGCGCTCTTCCATGCCATTAGCCTTAGTCCCCACGATGATGTGTAATTGTTACTTTCCATCATATTGACTTCAGAAATACTTTCATGAATACGTGCACTTAACATATCACTCTCATAGAAAGTTATTGCCAGTACACAAGATAGTATTAAAAACCACGACAAATATTTTATTGGTTCTTTTATTGCTTTAGCAATAAGTACAAAAGTAACTACGACAATCAGTGCCAGCCATACACCTCGACTTTGAGATAAATATATAGCCAAAATTGCAAGCATCGCACTAACAATATAACTATATCTGGTTAAAAAAGTGGATGATTCTTGTGCAAAAAAACTGTTCAAAATGGCTAAAATCAGAGCTCCTTGAGCAAACAGGATAGCATTGGTAAACCCTTCAACCCGAAGCATTCCATTATGATATTGCCACATGGCAAGCAAACCGATGGCAATCCCACCGACAAGGGAGCCCAACTTGAATGCACTAATCAAAACGGGCTCTCTTGGCATTAACAAGAAGAATGCCAAGATATATAACAGGTTTCTAATCAACCAGCTTTCATCATCGTGGACTAATCGGCTGATACCAATTGCTATAATATAAATAAGAACACACCAATAAAGATTCCTTGCTGATACCCCAACCAGCGCTTTATTTCCAACAAAGTAATTCATCACCCCTACTACGGATGAAAAAACCAGCAAATTGGTCAGATAATGCGGGCCTAATGGAACAATGAATAGCCCACACAATGTGAAAAATAACGTTAATGAACAGAGTATAATACTAAGTCGATAACAGTATTTTGCAGCTAGCGTCATGGTCATGCCTTTCTAAAAACATAATTCCCGCGGATTTTGCGCCACAACCCAAACACATCGGTGCGAGGGAAGATGGCGATCCGGCGGATCTGGTAGGGATCCTGGTGCATCGCTTTGGGGCCGCTGTTGGTGGCAACGGCAAAACGATACCCTGCAACGATAGCCTGCTCCTTGGCACTCTCGTTGATATCTCCGTAAGGATAGGCAAACGAGAGCAACGGCTGGCCAAGCAAGGCCTCAAGCTGGAGTTTGTTTTCCTGAATTTCATGGGCCTGCTGCTCTGGTGGGAGCTTGCTCAGGCGAGGATGAGTCAGAGTGTGACCACCAATCTCCACATGGCCACTCGCCGCCAATGCTTTGACCTGCTCGCCATTCATCAGGGAAACAGATGTATCGGGATTGGTCGGATGCTCCACATCCCAACGGTTATAACCTTCGCCAGTCACCACGTACACCACGGCTTTGTAACCATATTTTTCCAGCAGGGGCAGCATGCGGGTCAGATTGTCCTGATAGCCGTCATCGGCGGTGATCATCAGGTACTTCTTGCCGTATTGCAGACGGTGGATAAAGCCTTTGTCCGCCAGATCGCGGAAAGTCAGGGTCTCGTAGCCGAGCCACTTCATCAGGCGCAGGTGCTTCTCGAACATGGCGATCGGCATCCAGGTGCCGTGCACCCCTTTCTCGCTTTCGTGTTCGATAAAACGGTGGTACATGATGACCGGCATCTCGCGGCGCAGGGTTTCGACCACCGCATCCTGGTAGATGGTTTCGAGGCCGGACACTACCCCCTGCAAGCCGTACTCGTCCTGAATCCGCTGGCGAATGGCTTCCGGCACCACCTGGCTGGTCAGGGCAGATTTGATTTCGCCCTTCAGCGCAGCAAAATCGATAGCCAGATCCTTGGGACCGATATCGCCGAAATTGCTGGCCAGCGCTTCATCCAGATTCAGTTCGGTCACCAGACCGATGGCCTTGGCTTCGCCGATAGCGAAGGCGGGCCGACCGCACAGCAGCGCTTCCATGGCTACCCGACCGGCACCAATTACCAGGTCGCAACCCGCCAGCAGAGCTGGCACATCATCGACATAACCGACAAACTCGGCACGATCCTGAAAACGGGCAAAACGCTCGGGCACGCGGGTACCGCTCACAATCCGTACCTTGCAGGCATCCAGATCGAGTACTTCGTCGAGCAGGCGGTAGCACAGCTCCCCTTTGGGGCCACTCAAACGGCCAATGATGGCGATCATCGGCTTGTCATTATCCGGCGCCGGCACGGGCTGGAACTTGTCGGTCTCGATACCGTTGCGCAGCACCTGCACGATAGCGGGATCCACGCCAAGGTTGTCGATGATCTGCCGGGCGATATCCTCGCAAACGGCGACCGCCCTGAACCCAAGGGCATGGAAGGCTTTGCGGGATGCGTGTACCGGCTGGCGGCCATGTACCGTGGTGATCATCGGGGTGCCGGTCAGTTTGCAGGCAACATAGCTGCTCCAGCCGGAGGCACGGGAGTGAGCATGTACCAACTGGATATGGTGCTTCTTGATGAGATAGATAAGGTAAAAGACGTGCCAGAAACGGCGCAGGATACTGCGCTTGTTGAACCGAAGCTTGAAGACGGGACCAAGGGTTGGCTTGGTCAGCGTATCCGACACATAAAAGACGTTGTGACCACGCCGGGTCAGTTCGTTGCCGACCGTGGTGGCATAAACCTCGGCGCCCGTCACTTCGAGCTGGGAGAGTGCCATCAATATGTTCATTGCGTGGTTACCCGGTAGAAACTGAGAAAAACAGTGACAAACAACAGAGCCGGAAACAGGTAGAGCCTGCTTCCGGCTTGTCTACATAGGCAGTGTAAAGCTCGCCCGTTAGCGGTTGAGCCACGCCATGTAATCTGCAACCCCTTCGGCCACAGTCTTGAACTCGGCGTCATAACCTGCGTTGCGCAGCTTGGTCATGTCAGCCTGGGTAAAGCTCTGGTAGCGACCCTTGAGGTGATCCGGGAAGGGGATGTATTCGATAGAACCCTTCTGATGATGCTTGATCACCGCTTCGGCCACGTTCTGGAACGGCTCGGCACGACCGGTACCACAGTTGAAGATGCCGGAGTGCTGCGGGTTCTGCCAGAACCAGAGGTTTACCTTGCAGACGTCGTCGATATAGATGAAGTCACGCATCTGGCCACCGTTGGGGAAACCATCGCAACCTTCGAACAGCTTGGGATTCTCGCCCTTCTTCACCTGGGTGTTGAGGTGGAAGGCAACGGAGGCCATGGAGCCTTTATGCTGCTCGCGCGGGCCGTAGACGTTGAAGTACTTGAGGCCAACGACCTGTGAGTTGATCTCCGGCATCCAGCGGCGCACGTACTGGTCGAACAGCTGCTTGGAGTAGCCATAGACGTTGAGCGGCTGTTCGAACTTGGGATCTTCGATGAAGTTGTCGTTGCGACCGCCGTAGGTGGCGGCAGAAGAGGCATAAATGAAGGGAATTTCACGCTCGATGCAGTAGTGGAACAGGTCCTTGGAGTACTCGTAGTTGACCTCCATGATGAACTTGCCGTTCCACTCGGTCGTCGCCGAGCAGGCACCTTCGTGGAAGATAACCTCAATGCCGTCCCACTCTTCGAATTCGTCGCCGGAAACGATACGTGCCTGGAACTCGTCTTTGTCCATGTAGTCAGCGATGGTCAGATCGACCAGGTTGACGAACTTGGTGCCGTCGGTCAGGTCATCAATGACCACGATATCGGTCCGTCCTTGAGCGTTCAGCTGCTTGACCAGATTGCTGCCGATAAAGCCAGCACCGCCAGTTACTACGATCATGGAGTTTGCCTCTCGTACGTTGATGGCTACATGTGACTGCTTGTTAAAGCTGTGTATAGTGAGCCAATTTGAAATTGCCGAAAAGTTTATCACGGGCAGTCTGGGGATTCGACCTTGTTCCATTTGCCCCGGACGGAACCCGTTGGAGGAATGAGTGATGAAGACCAGAGACAGGATCATTCACAGCGCCACCGAGCTGTTCAACGATCAGGGTGAGCGCAACATCACCACCAACCATATTGCGGCGCACATGGGCATCAGTCCGGGCAACCTCTATTACCACTTCCGTAATAAAGAGGACATCATCCACTCCATCTTCGATCAATATGCCCGCCACCTGAGCGAAAGCTTCATTCCGACCCGCAACCGTGAAATCACCCTGCAGGATTTGATGGGCTATCTGGATGCCATCTTCTATCTGATGTGGCAGTTCCGCTTCTTCTACGCCAACCTGCCGGACATCCTGAGCCGGGACGAGCCACTGCAGCAGAAATACCTCAAGGCGCAGGAGCAGATGAGATCCTCGGTCGTGACCCTGCTCAAGAGCTTGCGCGAAGGGGGCATCATAGATGTGACTGACGCGGATCTGCCGGATCTCGGCCAAACCATCAAGATGGTGGTCACCTGCTGGATCCCGTTCCAGATTGCCCAGGCCCCCAATACCCGCATCACCAAGCCACTGCTCTATCAGGGTGTGTTGAAAGTGCTGTTTCTACTGCGCCCCTACGTGCAACCGCAAGTCGCCGAACAGATCCGGCAGCTGGAGCAGCACTACCGCCAACTGGCCCAACCAGCCGGGTGAGATCTGTTTCACAATTGTTTAATTGCAGAACAATAATTTGAATTAACCGCAACAAACTGAAGTAAAATGTGGCCCTCTGTTGATACTCAGCTGAAATAGCCAATAAGGATCGAGGATGTCTAACGGATTCTATCGTCACCTGACCGAGCAACTGCATCAGGTTCAAGCTGAAGGGTTGTACAAGCAGGAACGCATCATCACCTCCGCCCAGCAGGCAAGCATCGCCGTGGGTGGGGAGCAGGTACTGAACTTCTGTGCCAACAACTATCTGGGATTGGCCAACCACCCGGATCTGATCGCCGCAGCCCATCAGGGCCTCAACAGCCACGGCTTCGGTATGGCCTCGGTACGCTTTATCTGCGGCACCCAGGATCAGCACAAGGAGCTGGAGCAGAAGATGTCTGCCTTCCTGGGCACTGAAGACACCATCCTCTACTCCTCCTGCTTCGATGCCAACGGCGGTCTGTTCGAGACCCTGTTCGGCGCCGAAGACGCCATCATATCCGATGCACTCAACCACGCCTCTATCATCGATGGCGTGCGTCTGTGCAAGGCCAAGCGTTATCGCTACGCCAACAACGACATGGCCGAGCTGGAAGCCCAGCTGAAACAGGCTGACGCCGATGGCGCCCGCTTCAAGCTGATCGCCACCGATGGCGTCTTCTCCATGGATGGCGTTATCGCCGACCTCAAATCTATCTGCGATCTGGCCGACAAATACGATGCGCTGGTAATGGTGGATGACTCCCACGCCGTCGGCTTTATCGGTGAAAACGGTCGTGGCACCCACGAATACTGTGGCGTGATGGATCGGGTCGATATCATCACAGGCACTCTGGGCAAGGCGCTCGGTGGCGCCTCCGGCGGTTATACCTCCGGCAAGAAAGAGGTGATCGACTGGCTGCGCCAGCGCTCCCGCCCCTACCTCTTCTCCAACTCGCTGGCCCCCTCCATCGTTGCAGCCACCATCAAGGTGATCGACATGCTGGCCGAAGGTCACGACCTGCGCGCCCGCCTGCAGGAGAACAGCCGCTATTTCCGCGAGCGCATGAGTGCTGCCGGCTTTACCTTGGCTGGGGCCGATCACGCCATCATTCCGGTGATGCTGGGCGATGCCAAGCTGGCTGCCGAGATGGCCAGCCGCATGCTGGCGGCCGGTATCTACGTGGTAGGTTTCTCCTTCCCGGTAGTGCCGAAAGGTCAGGCGCGCATTCGTACCCAGATGTCCGCAGCTCACACCCGCGAGCAGCTGGACAAGGCGATCGACGCCTTCATCCGCATTGGCCGCGAACTCGCCATCATCTGATTTGCATCGAGGGGCCCTGTGCCCCTCCCTTCTTTCTGCATTCATAGCAAAGGATCCGCCATGAAAGCCCTGTCCAAACTCAAGCCCGAGATCGGCATCTGGATGACCGACGTTCCCACACCGGAGCTGGGCCACAACGACCTGCTGATCAAAATTCGCAAAACCGCCATCTGCGGCACCGACATCCATATCTACAACTGGGATGAGTGGTCACAGAAAACCATTCCGGTCCCCATGGTGGTAGGCCACGAATATGTCGGCGAAGTCGTCGCTATCGGCCAGGAAGTACGCGGCTTCGCCATCGGCGATCGCGTCTCCGGTGAAGGTCACATCACCTGTGGCCACTGCCGCAACTGCCGCGCCGGTCGCACCCACCTCTGTCGCAACACCACGGGGGTGGGCGTCAACCGACCGGGAGCCTTCGCCGAATATCTGGTGATCCCTGCCTTCAATGCCTTCAGGCTGCCGGACAACATCCCGGACGAGCTGGCCGCCATTTTCGACCCGTTTGGCAATGCGGTGCATACAGCCCTCTCCTTCGATCTGGTGGGTGAAGATGTACTCATCACCGGTGCCGGCCCCATCGGCATCATGGCTGCCGCCGTCTGCCGTCACGTTGGTGCCCGCCACGTGGTGATCACCGACGTCAACGAATACCGGCTAGAACTGGCACGCAAGATGGGCGCCACCCGTACCGTCAACATCGGCAAGGAGAAGCTCGCCGACGTGATGAGCGAGCTGGGAATGACGGAAGGATTTGACGTGGGGCTGGAGATGTCCGGCGTACCGAGCGCCTTCCAGGAGATGCTCGACAAGATGAACCATGGCGGCAAGATTGCCATGCTCGGCATCCCCCCCTCCACCATGGCTATCGACTGGAACAAGGTGATCTTCAAGGGGCTGTTTATCAAGGGGATCTATGGCCGCGAGATGTTCGAAACCTGGTACAAGATGGCCAGCCTGATCCAGTCCGGACTGGATCTCTCCCCCATCATCACCCATCGCTTCCACATCGACGAGTTCCAGCAAGGCTTTGATGCCATGCGTTCCGGCCACTCCGGCAAGGTGATCCTGAGCTGGGATAACTAACCTGCGGCCCTTAACTTGTTAAAACCCGGCATCCGCCGGGTTTCTTTTTCAGAAGCGCATCGTCAGACAGCGTGATACGGGCCAAAAGTTTGCTTGCAGAGTGTTTAACACTTCACACACAAGCGTTTAAATGGCTGTAACTATTCGGTTATAATCCGTCCGGTTCACAGGGATAATAAGAGAGTGCTGGGAGTATATGAGCGTGCTGAAAAAACTGAGCTATCTGCTGGCTGTCGGTATGACCGCTGTCAGCCTGTCCGGAGCAGTGTTTGCTGCTGACGATATGTCACCGGATGCCATTGCCGAGCGGATCAAACCGGTCGGTCAGGTCTATACCGCCAAGGATCTGGAAGGTATTGCCGGTGCTGGCGCAGCGCCTGCGGCAGCCGCTTCTTCCGGCCCGCGCGATGGCGAAACCGTGTTCAAGGGCGCCTGCTTCGCCTGTCACGACACCGGTGCAGCCGGCGCGCCCAAACGTGGCGACAAAGCGGCTTGGGAGCCCCGTATCGCCCAGGGCATTGAAACGCTCAAGAAGCATGCCATCGGTGGCTTTACCGGCAAATCCGGCATGATGCCTCCGCGCGGCACCTGCGCAACTTGTAGTGATGAAGAGATTGAGAACGCCATCCACTACATGATCGACAAGCTCTAAGTATTTGAAAGGGCCGCATATGCGGCCCTTTCAATCTATCGCCTTCCAGCTACTCTTGTATGGTAGACATACTCGGGAGTTGCTCATCTCATGTCGTCCCAATCCATTGAATCCCACTATTCAACTCCTTTGCTGGCGTTGGTCTCGGCCATTATGGACTTTCCCGCGCCGCACACAGCAACGACCGACAACTACAACGCCCTGATCCAGCAGATTGATCAACTCTGCCCTCTGCAACATTTTGGCATGCTTGGCCTCTCCGATACCGGATTGAACTGGGTCTATGCCCACAAGATCAGTGACTCGTTCAAACAGCAGCTGGGACGGGAACAGTCCCGGATCACCGATCAACTGACCCAGCTGGATGAAGCCGATGGCTGGTGCGTTTTTCCTATCGAACATGGCCAGGTACAGTGGCTGCTGGCACGCAGCACACCAACAGATCTCCCGACCCTGCGCCTGCTGCTCGAATGTCTGGCCAAACGGCTGACCGAAACCCAGGCAGGCTCCCATCTGGCAGAGCCCCCCTCTCCACTGATCCGCAAAGACCCCAACTGGCAGAAGAAAATCGAGAGCATCAGCCGCATCATGCGACTGGCCAATACCCTTCCCGGTCAAGCGCTCTTCTCCCAGCTGGAAGCTGTGCTGCGCCAGATGCTGGCTATTGAGGACATGCTGCTGGTTAGGCTCAATACTCACAAGCTGGAAAAGGTCTACCCGGCGACCCCGCATCAGAGCGATGAATTCATCAGCGGTCTGTGTCATAGCACCAGCAATATCGAGGTCAGCAAAGAGTCGCTGTTCTGGCACAGCATGCCGCTGCGCCTGCAACAACAGTATTTCGCCCACTTCATCATCAGCACGTCCGCCCCATTGGAGGCAGATGACAAACTCTTCCTCGACTTTTTGCGTGGCCAGCTGACGCTGCTGCTTGAGCTGAAGCGGATCCGCCAGCAGCTCAACGACATCAATACTGAAGACTCCATCAACCAGCGCCTCCAGCAGCTGCGCCAGACCAACCTCAGATTGCAAAAGCAGCTCAAACAGCATCAGGAGCTGGAACGCAGGCTACAATTTGACGCCTTGCATGATCCGCTAACCCAGCTGCCCAATCGGGCTTTGCTGATGAATCACCTCAACCACGCCATGACCCACTACAACCGCTACAAATCGCCCGGGTTTGCCGTGATTTTTATCGATGTGGATCACTTCAAGCAGATCAACGATACCCTGGGCCACAGCGCCGGGGATCATCAGTTGCTCAAGGAGATAAGCCGCCGCCTGCAAACCTGCATCAGGCAAAATGACTTGGTGGCAAGGTTGGGAGGGGACGAGTTCGTCATCTATCTGGACAGCAGCAAGAATGATGACGACATCAGCCCGGTTTTGAACCGGATCATCAGCCGGCTCTCCTACCCTTTCAGGCTGCTTGGCAACGAGCTGAGCATCACCGTCAGCCTGGGCGTCTCCATCGCATCCGAACAAACAACGGACATCAGCCAGTTGCTTCATCAGGCCGATCTCGCCATGTATCAGGCCAAGCGCAATGGCCGCAGCCGCATCGTCAGCTACTCGGAGGATTGCATCAACCAGAACTGGAACTCGCCGGAAGAGATGCTGGCCAGAGCACTGCGCGAAGGGCGTATCGTCCCCTACTTCCAGCCAGTGATCCGACTGCAGGACAGCCGACTGACCGGCCTTGAGGTGATGGCTCGCTGGCTGACGGAAGAAGGTGTGCTGAAAGATGCCTTTGATTTCATCCCGCTGGCGGAACAGTGCGGCCTTATTCTCGATCTGGATTACCAGATCCTGCGCCACACCTGCCAGCAGCTGAAAAACTGGTTGCCACTGTCGGGACAGAGCAAGTTCAAGGTAGCGATAAATCTCTCCGGCAAGCATCTGGTCAACCACGACCATATCATGCGGCTGATAACCATTCTGGAAGAGGAGGGGGTCTCCCCCAGCTACCTGATATTTGAATTTAACGAGCGGGAGCTGTCACGGCAGGATTCCGATGCGCTGGCCTCGCTGCACGAGCTGCGCGCCAAGGGCATCCAGATCAGCCTCGACGATTTTGGGACAGGATTCTCCTCTCTCAACGCCCTGTTCCACTTCCCGGTGGACTACATCAAGGTGGATGACAGCTTTACCCAGCGTATGTTGCAGTCCCCCAAAGACCTCGCGCTAATCCGCGCCATGCGCGACATCTGTCAGGATCTGGATTACACCCTGGTGGTGGAAGGCATCGAGAACCAGCAGCAATTGCAGAAACTGATCGATATTGGCTGCCGGATGGGGCAGGGGCGTTATATCTCACCGCCCATGCCGGGCACAGACATAGTACCGCTGCTCACCCCGGCCAGCCTTTAGGGTCAATCCTTCTTGAACATGGCGCGCAGATTGGCCACCGCCATCTGCCCCTTCTGCTGGCGCTCCTCGGCCGTCACCTTCTTCTGGTTTTCCCACTCCAGATCATCCTGTGGCAGCTCCAACAGGAAGCGGCTCGGCTCCGGGCGTACAGACTCGCCGTACTGACGCCGCTCCTTGCAAAGGGTAAAGGTCAGCTCGGTCTGGGCCCGGGTAATGCCCACATAGGCGAGACGCCGCTCCTCCTCGACATTGTCTTCATCGATGCTAGTCTGGTGGGGCAGCAAGCCCTCCTCCATCCCCACCATGTAGACATAGGGAAACTCCAGCCCCTTGGAGGCGTGCAGCGTCATCAACTGCACCTGATCAGCGTCATCCTCCCCCTCGTTGCGCTCCATCATGTCACGCAGGGTGAGGCGAGTGACCACCTGTGCCAGCGTCATCGACTCCTCCAGCTCATCCCCCTCCAGCATCTCGGTGATCCAGCGATAGAGGGTAGAGACGTTCTGCATCCGCATTTCGGCTGCTTTCGGGCTGGGCGAGGTCTCGTAGAGCCACTCTTCGTAGTGGATCTCCTTGATCATGTCCCGCACCGCCTCCACCGGATTGCCGCGCAACGCCTCATCGCCAAGGCGTACCAACCAGTTGGTGAATGCCTGCAGGGCCACGAGGCCACGCCCGGAGAGGTGCTGCTCCAGCCCCAGCTCGAAGCTGGCGGCAAACAGACTTTTGCCGCGCTGATTGGCGTATTGGCCCAGCTTCTCCAGCGTGGTGGGGCCAATCTCGCGGCGCGGCAAGTTGACCACCCGCAGGAAGGCAGTGTCCTCGTCCGGATTCACCAGCAACTTGAGGTAGGCCATGATGTCCTTGATCTCGGTGCGGGAGAAAAACGAGGTGCCGCCGGAGATGCGGTAAGGGATCCGGTTGGTCATCAGCGCCTTCTCGAAGATGCGCGACTGATGGTTGCCCCGATAGAGGATGGCGTAATCCTTGAACCGGGTGCGGTTCATAAACTTGTGGCCCATCATTTCCGCGGCGATGCGCTCCGCCTCGTGCTCCTCGTTCTTGGCGAACAGCACCTTGACCGGCACCCCGTAATCGAGCTCGGAGAAGAGTGCCTTGTCGAACACGTGGGGGTTGTTGGCGATCAGGATGTTGGCGCACTTGAGGATGCGCCCCTTGGAGCGGTAGTTCTGCTCCAGCTTGATGAGCCGCAGGTTCGGAAAGTCTTCGTTCAGCAGCACCAGGTTCTGCGGCTTGGCGCCGCGCCAGGAGTAGATGGACTGGTCATCGTCCCCCACCACGGTAAAGCGAGCTCGCTCACCGACGATCTGCTTCACCAGTTCGTACTGGCTGGTGTTGGTGTCCTGATACTCGTCGACCAGCAGGTAGCGGATCTTGTTCTGCCAGCGCTCGCGCACCTCCTCGTTGCTTTTGAGCAGCAGAGTCGGCATCACGATGAGGTCGTCAAAATCCAGAGCGTTATAGGCCACCATCTGGCGGTGATAACGCTCATAGAGCTGGGCCATCAACACCTCTTCCGGGCCGCGGGCGATACGCATCGCGCGGGCAGGCAGAATCAGATCGTTTTTCCAGTTGGAGATCTGGGTAATGAGGGCTGAGAGCTTGTCCTTGTCGTTGTCGAGCTCGTCTTCAGTCAATTCTTTCAGCAGCGCCAGCTGGTCGGTATCGTCGAACAGGGAGAAGTTGGCCTTGAGATTCAGGCTCTTGTGCTCCCGGCGGATGATCTCGAGCCCCAGAGTATGGAAGGTGGAGACCATCAGCCCCCGCGCCTCCTTGCGGCCCAAAGTCTGGCCGACCCGCTCCTTCATCTCCCGTGCCGCCTTGTTGGTAAAGGTAACTGCGGCGATGTTGCGCGCGTTGTAACCACACTGCTGCACCAGATAGGCAATCTTGTTGGTGATGACGCGGGTCTTGCCCGATCCGGCACCCGCCAGCACCAGGCAAGGGCCGGAAACATACTTGACCGCTTCGTTCTGATTGGGGTTGAGCTTCATGGGCCGGATCTCTTGGCTTATGATGAGGGGCGGCATTGTACCAGAAATCGCCCGACGAGCCGTACCTGCTGCACGGCAGGCAACCGCCAATCGGGCTTATCGCGCCTTGTGTTCGAGCGCTATTTTCAGGATCATGGCCGACCTTTCGAGATGATGACTTTTTCCAGATGATGAGGGGAGCATGAATCAGCAACAGCATGACCAACTGCGCAGCCAGTTTCCGGCCTTGGCGCAGGCGGTAAACGGCCACCCTCTGGTCTATCTGGACAACGCCGCCACCACCCAGAAACCGCACGCGGTACTGGATGCCATCGCTCACTACTATCGGGCCGACAACGCCAACGTGCACCGTGCCGCTCACGCCCTGAGCGGCCGCGCGACCCGCGCCTTCGAAGATGCCCGCGAGACGGTCGCCCGCTTTATCAATGCGCCCCGCAGCCACGAAGTTATCTGGACCCGCGGCACTACAGAGGCGATCAATCTGGTGGCCCAGAGCTGGGGGATGAGCGAGCTCAAGGCAGGGGACGAAATCATCCTCAGCACGCTGGAGCACCACGCCAATATCGTCCCGTGGCAACTGGTCGCCCAACGCACCGGCGCGGTGATCCGGGTCATCCCGCTCGATGAGCGGGGCGATCTCGATCTGGCCGCCTATCACGCCATGCTGGGGCCACGGACCCGACTGGTAAGCGTGGCCCACATCTCCAATGCCCTTGGCACCGTCAATCCAGTCAAAGAGATGGTGGCAGCGGCCAAGGCAGTCGGCGCTCTGACCCTGCTCGATGGCGCTCAGGCGGTGGCTCATCTCGAGGTGGATGTGCAGGCCATCGGTTGCGACTTCTACGCCTTCTCCGGTCACAAGCTCTATGGCCCGACCGGCATCGGCGTGTTGTGGGGCCGCATCGAGCTATTGGAGAGGATGCCGCCCTGGCAAGCCGGTGGCGAGATGATCGATCGGGTCAGTTTCAGCGGCACCACCTTCAATACCCTGCCCTTCAAGTTCGAGGCGGGTACCCCCCATATCGCTGGTGCTATCGGCCTCGCCGCCGCCATCGACTTTGTGATGGCGCAAGACCGGCAATGGCTCGCCAAGCATGAGCAGGTACTGACCGACTATCTGGTCGCTGGTCTGCAACAGGTGCCAGGGCTGCGTCTGGTCGGCGAACCCAATCAGCGCGCCGGAGCGGTCTCGTTCCTGCTGGAGGATATCCACCCGCAAGATGCCGCCACCCTGCTCGATATGCAGGGGATCGCCCTGCGAGTCGGCCATCACTGCGCCATGCCGCTGATGGAGTCGCTCGGGATCGGCGGCACCATGCGCGCCTCGCTGGCCTGCTACAACAACCGGGACGATGTCGACACCCTGCTGGCCGCCCTGCACAAACTCAGTGACTTCTTCTAAGGCAGACAACCGAATGAGTGACCTCGCAAGCTATACCCAGATTGGCATTGAGCCCAACGCCGACACCATCCGCCAGCAGTTTGCCGCCGCCCATGGCTGGGAGAACCAGTACCGGCTCATCATCCAGCTCGGCAAGCAGTTGCCGGTGCTACCCGGCGAATGGCAGCAAGAAGAATTCCGCCTCAAGGGTTGTGAAAGCCAGGCCTGGCTGAAGGGAGAACAAGGTGAGGATGGCTGCTGGCACTTTGCCTGTGATTCCGATGCCCGCATCGTGCGGGGCCTTATCGTCATCGTGCTGGCGGCGCTCAACCACCAATTATCTGCGGCGATCCAGGATTTTGATATAGAAGGCTATTTCAGCGAACTTGGGCTTGAGAAACACCTGAGCCCGTCGCGGGGCAACGGGCTCAGGGCTATCGTGTTGGCTATCCGGCAACAAGCCGTCTAACCCGCCTTGTTCAGTGGTCGATTAGGCTTCGCCAATCGACCCTACTTCTTCATTCCCGGCCTCTTTCTCGGCGCGGGCCCCCCGCTCGGCAATCTTCTTCAAGACCCGGGACGCAGCGACCAGCCCAAAGGTTGCCGTCACCGGCGTCACAGCGCCAAAACCGGAGGCGCAATCCATCTTCATGGTGCCATCGCTGGCCGCCTTGGCCTGACAGGTGCCACCATTGCCATCCGGATAGCTCAGCTGCTCGGTTGAGAAGACACACTCCACCCCGAATTTGCGTGCCGGATTCTTGCTGAAGTTGTGCAATCGGCGCAGGTCGGAGCGCACCTTGGCCGCCAACGGATCTTGAATAGTCTTGGCCAAATCGGCCACAGTGATCTGGGTCGGATCCATCTGCCCGCCAGCACCACCCGCCACAATTACCGGGATCTTGTTGCGCTTGCAGAAGGCAATCAGCGCCACCTTGGCCTTGACCGAATCGATGGCATCCACCACATAGTCAAACTCCCGCTTGATATGCTCAGCCAGATTATCGGCGGTGACGAAATCGTCCACCTCGATCACTTCACAATCCGGATTGATGGCGCGAATGCGCTCGGCCATAACCTCGGTCTTGAGGCGACCAACCGTCCCCTGCATGGCGTGGATCTGGCGATTGGTGTTAGTGATGCAGATATCGTCCATGTCGATCAGGGTAATCTGGTTGATACCGGCGCGGGCCAGCGCCTCTGCCGCCCAGGAGCCAACGCCGCCGATCCCTACCACACAGACCTTGGCCTGGCTAAAGGAACGCAAGGCGTTCTGACCATAAAGACGGGCAATGCCCCCGAATCGCTGTAGATATTCTGCTTTCATACCACCACCTTGCTTGAGGGCGGCCATTATAACGGCAACCAGAGCCAGCGGCGATGGCATAACCGGGGAAAATCGGGGAGGGAAAACAGAGAAAACGGCGGAGAAGAGAGAATGAACGGTCAATTATCAGGCGATTTGCTGATTTTCAGGCAATAAAAAACCCCGCTCGATGAGCGGGGTTTCTTGTATTGGGTGCCTGGCAGTGTCCTACTCTCGCATGGCGAATGCCACACTACCATCGGCGCTACCGCGTTTCACTTCTGAGTT